>CAZZIV010000054.1:0-14407 GCA_964654385.1 uncultured Acidobacteriota bacterium | reverse complement strand
GTCGCGGAGAGACCACGTGGCGGGACCGGGGGGGGAGGTGTGGAGGCGGTTTTGGGGCGCGAGCCGGTCTGGGCTATCGGCACGGGACGGACGCCGACCTTGGACGAGATCCAAGAGGTCCACAGCCGGATCCGCCGGAGCCTGGCCGATCTCTTCGATGAAGCGATGGCGGTACGAACGCGAATTCTCTATGGAGGGTCGGTCAAACCGGGAAACGCCGAGCAAATTTTCGCCCTCCCGGATGTGGACGGCGGGTTGATCGGGGGGGCGGCGTTGCAGGCCGCATCGTTCCTGGCGATCGTGGAAGCGGCCCGGCGCTGATCCGGGCCGGACAGTCTCCGCCAGGAGATCATCTGGCCGGATTCCTGTTCATATGGTACCTTTTGGCGGTTTTTCTCTGTCATTTTTCTGGGGACTCTTATGCTGTATCCGATCATCGTCGCCATTCACGTCATCGTTTCGGCCATCCTGGTCCTGGTGGTCCTCCTCCAGTCGGGGAAGCGGGCCGACCTGGCCGGCGCTTTCGGCGGAGGAGGCAGCCAGACGGCGTTCGGCGCCCGGGGAGCGGCGACGGTGTTGTCCAAGGTCACCACGATTTCCGCCGTGTTGTTCATGATCACCTCCCTCAGCCTTTCGATCCTTTCTTCCAAGGGAACCTCCGGCGGGACCGCCCTGGACTCGGTGGAACCGGCGGAACAGTCGGCTCCGGCGAAACCGGGAAACCCCGCCGAGACGCCGGCGCCGGAAACGCCGGGAGAGAACGCGCCACAACCTGAACCCGGCCAGTAGTGGTTCACGACCTCGACGCGTTCACCGGGGCCGACTATAATCGGGTCCCGGCTGTACGAATGCCGAAGTGGCGGAATTGGTAGACGCACCGTCTTGAGGGGGCGGCGGGGGCAACCCCGTGCGAGTTCGAGTCTCGCCTTCGGCACCACCGGTAGACATCGAAAGAAACGGCAGATTTCGGCGGCCGTTTCTTCTTGAACGCGTGAATGGGACTTACCGGGACGTTCTTTTCCTGCGGACCGGCTTCTTTTTGCGGCTTTTCTTTGTTTCCGCTTTCCTTCGCTTGGCCTGGTAGTGGCGGGAACAGAGACCCTGAGCGACATGAGGCCGGTCACATCCAGCCATTTCACATTTGCGATTGGAACGGGGCCTTCCGACCGACCGGCCCGAACCGGCCGAACGGCTGCGGGATTTCCGAACGACTTCCCGCAGGAGCTTTCGAAGCTCGCGGAATTCTTCCCTGGACGGAACCTTCGGCGTCAATCTCTCGAGCACCACGTCCGCCACTGCGTCCACGAACGATTTCGTCGAAGCGTTCAGCTGACGTTTCCCGCCTTTACCGCTTCGTTTTTTTCTGGTCGCCATATTTTGTATCCTCCCGAAATTCCTCTCTATTCCATAAAAACAATTGATCTTTTGACTCCTCCTGACAGCATCAGAAGAAGGCAATCCTATCGTTTTGAGAGAATCGTGTAAAGATCGAACTTCCTATGGATTCGAGTGAAATACAGGCTTTTTCACTTATCAAAAAGAAAAATCGTTGGACAACATCCAGGGTACGCGCCCGTTCGGTTTCTCATGCGCGACTTCGGGTTCGATCTCGAGAGAAATCCACCTTTACCAATCTCGGTAATAGGTGCCGTCCAGCGCCTGCAGGTTGGAAAGACTGTAGACGTCGTAAACGTTTTCCCGCCCCCAGGAATCGCTGTCCCAATCGTCCTGGTACGACCGCAGTCCCCACTCGGCCTCCCCGGTGAACGGGTCGACGGGAATCGCCCTTAAAAACTGTACATGGGTGGATTGAGGGGACGAAGGATCGCCCACCTCCACCCCTTCCACCAGTTCCTCGAGAGAGGTGGGGTAATTCATCTGCTCCACGTCGGTCTGCTGTATGAGGCCCTGGGCCGAATAGGAATTGTACAGATCGATGGCGTTCCGCATGGTCTCCAGCTGCATGCGAAGGTACGTCTCCCTCTTGCGCTTTTCCGTCCAGCGATGGAGCGGGATGACCGCCGATGCGAGAACCATGATGATGGCCAGCGCCACCAACAGCTCCAGATAGGTCAGCCCCCGGGACTCCCGCCGATTCCTGGAATCACGTTTCATACCACTTGAATATACGGCGATCCTCCCCTCGCCGTCTATCCTCGCCCGAAAAGCTTCCGGAACCACCGTTTCCGCTTTCCTCCGTGGACGGTGCAGGACCGTTCCGGCTCGGTGCCGGCCGCGAAATACTCCTGCACCCTCCGGGGACATCTTCGTGTCGCCAGTTCACCGGTTTCAGGGTCGATCCTCCGGCGAACGATTCCGGAGGGACGGCGGAACCGGGTGGTGACGCCCTGTTCGAAGCCGGCTTCGATCTCCACCCAGATCGGAAGCGCTCCGGTCGCTCCGGTCAGGCCGGTCTTCCGATTGTCGTCATAGCCGACCCAGACGACGCCCAGCCGGTCCGGCGTATACCCGACGAACCATGCGTCCCGGGTATCGTCGGTGGTTCCGGTTTTCCCTGCCGCCTCTCCCCGGTATCCCAGCGCCCGGGACGACCGGGCCGTCCCCCGGTCGATCACCCCCTGGAGAATGTTGTTGATCAACCAGGCGGAACGGGAGTCCACCGCCCGGTGGAGATCGACCTCACGCTCCTGCAACGGCTTGTTGGACGCGTTCCAGACCTGCTCCACGATCCTGGGCTTGGCCCGGAGCCCTCCGTTGGCCAGCGTGCCGTAGGCAGTGGCCATTTCCATCATGGTGACCTCCTGGGACCCCAGCGCCAGAGAAGGCCAGGGAGCCAGCCGGCTTCGGATTCCGCAGCGCCGGGCCGTCTCGATTACCCGGTCGAAACCGACCCTTTGTCCGGCCCGAACCGCCGGAACGTTGATCGACTCCTCCAACGCCTCCCGGACGGTCACCTTTCCCCGGTAGGTTCTCTCATAATTCCTGGGAGACCATTCCTTTCCGTCGCTTCGGAGGCTGAGAGGCGCGTCTTCCAGGACCGTTCCGGGCGTGAGTCCTCCCGGTTGTCGGGCGATGGCCGATTCGAAGCCGGCCAGGTAGACGAACGGCTTAAAACAGGATCCTGGCTGTCTGTGGGACTGTACGGTCCGGTTGAACTGGGTGTCCCGGTAATCCCGGCCGCCCACCATCGCCTCCACGGCGCCGGTCAGCGGCCGCGTGAAAAGAACCGCCCCCTGCAGGGCCGCCTTGTCCCCGGTGGGCCGGAGCCCCGGGCGCTCCCTCTCCAACCGGACCAGGCGTTTCCTCAGAATCGTTTCGGCTCTCTCCTGCAGCAGGGTGTCCAAGGTGGTGAACACTTTCAACCCCTGCTGTTCCAGGACCTCTTCATCGTAGAACCGTCCCAGGTCTTTCCGGACGAAATCGACCAGGTACCGGGCCTTGTGGAAGCCTTTCTCCCCGCTGGCGAGGTGTAGCGGCTCCCTCGATGCACGGGTCGCCTCCTCCCCGGTCAGCCACCCTTTGTTTACCATCGCCTGCAACACCTGGTCTCTGCGGGCGAGGGCGGCTTTCGGATGGCGGAACGGATTCAGCCTCCCCGGGCTGCGGATCAAGCCGGCCAGGATCGCCTGTTCGGAAAGAGTGAGATCCGAAAGATCCCGGCCGAAATAGAAGCGCGAGGCGGACTGGAAACCGCAGATCGCCTCGCTTCCCCTCTGTCCCAGGTAAACCTCGTTCAGGTAGACTTCGAAAATCCTCTCTTTCGAGTATTTCATCTCCAGGATCAAGGACATGGGGATTTCCCGGATTTTTCTCCACCAGGTCCGCTCATTCCCGAGGTAGAGGTTCTTGACCGTCTGCTGGGTGATCGTGCTCCCGCCCTGGACGATTTTTCCATGCCGGAGATTCGCCAGGGCGGCCCGGCCGACGGCCAGGAAATCGACACCGGAATGCTCCCGGAACCGGGCGTCTTCGGCGGCGAGAACCGCGCTCAGGAACCGGGGCTCGACATCCTCGTACATCAGGATTTCCCGGTCCTCCCGTTCCGGTCCATGAAGGGTCGCCAGCAGTTCCGGCTCGAAAACGACCCGGCGGCGGCTTTCCCGGGCCCGGCCTTCGATGGCGGTCACCCGGCCCTCCCGGAAACGGATCCGCCGCCAGCGAACGCCGAAATCGGCGGAAGGGGCCTGGAAGGGACGGAGACAGACTTCCAGCGCCCGGTCGGTCCGCCGATACTGGCCAGGCCGAACCGGCTCTTTCGCCGACCGCCCGTATCCGCACCGGTCCAGCCTGCGGACCAGTGCGTCCGGATCGAACCGTTCTCCCGGGCTAAGGGAGAGGGAAGCGGAATAGATGCCGGAAGGAAAATCCCAGAGCCGGTTCTCGAACCGGTGGGTCACCTCGACGTAGAGATACAGGAAAACACCGGCGGAGATCACCGCCGCTATGACAAAAAACGGGGCCAGCCGACGGAACCAGCCGCGAAACCGACCGGATCGTTTTCCCCGGCCGGTTTTCCGCCTGGACCGCTTTTTTCTGGCCATCGCGTCCGCCGGATTCCCCGGACGCAACCCCGCTCGGTGGTCGCGTCCGGGTCAGGGTTCCATTTCAGCCTTTGAGAGATTCCTTGAGCGGTTTGCCGGCTTTGAACGCGGGAGCGCGTGTGGCCGGGATATCGATCGGCTCGCCGGTGTGAGGATTCCTGCCCTGCCGGGCTTTCCTCTGGCGCGCCTCGAACGTACCGAAACCGCTGATCGCCACTTTCCCGCCGTTTTTCAATTCGGAGACGATCAGGCCGACCTCCGGATTGGGATCGAAAATGGCGTCTACGACGTTTCGGGCCTCGCTGCTGGACATGCCTGTCTTCGCCGAAAGCTTGTCAACCAGTTCAGCTTTGTTCACGTTAAGCTCCTCTTCCTTACCCGCGACCGATGCCTGCGGCCGGCCGCGGGAAAACCGCTCACTCGATGACTCTCATCTCCCTGAGCGACGAACGAACAACGAATATGCGGATATTATTATCTTCCTTGTCGGTTGGATAAAAGAAGAATCCGCTTCCCTCTTCGGACAGATCGGTTCTCGTACCCCACAGCTCCTCCCCGTCCTGAAACACCAGAACTACCTTCCGGGAGCTCTCCATCGCGTCCAGGTGGGACTTGGGGGGAACAAAGTTCCGATTTCCGATGTAATCCCTGACATAGAACATCGCCTTCATGTTCTCGAGGACGATTCGGACCGGTACCCCGCCCCCTTCGGCAGGGAGGAGGTAGAAGCGGTCTCGATTTTCATCGAAATCCTGGGTGACCCCTTTGTAGATCCCGCCGTCCTTCATATGGACGACCACTTTGCTCTCCATTCCGTTCCTCCGATCCGGCGCCGATCCGGCGTCGAATCCAAGATTAATCCTAACCTTTTTCCAAGTTTTTTTGCAAATATCTTGTTTTTTCCCCGGCGCGGGCGGCTGGTGGAGGGGAAAACCCCTCCGCCGTCCTTCCGGGGCGGCCACGGCGCGGATCCTCGGGCTCCGGCCACCCCTTGACCCTTTCCTCCGCCGGCATTATCCATGGAGTTGAACCTGTTCAAACGGATCGGCCTGCCTGATCCGCGGCGAGGTGCCTCGATGAGCGAACAAAAAACCGAATCCGTTGCCGGAATCGAGCCACGAAAACGCTCCAAGGGGCGGAGACGGCGTTTCCTGGTCAACCGCCGCTATCAATTCAAGGTGGCGCTCCTTACGGTCAGCATGATGCTGGTCCTCCTGGTATTGTTGAATTTCAGCCTGTTGACCAGTTCCATGAAAGACACCGAGGCCGCCCTTTCGGTCGCGCCGGAGTTCAAGGAGTACATGCAAGGCCAGGACCAGGTCCAGTTCACCCTGGTGCTCCTCGCCTCCCTGGTCTTCATGGTAGGCGTCTTTCTGGTCAGCCTCCTGGAGAGCCATAAAACCGCCGGCGCCGCGGTCAACATCTGCAACCGGATGGAGGAAATCCGGAGGGGAACCTTCTCCGCCCGGGTAAGACTCCGGAAGGATGACAACCTCCAGGAGATCGAACCGGTCTTCAACCGGATGGCCGAGACTCTTGCCGAACGAGCGTGGAACGACGTGGAACTTCTGGAACGGATGGCGGAGCGTCTGCAACAGGCGAAAGACCTGGAAACGGTCGCAGCGATTTCGACCGACTTCCAGGAGGAGGCCGCCCGGCGCCGGCAGGCCCTGGGTTAGCCGCCGCCGTCCCCCTGCAAAGAGGGATCGGGAATCTCCGCTTCCTTGAATCCGCGGGCTCGAAGAACACACGCATCGCACCGCCCGCAAGGCCGCCCCTGTTCGTCCGGATCGTAACAGGAAAGGGTCAGCCCCGGATCCAGCCCGACATCGATCGCTTTCCGCACGATTTCCCCCTTGGTCAGGTGCAGAAGCGGGGCGTGAATCCGGAATCGCTCCCCTTCCACGCCGGCCCGGGTCGCCACCGAGGCCAGGTCTTCAAAGGCTGTCAGAAATCCCGGCCGGCAATCCGGGTACCCGCTGTAATCCACGGCGTTCACGCCGAGAAAAATATCCCTGGCTTCCAGAACCTCGGCGTACCCCAGGGCGATCGCCAGGAACACGGTGTTCCGGGCCGGGACGTACGTGCCTGGGATGCCTTCTCCGATTTCGTCCTCCGACCGGTCTTTTCCCACCTCGAGGGTAGGATCGACCAGGGAGGATCCCCCGAGCCGGTCCAGATCCACACGGACCATCTTATGACTGGCCGCTCCAAGCGCCGCCGCCACACGGGCGGCGCATTCCAGCTCGGCGCCGTGTCTCTGACCGTAGGAAAGGGTCAAGGCATGGCATCGATACCCTTCCTCCCGGGCCAGCCCCAGGGTAGTGGCGGAATCCAGCCCCCCGGACAGGAGGATGACCGCCGGTGCGGTACGGCCGGAGCGATCCATGGTCACACCCCTCTTTTTCGATCAGGCCAGAGAATGGAATGAAGCTGGAGCTGGAGCCGTACGGGCAGGCCGCTCTCCAGGATCCAGGCGGCCAGGGCTGCCGGATCGCATTCTCCTTTCACAGGGCTGAGCAAAACATGGAAACGGTCACACAGCGCTCGCTCCTGGATGCAGCCCACGGCCCATAAAAAATCATCCCGGTCCTGGATCACCATCTTCACCTGGGAGCCGGGAGGCAGAATGTCCAGGTTCGCCCACAGATTCGAGCCGGACTCCCCGCTTCCAGGGCATTTCACATCCAGGAGGATCCCGACTCCAGCCGGGACCTTCTCGATCGTCACGCCGCCGCCGGTCTCCAGTAGAACTTCGTACCCGGCCGCCAGAAACCGTCTCATCAACAGAGGCGACTCCTCCTGCAGGAGCGGCTCCCCTCCGGTCAGCTCCACCGTCTTGCAGGGGTAGCGGGCGACTTCCCCCAGGATCCGGTCGATCTCCATCGGGCGGCCTTCCTGGAAAGCGTACACGGTGTCGCACCACTGGCAGCGAAGGTTGCAGCCGGTCAACCGGACCAACACACAGGGACGGCCGGCATCCCTTCCCTCCCCCTGGATGGAGTAGAAGATTTCGTTCACCTGGAGCATTCCGCCATTTTACACACTGCCCGGCACCGCCTGACAAAAGCTGTCACCGGTGGTGTCGCCCTAGGGATTCGGGCCTGCGGTCCTACCGGATCCACCTGAACCCTCCGGGGAACCGACTCTCCGTAACTTCTTTAGAACAAAAGGATTACAAAATTGAACCTGACTTTCCCCATAAAAGGAATACCCATTGCATAGGGTAGTCTCCGCCGCTGAAAGGAACCCCTGGAGCGAGCACGTGCGAGGATCGGTTTGATTCCCTGGGAAGAATACAAGGAGTTCGTTTTTCCGACGATCATGGTCGCCGGCGGTGTGTGTTTTCTGGCCGGGTATCTCTTCGGGAGAATCGGGAACCGGAAGCTGCGGGCGGAGGTCCAGCGGGTCCGGAACAACAGCGTCCAGACGGAGGTCCAGCACAGGCAAAAGGAAAAGGAACTCCTTCGTACACGGGCCGCCACCGAGACCCTGAAAACCTTCATCGGAAAGCTGACCGAAGGGGTGCAGAACCTGAACCGGGCACGGCTGGATCAGAACGGCGTCGACCGGATGATCCTGGGTCTGGCGTCGGCGGTCTTCGACCCGGAGCAGATCCTCCTGTACCGAACGGTACGTGTCGGAAACAGGCTTTACCTGGCGTTGAAGGAACAAGAAGGGCTTCAACACATCCCGTCGGAACTGGAATCGATCGCCTTCGGAGTCGGGAGGCTGGGATGGGTCGCCGAGCACCAGGTGGAGATGACCGGAAAAGACTGGCATGAGCCGACGCGGACGGAAGGGGCCGATCCGGGCGAAAACCACCCGATGATCAAGACCGATCTAATCAGTCCGATCATCCGGAATTCGATGAGCGTACGCAATAAAACCTTCACCGCCGGCGTTCTCTGCGTCGGGAACCCGAGAACCCGGAGAGACAGCCGGGAAAGCAAGCTGATGCTGCAGACGATCAGCCACCTGGGAGCGATCGCCTATTCTCATGTGTACAGCATGGCGGAGATGGAATCGAAGGCGAATTACGACGGATTGACCGGGCTCATGGTGAAGCGGCACTTCCGGGAAGAGCTCGGGAAAAAGATCATTGAAAAGGAGCACAATGTCGGATCTCTCGGCGTCTTCATTTTCGATATCGACCATTTCAAGAATTACAACGACACCAACGGCCATCCGGAGGGGGACGAACTGCTCCGCGAACTGGCCTTCGTGATCAAATCGAACCTGCGCCCAGGCGACCTGGCCTGCCGCTACGGAGGTGAGGAATTCGTCGTCGCCATGCCCGGCGCCGACCGGGACGCCAGCATCCGGGCGGCGGAGCGGATCCGCCTGGCGATCGAACGGCACACCAATTTCCGCCACGGAGATAAACAGCCCGGCGGCCGCCTGACCATCAGCGGAGGGGTTTCGGTCTACCCCCAGGATGGAACCAGCGGCGAGGAGTTGATCCGCCACGCCGACGAGGCGCTCTATAACGCGAAGAACGGCGGTCGAAACCGGGTCTGCAAGTACGAGGGAGTCCAATTCGGTTCCCTGGAGGAGGACGAGATCATGGACGAATTCGGGCAACCCTATCCGACGGACTCCATCGAAGGCCGATGGCCCGACCCCGGAAAGGCATGAACCAGTCCATCCCGACCCCACCGGATGGTATCGGTCCGGATTCGCTGGACGAGCTCTTTCTTCGCGCGTCCAGGGAACTGCCGGTCAAGCGACAGCTCGGACTGCTCTCGGTGAGCGTCCTGCACCAGTCTTCGACCGACGATCCGGAAACCTGGCAATCCTACGATTCAATCCTGGTGGAGATCGGTCGATTTCTCTCCGACTACAGGGCCCGGCGGCTTCGAGCCTCCGACAGGATGTTCTGGCCGAGCGTTCTCGGAAACGGGTTCGTTGTTCTCCTGGACGCTCCCCGCAACGGACGACCGATGAACGGGATGGATGTGTCCCGGGTGGGATGCCGGCTCCGCCGGTCCCTGCGGAAACACCTCGCCAGGCAGATAGCGTCGAAAACCCTGCAGGCGTTCGGAATCTACGTCGGCGGCTCCCTCATGCGGTTCGAAGCGAGTGTCCCGGTGGAGAGGATCGTCTATCGTTGCCGGGAACAGTCCTTCGCTGACGCCCTGAAAGAGAAAGACCGGGAAGGACGACGGTACCGGATCAACCTGCGGCGGGTCCTGGAAGGGCGGCAATTGCACATGGTCTACCAGCCGGTCGTCGATCTCCGGCAAAAAAAGATCCTGGGACTGGAGGCACTGGCCAGGGTCCCCCGCGGACGATTCCCGAACCCGGAGGTCCTCTTCCAGGCCGCCCAGCAGAACGAGACGGTCTGGCCGCTGGAGCGGCTCTGCCGGACCCGGGCCCTGGAGGGGCTGCCGCCCCTGAAGACCGACCAGCGTCTTTTCTTGAACGTGGAGCCCGAGTCGCTCCATGATCCGGAACTGATCGATCCCGCCTTCCTTCGAAAACTGGACCAGGCGGGGCTTTCGCCGAGCCGGGTCGTCCTGGAAATCACGGAACGAACGGCGATCCGGGACTTCGGAACGATCCGCGCCCTGATCCGGCGTTGCAGGGAGTACGGGTACAGGGTCGCCATGGACGATGTCGGTTCCGGCTACGCGGGACTGCAGGCGATCGCGGAACTGGCCCCGGACTATATCAAGATCGACATGAGCCTGATCCGCGATCTGCACCAACACACAATCAAGAAGGAGCTGGTCGCGACGATCCGGCGTTTCTCCGATTCCACCGGCATCACTATGGTGGCGGAAGGGGTGGAGAACAGGCAGGAACTGGCGGCGTTGATCGAAGCGGGTGGGCGCTGCGCCCAAGGCTACTTCTTTTCCCGTCCTTCCGAACGCCCGGCTCAACCGGACTGGAATCGAATCCCGGACCTGTCCTGAACTTCCCGCTTACCCGCCGCGCCGCCATGATATAGTGCGGTCATGGAAACTCGGAACCGAGAGCGGCCCTCGCCGGAAGGCGACTTCCGGATGACCCTGACCAGCGACGGCCGGCCCGGCCCGATCGAGGAACGGATCGGGCGCCGCCTGGTCCGGCTGGTCGATCCGGTTTCCGACGAAGGCATCGACCTGCTCCTCTCCCGTTCGGTCCTCTTCATCGGCCCCGGCGGAAACCGGCTCGGCTACGTCCATCCCGAAGAAGCGATCGCAGCCCTGCGCAAGGAGTTGGAAGACCGGATCGATGCCCTCGCCTCTTCCCGTCCCCAGGACACCTGGACCTGGGAAAAATGCCTGGACAGCCTGGAAGATTGGGGCAGGCGGATCGGCGAGGCCTGAGCGGGCCGGACGGGCGGAATTCGATCTCCGGAATAGAAGACCGGCCAGCAGAAACGCGGACCTTCGCGTCCCGAAGCACCTGCCGTCCACCTGCGGTGGTTCGGCGGCGGGTGAGCCCCGCGTCTCGACCGGATGGATTACCGCTCGATCGGCGATCGGTCCACCATCTCGACCGCCAGGTTCCCCGCCCGGTCGGAAGCCCTCAGCATCCACTTCTGCGGTCCACTTTCCGCCCCCACCCGGGGCAGTTTGAACCGCTCCAGGCTCGAGTCGGAAACCCCGTCCACCGGCGCCATCGGTTTCCATTCTCCGCCGTTTACCGATACCTCGAGGGCTCGGATTCCGCTGGTCGCGTCCTCCACCGTGACATAGATTTCCCGGCCTGAATCGTCGCCTTCCCGATCCACCGTCAACCGGGGCGGAGTGCCGTCCAGAATGAAGCTCCCGCTGAGACGCACGGCCGACCTGCTTTCAGGATCCGGATTCCCGGGCCGATCGTCCACGGTCAGGCGGATCCTGTACTCCCCGTCCGGCATCCCCCGGGCATCCCAGCTGAGAAAACGATCTTTCAGGTCCGAAGCCAGGGGGAACCATGTCGTTTCGCCCTGCTTCCTCAGCTCGATCGAGGCGGAAAGCCCATCCCCGTCCGGGTCGACCGCGTCCCACTCGAAGGTACGGACCCCCGGTTCGTAGGACCGGCGAATCGGACCGTGGGAACTATTCCGCTTACCGCTTCCCTTCACCCGGCTCCGGGCGTCCCGGGCCACCGGATCGTCCGCCGTCAGAAGGCCGTAACGGGAAGAGGATTGGGTGGTTCCTCTACGCTTCGCCAGCCCTGGATTCAGCACCCGCAGGTCGAGAATCCTCGGCGCCCGATTCCGGGGGCGGTAGTGAACCTGCAGTCGCCGGATCGCCGGGCCCGCGCCCTCCGGAGACCGGCTGAACTTCAGTCGGAGTTGAAACCACCGGGCCGGAGGAAACCGGCGCGAAAGGTCCTCTCCGCTCTCCAGCTGTTTCAGGGGCCGCCACCGGGTCCAGGTCGAGTCCGGCTCGGCGGAGTTGCCCACCCGGCCCTCCAGGAGCAGATCCGTGCCTTCCGAGATCTCTCCCTCCCAAGCCACCCGGCCCCAGTCGGCGATCCAGCCCGCATCCACCGGTCTGGACCTCCAGGAGCCGTCTTCCTGCAGGCCGCTGCCGATCTGTTCGATACGGGCGTCGGAATTCCCGGCCAGGAAGAACCCGCCGGATCGGGTGGACAGAAGACGCGCCGCCTTCCCCGACGGGATCCGCGCGAAGACCGACGCCGTACCGTCGGAACTCAACTCCAGGATCCGGCCTTTCGGGCCGGTTGCCACCAAGGTCCGGCCACCGGAGAGGGCCGCCACCGCGTAGGGCAGTTCCTCCCCCGCCGTCCAGATCTTCACCACGTCTCCGCCCGGCTCGATCCGGTATAACGCTCCACCGGTTTTCCCTCCGTTCTTCCCCTCGGCGGCGGCAGGCAGCTCCCCCGCCGGGATCACCCGTGTCGTCACCCTGGGAACCGGTTCCTTGGACGAGGAAGCGTCTTTCTCCCGGCTCCCGGATCCGGCGCTTTTTTCCGGTGACGGGGCGTTCCCGGAGGTCAGGGCATAGATCACACCGCCGGAATCAACGGCGAGAGAGACCACTTCCTCGGTGCCGGTATCGAAGAGTACAAAGCCCGAACCGGTGGCCCGGTCGATCTTCAGAACTCTTCCTCTCGACCCGGTCCCGGCCGCCAGGTTTCCGTCCGGAAGGAGCGCCAGGCACCGGACCGGATCGTCTCCGGATTCGAACACCGTCTCCGGCTCGCCTCCATGGTCCGATCTCATCACCGCGCCTGGAGAGCCTGTCGCGATCCAAAGGGTTCCATCCGGATCCCTCAACAGGTCCCATATGTAGCTGGACCCGGTCTGCGACCGGCCCGCAGAGACGCCCTTCTTCCCGACCCGAACCAGTTCACCGCCTGGAGAGAGCCCGGCGATCATGCCCCGGGCGCCATCGGAGGTTACGGCGGTAACCAGGACGCCCGGCTCCTCTTCCAACCAGGTTTCCGGCCCTTTCCCCCCGCCGACCAGAAGGACGGAGGAGGGTTCGGACAGGGCGACCCAGATCCGGCCGTCCCGGGCGAGATCGAGATCCCAGACGATACCGGGGGCAGGACCCCAGATCGTTGTCCTGGACCGGGCCAGGCGCAGTTTCCCGCCCGAATCGACCACGGTTCCGTCCAGCTCCCCGGCGGCGAACGCCTCCACCCCTTCCACGCTCCAGTCCCTGGATACCGAAGCCGAAGCCGTCCCGGCCCCCAAAAGGGCCAGGGAGCAGGCCGCAAGGAGTGGAACGAATCGATTCCAACGAGGGGACGGAATCCAGGCGACCATTCAACGCACCTCCAATCGAACCATGAGACCTCCACTCAATGGACCGTCCAGCGCCCTTTCTTCTTTCCGGAGCAGGACGGTTTTCCCACGGCTCCGGGTTCCCTTTCCACGGTTCCCGGCAATCCACTGCACGGCGGAGGGAGGCAACCCCTCCAGAACTTTTCCCTCCACAACGGCTCCGCCTTTCTGAAGGAAAAGCACGGCGGTGAGCCGGTGGGGAGAGCGGCGAAGTGAAAGCGCTTCGAGATAACGGTCCAGGTCCGGGGCGCTGGCCCGGGCGGCCCGGATCGGATGTCCCAGGGCGGTGTCGATCATCGCCGGAGTTCCCACCGCCAGGGTGAGCCGGCTCCCGGACGGAACGCTCTCCGGGACCTGGATCGTCAGTTCCTCCACCCTAGACCGGTTTTCGGGGCCGGCCAGCATACAGCCGACCTGGAGTCTCTGGCCGGGCGAAACCGGTCCCCGGTCGTACATCAGGTTCCGCAGTTCCCAGGAGCGAACTTCCCAGTCCACGTTCAGATCCAGGTCGATCCCACGGATTTTCGGCGCTTCGAAACGAGCTCTGTACAGTTCCCCGATCCGCTTCTGCAATTCTCCAGCCGCTCCCAGGATTCCCAAGGACTGTCCCTTGCTGCTGAACGCCATATCCAGCGGGACCTTCCGGCCGCCTGCCAGGTGGATCGATCCTTCGACCAGGACGGTCACATCGGACTCGAACCGGACCCGCGCAGTCACCGCCGCGGCTGCCGCCGCCCCGACCATGGCCGGGGTCAGGCGCCGATGGCGGGCGATCTCGAAATGCAGCGATTCGGTCCGGCCGTCCGGTTCGGAAAGCGTCAGGGAAAGCGGAATCGTTTCCGCGGAAACCCCCAGCCGCCCGACGATCGCCGTGGACCTGTCGTCCAGGAAGGATCCGATTTCATCGCCGACATTGGTCAACCGGCTGGATCCGGCCTGGTCCTCCAGGACGTGAACCACGGAGGCGGACAACATCGGAAGCCGCACTTCGCCCATTCCGAGGAACGAGTGACCGAAAGCGTAGACTGTGTTCCCCTCCAGGAAGGTCACCGTGCCGGTGGCGGAGATGTTCAGGTCGCCGCGAACCAGGGCGACCCCGACCGGGGACCCGGCCCGCCGCGCCGGAGCCCGCGTCCCGCGCGTCCGATCGCTCGCAACGCCCGCAGAGATGAAC
>CAZZIV010000053.1:0-14778 GCA_964654385.1 uncultured Acidobacteriota bacterium | reverse complement strand
TCGGCCGGTGGGGCCCGACTCCGATAGGCAATCAAGCCGCCGGCCACGACGGCGTGGTCGACAAGCTGCGTCAGCACGGCATCGAGGTCGAGCCGTTCGAGGGCCGCGCGCGGGTCGAGACGTACACGGTCGACGGCATCCGCCACGCGCGCCGCGAGTTCCAGGGCCATCGCATGGTGACGCTGGACGTGACCGCCGCGCCGAGCGGGGAGCGCGCGCGCTCCACGCGCGGTCACTCGTGCGCGGCTTCCCACCCACCCCGTGCCTCAACACCGGCACGACACGGCCCAGCTCTCCCTCCCCGCCCAGTTCGCCTTTACGGGCGGCCAGTTCTCCCGCCGTGAAGCCGCCGTCCGCTTTCGGGATCCGTCCCGGCGCCACGGCGGGAGTCTCGGCTCCGGACATTTTCGCCGCCCCGTGGGCTTTCGCCACCAGGTCGGCCTTGGCCGCCGCTTCGGCACCTTCGGCGGTCAGGAGGCTGCCGGCAAACCAGATGGAGTCGAAGGTACGATCCAGGCTTTTGCTGGTGAAGTCCTTCATTTCCATGGCGCTGGGAACGGTGATCCGGTCTCCCACTTTTACCGTTGTGGTCGGCCCGGCGACCCACAGTTCACTCTCGCCGTCCTTGAGGCGTACATAGGTGTATCCGCCGCTGTCCATGGTTTCCAGCACCTCCGCGTCGGCGACCAGTACGTCCTCTTGTTGTTGCATCGCCGCTCCGGCAGGGGCGCCTTGGGAGCTGTTTGCCCCGGCGCTGTTCTCGGTACCCGCACCGGAGCAGGCGCCCAGGAGGGCCAGGGAAAAAAGGAGTGTGAATCCGTATCGAAGAGTGGTTCGCATCATGGCTCCTTGCGCGCCTGGGCGCGACCTTCAGATCTGCGCGAAAAAATCGTTCCCTTTATCGTCCACCAGGATGAAGGCGGGAAAATCCTTCACCTGGATCTTGTAAATCGCTTCCATTCCCAGTTCCGGGTATTCCACGAGTTCCACTTTCTTGATGTTCTCCTTGGCCAGGAGGGCGGCCGGCCCGCCGATGGAACCCAGGTAGAACCCGCCGTGCCGTTTGCAGGCGTCGGTGACCGCCTTGCTCCGGTTTCCTTTTGCGATCATGATCATCGATCCGCCCTGGGCCTGGAACGGATCCACGTACGGATCCATCCGGTTCGCCGTGGTGGGGCCGAAGGATCCGGAGGCGTACCCTTCCGGCGTCTTGGCCGGCCCGGCGTAATAGACCGGATATTTCTTCATGTACTCCGGCATCGGCTCTCCACGGTCCAACCGTTCCTTGATCCGGGCGTGAGCGATGTCCCGGGCGACGATCAAGGTGCCGGTCAGGGACACCTGGGTGGCCACCGGATGCCTGGACAGTTCCGCCAGGATCGCAGGCATCGGCTGGTTCAGGTCGATTTTAACGACGCCGTGGTCGTGTCCCTGTCGGTATTCTTCCGGGATAAACCGTCCCGGGTTTTCCTCCAGTGCTTCCAGCCAGAGCCCTTCCCGGTTGATTTTGGCCGTGATGTTCCTGTCGGCGGAGCAGGAGACGCCCATCCCGATCGGGCAGGAGGCGCCGTGGCGGGGAAGACGGATCACCCGGACGTCCAGGGCGAAGTATTTCCCGCCGAACTGGGCCCCGATCCCGGTGTTCTTCGCCCTCTCCAGGAGCGCTTGCTCCAGGGCCGGGTCCCGAAACGCGGAGCCGCTGTCATCTCCTTCCACCGGCAGGCTGTCCAGGTAATGAGCACTGGCCAGTTTCACCACCTTCAGGTTCATTTCGGCGGAGGTTCCACCGATGGCGAATGCCAGGTGGTAGGGAGGACAGGCGGCTGTCCCCAGGGTCTTCATCTTTTCGGTGAGGAAATCGATCAGCGCTTCGGGGCTCAGGAGCGCCTTGGTCTCCTGGTACAGGTAGGTCTTGTTGGCGGACCCGCCTCCTTTGGCCAGGAATAGGAACTTGTATTCGTCCCCGGGTACGGCGTAGATCTCGATCTGGGCCGGCAGGTTGGAGCCGGAGTTCTTTTCTTTGTACATGGAGAGGGCCAGGGTCTGGGAATAGCGCAGGTTCTCGGCGGTGTAGGTGTCGTAAATCCCCCGGGAGATCGCCTTCGCGTCGTTTCCGCCGGTGAGCACCTGTTCCCCCTTCTTCGCCATGACCACGGCGGTGCCGGTGTCCTGGCAGAGGGGGAGGACGCCGCCGGCGGCAATCTCGGCGTTCCGGAGCAGGGCCAGCGCCACCCCCCGGTCGTTCGGAGTGGCGTGGGGATCGTCCAGGATTCCGGCGACCTGCTTCAGGTGGGCGGGGCGGAGCAGGAACGAAACGTCCCGCATCGCTCGACGGGCAAGAAAGGTGATCGCCTCCGGTTCGACAATCAGAAACTCCCGGTCGTTCCATTTTTCCACCGAAACGAACTCTTCGGAGATCCGCTTGTACTCGGTATCCTGGTCGGAAACGGGGAACGGATCCTTGTAGGTGAATTCGCTCATAGCAACCTCCATCGCGCCTCGTGGATGCAGCGGACCGGGTGAGGATTCTATCTCCCCCCGGGAGGGACGGCCAGACGGCAAAGAGACCTGTTCTGTCTTTTCCTCCCGCCGGATTCTACAATGTCGCGGTGATGGCAATCCCTGAAAACAGTCCGATCCGCGCATTCCTGGAGAACCAGGGCGGGATGGTCCTGGACGGAGGCCTGGCGACCACCCTGGAAGCCGAGGGAGCCGACCTGGCCGGAGATCTCTGGTCGGCCCGTCTCCTCCTGGAGAATCCTGCGGCGATCCGGCGGGTACACTTACGTTTTCTCGTCTCCGGCGCCGATTGCATCACCAGCGCGAGCTACCAGGGGACGGTGGAGGGGTTCATGAGGCGGGGCCTAGACAGGGAGGAGGCCGCCGGGATCCTTCGCCTGTCGGTGGAACTGGCCCGGGAGGCCCGGGACCGGTTCTGGGCGGAGGCGGCGAACCGGTCCGGACGGATCCGCCCTCTCGTGGCCGCCTCCATCGGGCCGTACGGCGCCTCCACCGCCGACGGCGCCGAATACATCGGCCGGTACCGGCTGAGCCGGAAGGAGTTGGCCGTTTTCCACCGGGGACGCTGGGACATTCTTGCCTCCGCCGGAGCCGACCTCCTGGCCTGTGAGACGATCCCGTCGGCGATGGAGGCGGAACTGCTGGCGGAACGGCTTGCCGACAGCCCGGGAACCTGGGCCTGGTTCAGCTTTTCCTGCCGGAACCGGAGAGAGCTGAGGGATGGCACTCCTCTGGCGGAGGTCCTTCCGGTGGTCTCCGGCCTTCCGGGGACCGTCGCCGTGGGAATCAACTGCACCGATCCGGCGCACGTAGCGTCGCTGGTCCGGATCTGCCGGGAGATAACAGCCAAGCCGGTGCTGGCCTATCCCAATTCCGGCGAGGAGTGGGACCCGCGGCGGAAGCGCTGGCTCCCCGGGACCGGCGCCCCGGATCTCGCCGCCATGGCGCGGGAGTGGAAAGAGGCCGGGGCCGCTCTCATCGGCGGTTGCTGCCGGGTCGGGCCGGAGGAGATCCGGAAGATGCGGGATGCGCTTCTGCCACCGGATCTCCCGGAGCCCGAACGGTAGAGCGCAGGGAAGGCTCCACCGAACGGACTCCCGATCCGGGCTAGGCTCCCTTGGTGCCGACCCCGACGATCAGCTTGCACGGGCCGACGAACTTTCCGTCTTTCTCGTACACCTTCAGCTCGGCTTCGATCTCGTCCCAGGCTGCCTGCTGTTCCTGCTCCGAAAGGCCGGAGAGCATCTGGTGAAGCGCTCCGAACGATTCCTTCTCGAAGCGGAGGCATTCGGCGGCCGAATTCTGGATCACCGGAGCGTCGATTTCGATGCTCTCGACATCGGTGAATCCGGCTTTCTCCAGGACTCCGGCGAGAACGCCTTCCCCGCCCAGGTTGAACGGTCCCGGTTGCCCGGGAAGCGGAGGCGGGAGCTCGGCCCGCCGCCGGATAATGGAAACGGGAGTGGAGAAGAACTGGTTGGTATCGGCGGTGGCGTACACCATGGCGGCCACCTTCCCTCCCGGCTTCAGACAGCGCTTCATGCCGGCCAGCGCCTTTTGCTGATCCGGGAAGTAGATCATGCCGACACGGGAAATGACCGCATCGAAAGAGGCCGGTTCCAGTTGATCCAGGTGCTCGCCGTCCAACGGCCTGGTTTCCAGGTTTTCGAGCCCGGCATGTTTCGCTGCAGCTTCGGCGAAGCTCAGGATCTTCGGACAGAGGTCGGTGGCAAGAACGTAACCGTCCTTTCCGACACGGTGAGCGGCCATAAGAGACTGTTCGCCGGCGCCGGCGGCCACGTCCAGGACCCGGTTTCCTTCCTGGATGCCGGCCATGTCGAACATGGTTTCGGTCGGCCCTCCCAGCCAATCGTGGAGGAGAGGCCCCCAGCGATGCCAGGCTTCGGCCGCGGTTTCCCACTGGGCCAGGGTGGTTTCCTTGTAACGGATCGGATTGAACTTCTTGACGGCTTCAGACATAAAAATCCCCCTTCGTTGAAGCGAACAACCTTATCCCGTCGATAAAGTGAATCTCCAGCACTAGGAAAATAAACCGGCCGGTGTCGGGTCGTCAAGACCCGATGACGGAACCGGTTTCGGAGGGGGGCGGGAAGGAACGGCAACCTTTCAGGCGGGAGACGCCGGGGGGAAGGGACACCGGACCAGTCGCAACGATCGAAGCACTTTCCAGGTCGCTCCGGAAACCGGTAGTGTGTTCAGCCGGTCCAGGGCCGCCCACTGGAGATCCGGGTTGGCGGCAACCTTCCCCCGGAGCAGGCGACAGGTGTGAACATGCAGGCGGTAGCTTCGGTTCATGATGCCGTGGGTCAGAACGCAGCGTTCTCCGCCCGGCCGGAGTTCCAGTCCGAAATCGTCCTCCAGGAATGCAGCCAGGCCTGTGGCCGGATCGACCCGGTCTTCCACCGCCGTCGCCGGTAGATCCCACTTCCCCTTGAGAGAGGTTTCGGGACCGGATCGGAGGAGCAGCACCTTTCCGCCTCGGCGGATCACTCCGACCGCCAGGTGGTGTTTCCGGATCCCCGGCCGAGCCGCCTTCATCGGAAACGCTCCCGGCGCGCCCGACCGGAGGCCTTCGCACAACTTTGCCGCCGGACATCGCCCACAAAGAGGGGAGGCAGGCGTGCAGACCGTCGCTCCCAGTTCCATCAGCGCCTGGTTCAGGTCGCCGGGGGAGGGACCGTCCACCAGCCGGCCGGCCAGTTCCCAGCAGGCCGCTTCGTCGGCCCCCTTCCCTTCGCCCCGAATCCTGCCGCCGGTGATCCGGCTGAGTACACGGCGGATGTTGCCGTCCAGGACAGGTTCCTTCGCGGCGAAGGCGATGCTGGCCACGGCGCCGGCAGTGTACCGGCCGACCCCCGGGATCTCCTGAAGCTGTTCCCGGCGGTTGGGGATCTTCCCTTCGTGAACTTCCAACACGTGCCGGGCTCCGTTCCGGAGGGACCGGGCCCGCCGGTAATATCCCAGGCCGGACCAGAGAGCGAGGACCTGGTCCTCGGTGGCGTCCGCCAGCGATTCCAGGTCTGGAAACGCTTCCAGGAAACGGCGGTAGTAGGGGATCACCGTTTCCACCCGGGTCTGCTGGAGCATGATCTCCGAAACCCATATCGCGTACGGATCCCGAGTGTTCCGCCAGGGAAGTTCCCGGGCGTTCCTCCGGTACCAGCGGAGCAGCGCTTTCCGTAAAGAACCGACTTGGGCGGTGTTCATGAGCGGAGTTTGCGAGGGCATGGCAGACCGGCTAAAAGTCCCGGTCGGATTTCTTCATGACGAGCCGTTCCACCACCTGGTCGTTGAGCAGATGGCTTCGGAAAATCTCCTCCACGTCTTCCGGCCGGACGCCGACGTACCAGACCCCTTCCGGGTAAACCACCAGGACCGGTCCCTGGGCGCATTGGTCCAGGCAGCCGGACTTGTTGATCCGGATCTCCTGGTGGAGCCCGGCCTTGATCACCATGTCCTTCAGGGATCGATGGATTTCCTCGCCGCCGGTCCGCATGCAGTCCCCTCGACGATGCCGGGAGGGCCGTCGGTTGATGCAGACGAAAACATGTTTGCGAAATACAGCCATGGAATCATTATACGCGCCCTTTCCGGCCTCTGTGCTAGGATATCGGGTCGATTCGGATGGAATACGGAGAGGAAGAATGCCTACGAAGACGCCTGAACAGTTGAACGAACGGGTGGAAATGCTACAGAAAAAGCTGGCCGGGATCGGGGACGCCCCGGACGCGGTCCGGTTGCGCAGGTTGAAAAAGTCGATTCGCCGCACCCAGCGCAAGTCGAAGCGGATCGCGATCGCCCTGGCCCGTGCCACCGGCAAGAAGGAAGAAGCGGCGGAAGAAGCGTAGCCGCCGATGCCCGCCGACCGATGGAGCCGGCAAGGGTCCAGGACCCTGTACGACTGCCGGGTATTCCGCCTGGACCAGGTGGAGTTCCGGCGGGAAGGAGACGACTCCTCCCGGCCATTCTATCGGCTCGACGCCCCTGACTGGGTCAACGTTATCCCGATCCTGCCCGACGGCCGTGTCGTGATGATCCGCCAGTACCGGTTCGGCGTGGAAGGGGAGACCCTTGAACTTCCCGGCGGCATGTGCGATCCCGGCGAGGATCCGATGCAGGCTGCCCGGCGGGAACTCCTGGAGGAGACCGGTTTCGGCGCGGACGCATTCGATCCGATCGGTTCCGTCCATCCGAACCCTGCGATCCAGTCCAATCGCTGTCACACGTTTCTGGCCGGATCGCTCCACCGCGTCGCCGCCCCGGACCCGGATCCAAACGAAAGTTTCGAGGAGGTACTGGTTCCTCTTGACGAAGTGGGCGACCTGATCGTCTCCGGGACGATCAGTCACTCTTTGGTGGTCGCGGCGTTTTACCTCCTTGAACACTGCCCAGGGTGGAAGGGAGAAAGTGGATAATCCTTCGTAACCTCCCCGGATTCTCAATGTTTTCGAGAGGTCGGCCGGTTTCCACGAGCAGGCCGAAGAGAGCCGAAAAGAAAGGAGGCATCCCTTGCACCCGGTAAGCCGGACCGAACCTGCCGCCGCCCGCTGGGAACTGCGGCCGGTGAATCGATCGAAAGCCGACGCGTTGGCCGCCGAGCTGGGAATCCCGCCGGCGATCGCCTCGGTCCTGGTGGCCCGCGGGCTTGAATCTCCCGCCGGGGTGGCCGAATACTGGTCTCCTTCCCTGGAGACGCTGCATCCCTTCGGCGCGTTCCGGGAAATGGAGGCGGCGGTGCGGCGGATCCGGTCCGCCGTGGACCGCCGGGAACAGATCCGGGTTTACGGCGACTACGACGTGGACGGCATCAGCGCCACCGTTCTCCTGGTCAAACAGTTGCGCCGGATGCAAGCGGCAATCGATTACCGCATCCCCAACCGTTTCACCCAAGGGTACGGGATCACCGCTTCGGCGGTGGAGCGGGCCGCCGGGGACGGGGTACGCCTGCTGATCACCGTGGACAACGGCTCGACCGCCTACAAGGCCCACCAGGTGGCGAGGAAGGCGGGGATCGATATGATCGTCTGCGACCACCACCAGGCCGGAGAGCCCCGGCCGGATGTCCTGGCCCACTTGAACCCGAAAGCGGAGGCCGAAACCTACCCATTTCCCGATCTGTGCGGAGCAGGGATCGCCTGGAAACTGGCCCAGGGGTTGGGGGCGGCCGAGGAGGAATTGACCCAGTACGCGGTGCTGGGCACCGTGGCGGACATGGTTCCTCTCCAGGGCGAGAACCGGGTTATCGCCGCTTTCGGCCTGGAACGGTTGAACGAAGCGATCCGGAAGGGCGACCCTGGATTGAACGCCCTGGTGTCCGTGGCCGGTCTAGAGGGGCGGACCCTCGGCGGCGGGCACATCGGGTTCCAGCTCGGCCCCCGGCTGAACGCCGCCGGGCGGATGGAGGAGGGCGCCGCGGGAGTGGAACTTCTACTGAGCCGTGAACCGGGTCGGGCGCGCGCCCTGGCCGCCGACCTGGACCAGGCGAACCAGGAACGGCGCAGAATCCAGGAGGCCGTTTTCCAGGAAGCGATGAAGCAGGCCGAAACGGCGGTGGCCGGAGGGGCGATCGGATTGGTATTGACGGACCGGTCCTGGCACACCGGTGTCATCGGTATCGTCGCCTCCAAAATCGTGGGAGCCTGGCACCGGCCGACGATCCTGATCGGCGTGGACGGTGAAGGGATCGGAAAGGGAAGCGGCCGAAGCGTTCCAGGGTTCGATCTTCACGCCGGCATCGGCCGGATGGGGGACCTGCTGGATCGGTTCGGAGGGCACCCGATGGCCGCCGGCCTCACCATCCAGGCAGAGAGAATTCCCGAGTTCCGCCGCCGGTTCCAGGAGGTCTGCGCAGAGACGCTGAACCTGGAGGACCTGTGTTCGGTGGTGACCTGTGACGATGAACTGGACCCGGCCGACCTGGACGCGTCGTTCGTGGAGATCCTGCAGCGAGGGGCTCCGTTCGGAATCGGGAACCCTACACCCCTGTTCCTGGTACGGTCGGTCCGGCCTGTGGGGGAAGTTCGCGTGCTGAAAGAGCGCCACCTGAAGTTCTCGGTGGCCCGGAACGGGAGTTCCCCGATCTCCTGTATCGGCTTCGGCCTGGCCGACCGCGCGGAACTGGTGCGGCGAACAGGCGGCGCCGGGATCGACCTGGCGGTGCGGGCG
The DNA here is from genome assembly GCA_964654385.1 of uncultured Acidobacteriota bacterium. GTDB lineage: Bacteria > Acidobacteriota > Polarisedimenticolia > Polarisedimenticolales > Polarisedimenticolaceae > Polarisedimenticola. The sequence continues at coordinate 6,072 of CAZZIV010000053.1, read as the reverse complement.
GAGATCAACGAATGGCAGGGTCGCCGCACACCCCAGTTCCAGGTACAGGCGATCCGGGAGGCGGGAGAAGAGCATTGCGCCGTGTGATCGACCAGATCGGTTGCTGGAGAAGAGAAGGGGAGCGCGTGGCCCTGGGTCGCCTGGTGCGGGTCTGGGGTTCCGGCCCCCGGCGTCCCGGCGCGTGTGTCGCCGTGAACGGGCGGGGGGAGATCGCCGGAAGCGTCAGCGGGGGGTGCGTGGAGTCGGCGGTTCTCCAGGAGGCCGGCTCGGTCCTGGAAACCGGGCGGCCGAAGCGGCTTCGCTATGGCGTTACCGACGAAGAGGCCTGGGCGGTCGGCCTGACCTGCGGTGGAACGATCGAAATCCTGCTCACGGCGGTCGGACCGGCGGGGGCCGACCCGCTGTTCGATCGGTTGTCGGAGGAGATCGTCCGCGAGCGGCCGGTCGGACTGGCCGCCGGCCTGTCCGAACAGGTCCTGGGGACGAGCCGTTTGCGAACCGCCGAGGGAAGCGCGCTGGGAAGCCTCGGTTCGGACCGGCTGGACCAGGAGGCGGACGCGCTCCTCGAAGAGCGTTCAGGGGATGTCGGCGCCTGGTGCGCCGGAACGCCGGACGGGGAAGAACTGTTCCTGGAACGGTTCGGCCCCCGGGATCGCCTGGTGGTGTTCGGCGCCGTCCATATCGCCATCCCCCTGGTCCGGATGGCCCGGGAACTCGGCTATCACACCACGGTGGTCGATCCTCGTACCGCCTTCGCCACCGAGGAACGGTTCGGCGAGGCCGACGAAATCCTGCGGCTTTGGCCGGCGGAGGCGATGGAGCGGCTGGTGGTGAATTCCAGGACGGCGATCGCCATCCTGAGCCATGACACGAAGCTGGATCTTCCTGCCGCCGAGTTGGCGGTCGCCTCGCCGGCGATGTATGTCGGCGCATTGGGATCCAGGACCACTCAGGCCAAAAGAGAGGCCTCCCTGCGGGAGCGGGGGGTCCCGGAGGCGTCGATCGCCCGGATCCACGGCCCGATCGGCCTGGACCTGGGGGGGAAGGAACCGGAGGAGATCGCCCTCTCGATCCTGGCGGAAATCGTATCGGTCCGTCATCGGAAACCGTGAATTCTTCCTCGATCGAGGATAGAATCGCCCTATGAAGACGAACACTCAGGATCTCAACCTCTCTTTCGGCGATCCGGAGCGGCTCGCCCCCTCGTTCTCCAGCGTGAGCCGGAACCTGAAAGGGTCCAGGATCCTCCAGATCGCCGCCCAGGTCCGGGAGAAAATCGATGCGGGGGAAGAGGTCCTGAACCTGACCGTGGGTGATTTCGACCCGTCCATGTTCCCGATCCCCGCGACTCTGAAAGAGCGGATCGTGGAAGCGCTGGATGCCGGGGAGACAGTCTATCCTCCGGCCAACGGGGTCCTGGAGCTTCGGAAGGCGGTGATCCGCCATGCCGAACGGTTCTGGGGGGTTTCGTTTCCCCTGGAGTCGGCGATCGTGGGCGGCGGCGCCCGGCCGATGATTTTCGCCACCTACATGTCGCTCCTCAATCCCGGCGAGAAAGTCGTCTACCCGGTGCCGTCCTGGAACAACCATTACTACGCCGCGATCAGCCAGGCGAACCCGGTCGAGATCGAGACCACGCCGGAGAGCGGGTTCATGCCGACGTTGGACGATATTCGTCCTCACCTCCAGGACGCCCGGCTGCTGGTGTTGAACACACCGTCCAACCCGACCGGGATGGTGATCGATCCGGAGATGCTTCGGCGAATCACCCGGGAGATCGTGGACGAAAACCTGCGGCGGGTCGGCGAGGGCAGGCCCCAGATGTTCCTGTTGATGGACATGGTCTACCACTCCCTGGTGTTCGGAGAGCACCGGCACATACACCCGTTGGTCCTGGTACCGGAAGCGGCGCCCTGGGTGATCTCGCTGGACGCCGTCTCCAAGAATTTCTGCGGAACCGGCGTCCGGGTCGGCTGGGGCCTGGCCGCGCCGGGGATGATCGCGAAGATCCGCCCCTGGGTCAGCCACATGGGCTCCTGGGCTCCCCGGGCGGAGCAGGTGGCGGTGGCCCGGTTCCTGGACGACCACGAAGCGGTGGATCGTTTCCTGGGCCGTTTGCTCGAAGGGATCGGCGAGCGTCTGAACACGTTATACGAGGGGTTCGCCGCCATGACCTCCGACGGATACCCGGTCCGATGTATCGCCCCGCAAGGCGCTGTCTTTCTTTCCCTGCGCCTGGACTGGATCGGGAAGAGCCTGAACGGTGAAACGATTCGCACCAACGAACAGATCCGGATCCTGCTCCTGGAAGAAGCCGGCATGGCGGTGGTTCCGTTCCAGGCATTCGGCGTGGAGAAGGAAAACGGGTGGTTCCGGATGTCGGTCGGCGCCGTGGACGTGGAGCAGATCCGAAGCACTTTTCCCCGGGTTCGCGGCCTGATGGACCGGTTGGCCTGACCGGCATCTATCGATGAGCGGGCCTTGGGAGGCGGCGATGCGGCGGCAGAAGGGCGGCGGACTGGGGTGGCCGGGATGAAGTTGCCTGCCGCGCTGGCCGGCGCGCTCGCGATCCTGGCCCTCGCCGTTCCGACCGGGTCGGCGGCCGCCGGCGCCCACGGCGATCCGGTCGAGCGGGGCTCCTCCCCGGTGTTCCTTCTCCAGGATCGGCAGGGCGACCCGCTCATCTCCGCCCGGGTGACAGTCCTGGGGAAGGTGCCTGTCGCCAAAACCGATGCAGAGGGGAAGTTCCGCCTGGCACCGCTGCCACAGGTGCCTTTCGTCCTCCTGGTGTTCGATTCCGCCGGCCGGATCCTGGGACGGGTGCAGGTGGTATCGCTGGAACGTGAGCCGGTGGCCGGCGCGGTGGCCCTGACCCTGGAGCCGGCGCGGGTGGAGGCGGTGACCGTGGTAGGAGGTGTCGCGCCCACCACCCATGCCTCCCCTGCCGCCGCGGGGGTCGTTCTCACCCGGCAGGAGCTGGAGCGGGAACGGCCGGCCCGGCTGGTGGAAACCCTGCGGGCGGTTCCCGGCGCCGAAAACTCCGGCTCCGGCCAGACCGCCGTACCGTCGATCCGGGGATTGGCCCGGGGGCGTACCCTGGTGCTGCTGGACGGCGCCCGGGTCGCCACCGAGCGCAGGGCCGGTGCCTCCGCCACTTTCCTGGATCCGTTTTCCCTGGAAACGGTGGAACTGGTTCGGGGGCCCGGTTCGGTGGCCTACGGATCCGACGCCCTGGGCGGCGTGGTGCACGCCCGGACCCTCCGGCCCGCCCCGCTCGAACGAACATCCCGGGTCGAGTTCGGCGCCGGAAGCGGCCTGCCGTTCGGGTCTGCCGCCGTGGACGTGAATCTTTCCGGCGGCGACCGGACCGCCGTCCGGGTGCAGGCGCACCGGCGTTCCTTCGGAGAGTACGCTTCGCCGGGAGGGAAGGTGTCGAATTCCGCCGCCCGGGACCGGGGCGGCCTGATCCGCGGCCGGACCGCTTGGCTGAAGGGCGACCTGCAGGCCGGATTCCAGTTCGACGAAGCGATCGACGTGGAGCGGCCCGCCTCCGACACCGACCGTCGCCGGACCCGGTACCCGCTGGAACGGTCCGGGCGATTCACGGCGGAATGGAACCGGAGCGGTCTGCCGACCTGGTTCCCGGGCCTGAGCGTGGAACTGTTTCTCGGCCGGTACCGCCTGGTGACCCGCCGGGTGGATTTCCTGACCGGCGAACGACAGGTGAGCGGATCCGACGTGACCGCTTCGGATTTTTCCCTGCGGGTGACCGGGGACCGGGGAGGAACCGTTTCGGACCTGGAGGCCGGCCTGGACCTCCACGGGCGGTATGGCCTGTCCGCCCTGGATTCAGTGGAAACGATTCCCGATTCCGGCGCCGGGCAGCAGACGGCGATGGTTCCGATCGACAACGCCCGCAGGCTGGACGCCGGGCTGTTCCTGGAAGGCGAGAGGGAACTGGCCCGGGGCCGGTGGGGCCTGAATGGCGGCCTTCGGATCGATCGGATCGCCACCCGGAACTCCGGAGGGGGGTTCGGCGACCGTTCCACCTCTCATGGAACGGTCTCCGGGTTCGGAGCGGTTCGATGGCATCCCGGCCGGGGGCCGACCCAGGTCTCCCTGCAGGTCGCCCGGGGATTCCGGGATCCGTCCCTTTCCGACCGGTACTTCCAGGGAACCACCGCCCGGGGAACGGTCACCGGGAACCCGGACCTGAAGCCGGAGACCAGCCTTCAATACGACCTGGCGGTACGCTCCACGATCGGCGCCGCGGACCTGGCTGTGTACGGATACCGGTACAGGATCCGGGACCTGGTCGAGCGGTTCGAATTCGCGACCGACCGGTTCAGGTTCCGGAACCGGGATGAGTTGGATCTGAAAGGGCTGGAACTGGATGCGGAAATCGAGTTCAATCGCCGCTGGACCGCCCGGGCGATGGCAGGCTGGGCGGAAGGCGAGTTGACCGACGGAACCCCGCCCAACGACGTCCCGTCATCGGTCGCCGGTTTGACGGTGCAGCGGGGATTCGGGAAGACCGGGTGGTTCCGCATCGGAGGGTTTTACAAGTTTCGGGATGACAGGCCTGGAGCCACCGAGCAGGTGGTGCCGGGACACCTGGTTCTAGACGGCGCCGCGGGATGGTCGCCCTCCCGGCGGTGGACGGTGCGGGTGGTTTTGCGCAATCTGGCCGATCGGGCGTACCTGGACAGCGCCGATCGGAAATCGCCCTTGGCGCCGGGTCGGGCGGTTTCGGTGGTGCTGACCGGGCGCTTCCAGTAACAGAAGAGCAGCAGCGACGAAATGGATGAACGAAAGCCAGGGGCAGGATGGAAAGCAAGGGTGAGATGGCTCGGCACCTTAGGTGGGTTCGTGGCCGGGCTGGTGATCGGGCCGTACGCCAGTGAACTGGTGGTTCGCTCCAATCCCGGTTTCCCCTCGAGCGATGCCGCACTCAGGATATGGCGGACAGGATCGGCCGGACCCACCGCTTGGGTCTTTCCGGCGGAGGTTCACCTGTGGCGCTTTACGCCGGCCGTTTTCCGGCGTATAAGGTAGGCGTTCGACGATCTCCCCCCGCCGGCGACGTTTTCCTTCCCCGCCCGGGAGAGGGGACGTTCGGGGAGGCGTTTTGAATTATCGCGTTGTCTGGTCTCTTTTTCTTCTTCCTCTCGCCCTTTGGGCGGCGGCGGCATCGGCGCCGGTTTCCGCCGCGGACGGCACCTGGCCTGACGGGCTCCGGCCTCCCCTGGACCAGATCCTGGACGCCGCCGGCCCTGCCGACCTGGTCCCGGTCAGCATCGTTCTGACGGAGCGGGCGAACGTTTCCGACCTGCGGAGAGCGGCCGCCGGCTTGACCGGCGACGCCCGGCGCAGAGCGGTGACCGATCGGTTGAAAGCGAACGCGGCCGGTTCCCAGGCACCGATTCTTCGGCTTCTGCAGAGGGAGCGAACGAACGGGCAGGCGGCTCGGATCCGACCTCTCTGGATCGGAAACGTGATCGGCGTGGACGCCACCCCCGAGGTCATCCGGACCCTCGCCGCCCGGCCGGAGGTCGCCTGGGTGAACTACAACCCGAAGGTGGACGTGGCCCTGCTCCGGCCGGAGAACCTGTCGAAACAGGTCGGCGCCGCAGAAAACGGAACGCCGGCGGCGGTGGAGTGCGGCACCGACCTGATGGGGGCGCCCAGGGTCTGGAACGAGCTGGGAGTGACCGGGAACGGGGCGGTGATCGCCATGGTGGACAGCGGTGCCTGCGTCACCCACCCGGATATCGTGAACCAGATCTGGATCAACCCGGGCGAAGACCTGGACGGAGACGGCGTCGTCATGGATCCGGACGATATGAACGGGATCGACGATGACGGGAACGGGTTCGTGGACGACCTGATCGGCTGGGATTTCGACACCGACGACAACGATCCGGACGATACCAACTCTCATGGCTCCCACACGGCAGGGACCGTCGGCGGCGACGGGACCAGCGGCACCCAGGCCGGCATGGCGCCGGATGTTTCCGTCATGATCATCCGGGTCGGCCTGACCTTCGCTGACGAGGTCAGCGTCTGGAGCGG
>CAZZIV010000052.1:0-15057 GCA_964654385.1 uncultured Acidobacteriota bacterium | reverse complement strand
GTCTCGATCCAGGCTCAGGTCCTGAACCTCCTGGTCGAGCTCCAGGCTGCCCGCCGGGTCGCCGCCCCTGCCCCAGCACCGCCCCCCCGCCCGCCGGTCGACCCGTTTGACCAGCATCTCTTTGCTTCCGGCCCTTTCCAGGAGGACCACGTCCCCTTGTCCAGGCGCCTGGCGCGCGTAGGACCGGAGGTCCACCAGCACCCGGTCCCCCGGTTCCAGCGTCGGTGCCATGGAGCGCCCTTCCACGGTCCAGGGCGCGACCAGAAAATGGGTGACCAGGTACAGGCCGACCAGGATTCCCCCAAGGAGGCCGGTCAGTCCCACCAGGAATCGCCGCTCCCTGGAAGGGATCATCGGCCGGTTTTGTCCGGATCCAGCAGGTCCCGGATCCCTTCGCCGGTCAGGTTGCAGGCCAGGACGGTAAGGAACAGGGCGATCCCGGGGAAGAGCGCCAGCCACCAGGCCTGGGCGACATGGGCCCGGGCCTCGGTCAGCAGCCCTCCCCAGGAGGGTGCCGGAGGCCGGATTCCCAGGCCGAGAAAAGAGATCGCCGCCTCCAGCCCGATCGCTCCGGCCACGGTGAAGGCGGCGGTGACCAGGACCGGCGCCAGGGAAGCGGGCAACAGGTGACGCCAGGCGATCCGGAGATGACCGGCGCCGGCCGCCCGGGCCGCCGCCACCATTTCCGACCGGGAAAGCCTCATCACTTCGCCTCGCAGGTAGCGGGCGACGGAAACCCATCCGGTGCTTCCGATCACAAGGGAGAGCTTCAACGGGTCGGGCAGATCCTGGAGCCACGGGGGAGAGGCCGCCAGGAGAGCCAGGAGGAGCAGGATCGGGGGAAAGCAGAGAACCCCTTCAATCACCCGTGACACCAGGCCGTCGGCCCATCCTCCGAGGTAGCCGGCCGCGGCCCCCAGCGGGATCCCCAGCACCAGCGCCAGCGCCGCGGAGAGCAGCCCGACCGAGAGGGAGATTCGCGCCCCGTGGAGCACCCGGGAGGCCAGGTCGCGCCCCAGGCCGTCGGTTCCCATCCAGTGCTCGGAGGAGGGCGGCCGGAGGACCTGTTGAAGGTCGATCCGGTCCGGTGGATAGGGGATCGGCGCCCAGGGATCGGCCGAGGCGACCCAGGGGGCGGCCAGGCCGGCCAGGAGGATCAGGCTCAGCAGCCCGATCCCGAACCGAAAATTCCGCCCCCTAGCCACGGCGCACCCTCGGATCCAGCAGCAGGTAACCTATGTCCGCCAGGAAAATCCCTCCGAGAGTGGCGGAGCCGGAGAGGAGGGTCAGCCCCATGATGACCGGGATGTCCCGCTGGAACACCGCGTCGATGAAAAGGCGGCCCAGGCCGGGGATGGCGAACACCTGCTCCACGATCACCGATCCACCCACCAGGCCGGGGAGGACGAAGCCGGCTAGGGTGAGCAGGGGAACCGACGCCTGCCGGAAGCCGTGGCGGACCAGGACCGCCGATCCGGAGAGGCCCCGGGCCATGGCCGCCTTCCTCGATTCGGCGAGGGTTCCTTCCAGGAGGCTGCTCCGGGTGAACCGGGAGAGGTAGGCCAGCCCGCCGTATCCCAGGCAGATCACCGGCATCACCATGTGGGAGGCCAGGTCCAGGATCCGGCCGACGCCCGAAAGGTTGCCGGCATCGGTCGATTCCAATCCGAAGAGGGGAAGCCAGCCCAGCCGGACCGAAAAAAGGATCTGGAGCAGCAGGCCGGCCCAGAACACCGGGACCGCGTAAAGCGCGTAGGTGAACACTCCGGACCATCGGTCCACCGGTCGCCCGGGGTGGAGAGCCGAGAGCGCCCCGAGCGGCACCGCCAGAAGCACCATGGCGAGAAGGGCCAGGACGTTCAAGGTGAAGGTGATCGGGAGGCGGGCGAGGATCTTTTCCGAGACCGGCATCCGGTCATGGAAGGACCGGCCCAGGCTGCCGTGGGCCAGGTCGTTCAGCCAGAGGAAAAACTGGCGGTGGAGCGGCTCGTCCAGGTGGTAGAGAGCCCGGATCTCCCGGGCGTGCTCCCGGGAAACGGGATGGAGGGACTCGCCGTTTTCCTCGGAGGAGAGGGGGTCGCCCGGGGACAGGTGGGCCAGGAGGAAAACCACGACGAGGACGACGAGCAGCGTCCCGGCCGATTGAGCGGTCCGCCCCAGGAGCCGCCGGACGGTAGGCCGTCGGGTCATGAGCCGGCGATCCTGCTCCACGCCCTCGGGCCCGGCCAGTGCCTCCAGAGCCCCAGGGGGGAAGGTTCGACCCCTGCCAGGTCCGGCTGCACCAGTACCGGGACCTGGAAGTGGAAAATCACGCCGATCGGTTCCAGATCGTAGAGCCGGCGCTGAAGTTGATGATAGATCTCCAGGCGGCGCTTCCGGTCCAGGGTGGTCCGGCCCGCTTCCGCCAGCCGGTCGATCTCCGGATCGTCCAGTCCGAAGAAGTTGAAACCGTTCTCCCGGGCGGAGGAGTGGTACAACTCCAGCATGTCCGGCGATCCGGAGGAGAACGACATGTTCGCCATCACCGCGTCGAAGTCGCCCGAGTTTCTTTTCTCCAGGAACGCGCGCCACTCCAGGGACTGGATGTCCGTCCTGATGCCCAGCGCCGCCCAGGACTGCTGCATCCATGCGGCCATCCTGGCCGTGAGTTCCTGGCTCCCCCGGGAGTACAGAAGCGTGAAGCGGAACGGGCGCCCGTTCCGGTCGAGGATCCCGTCGCCGTCGGCGTCCTTCCAGCCCGCTTCCGCCAGGAGCCGGGCCGCCTTGGCCGGGTCGTATTCCCTCGGTTTCAAAGTAGGGTCGGCCCATGGGGTGTCCGGGTGGTAGGAAGTGATCCCCGGCCGGGCCAGTCCGTCCAGCACCTGCCGGATGAACGTGATCCGGTCCAGGGCGTAAATCATCGCCTTCCGGGTTCGAGGGTCCCCGAACGGCCGGCCGCCTGTCTCGTTCCAGGCCACGTACCACATGTTGTTCCGGGAAAACGTGAACCGTTTCAGGCGCCGTCCCTGTTCGGAGTTGCGGGATTCCTTCCAGAAATCCGGTGTGACCGCCATGAGATCGAGGTCTCCGTTAAGCAGCGCCTGGAAAGCGGTCCGCTCGTCGGGGATGATCCGGATTTCCAGGCGGTCGATGTTCGGACGGCCGTCCCAGTAGTCCGGGTTCGCCTCCAGGAGGATCGACCGTCCCGGGTTGTATTCGGCCAGCCGGAACGGGCCGCAGCCGATCGGATGGGCGGCGTAGGAGGAGGTGAGGAGCGGTTCGTCCGGATCGACGAGGTGGGACGGGAGGATCGGGATCGTCCAGCTCTCCAGGGCGTCCACGTACGGCTTCGAGTATTTGGCTACCACGGTGTAAGGATCCGGGGCGGTCAACGATTGCAGGGATTCGAACATCGACAGGTAGCTTCGGGCCTCGGTCGCCGGCTCCCGCGCCTTTCGGACGGTCAGGAGGACGTCCTCGGCGGTGAACAGCTCTCCGTCCTGCCACCTCACGCCTCGGCGGAGGTGAAAGGTGAGTGTCTTTCCGTCCGGGGAGAACTCCCAGGATTCGGCCAGGCGGGGCACCTCGCGGAGGTCCTTGTCGTACTGAACCAGGCTGTCGGTGATCTGCCGGGCCAGCACTTCACTGTACCGGTGGCTCTTCCCGATCGGTGAGAGGGTGACCGGGTCATTGATGAACTGCCCCCGGATCGTCACCGGGGAGCCGGGATCCGGCGCCGGCGGAGCGCAGGCGGGGAGGAGCATCGGGACGAGCAGCGGAAAGAGCAGGTGACGGAACATTCGACGCATCGGTTTTCTCCCCGGGAAGTCTACTTCGCCGGGATGGCCGGATCCAGTCCTTCCAGGATCGGGCGCGGGACGGTTACAGCGGTGCCCGGGCCACGTTTCCGGCCGCGTCGGCCGCCTCGATCTCCCAGGGGCCGCCGTCCGGTACGAGGGGAGGGAGAAGAAACGTTTCCCGGACGCCGTCCACCACGCCGTCTTTCGGATGCCCCAGGAGCCGGACCTCGCCTCCGGAAAGCAGTTTCAGCCAGGCGAGGGGGGAGGCGGCGTCTTCCACCAGGACTTTCCAGGATCCGTCCTCCTCCTTCCGAACGGAAACCCTCGGCGGCGTTCGGTCCACCGTGACCGAAAGGGGTCCGGCCCACCGGCTTTTCAGGGCATCCTGCCAACTGTTGGACAGGTGATCGCAGGCCTGGGCCCGCACCTGGTAGCTTCCCTCCGGGAGATCGCCTGGAAGGGCGCCGGAAGACCGGATCCCCTTCACACGGAAACCGGCGGTCCAGTCCTGGGTACCGGTCTTTCGAAACTCCACGGCGACTTCGACCTCGTCCCCGTCCGGGTCGGAGGTTTTCCAGTGAAGCCGTACGGCGCCTGGGGCCGGGTTCTCCCCGGTTTCCACCTGGAACGCTTCCAGGGTCGGAGGCCGGTTGGCAGGCTGGTAGTGGATCGTGATCCCGGAGACCGAGGCTCGGGCCGAATCCGCCATGCCGCCGGGAAACCGGAGCCTCCACTGGAGGTAGCGGGCGGGAGGCTCGTCCAGGGACGCGGAGGCCGCCCGGGACATCGCCGGCCCCCACCCGGTCCAGGTGCCGTCCGGGGAAGGGCTCGACCCGGTCCTGGCGAAAAACTCCACCTGCCCAGGCGCTCCGTCGGCGCGCCATCGAACGGCGCCCCACCGGGCGGTTCGGCCGGCGTCCAGGACGGGGGAGAGGTACACCCCCGGTTCGGAACGGTTCCGGAGGAGGCCGTAGACCGACGCGGGGTTGCTGGTCAGAAAAGCGGCGGCGTTTTCCCGGACGGCGAACGACCCGACCGTACCCTCCTTCAACCGGGACAGCAGGGTGACATCTTCCTGCTCCACCCTGTACAGAGCGGCCGGTTCTCCGGCGCCGAACAGGATCTCTCCGTTTCGGCCCTTTCCGACGGAAAAGGCCGCCTCCCGGCTGGAACTCCAGAGCTCGACCGGGTTCCCCCGGACCGGGATCCGCACCACCCGGCCCCGCACCGGCGGCTCTGTTCCGGGCCGGGACGGCACCAGGCCCGCGATCGTCCCTTCCACCACCGCCCCTTCCTGCTGGTCCAGGCCGTCCACCCGGGAGGAGGGGGAGCCGAGTTCGATTTCCGCGGGGAGATGAAACCGGACCGCCGGCGGCCCAGACGGCGCCGGGCGGGCGGCCATGAGAGAGACGAGAATCGAGCCGTTCCCGTCGACGGCGACACCGGTCACCTCCTGAAGTTCATCGTCGTAGAGGATGGTGCCGTGACCCTGTTCATCGATCCGGTAGACCCTTCCGCCACCTGCTCCGCCGGCTATGAGACCGCCGTCCGGGTGGACCGCCAGGCTCACGATGTGCGGCTCCGGGGCGTCGAAGAACTTCTCCGGCGTTCCCCTCCGGTCCAACTGGAAGATCCGGCCGTTCTCGCCGGTGGCGGCGTAGATTTTCCCGCCGGAGGCGACCGCGAGCGACCAGATGTACCGTTCCCCCAGTTCGGCCCACAGGGTAACCGTTCCATCGGGAGCGACCTTGTAGATCTTCCCGCCGGGATTCCCTGCCGCCAGCAGGTCGCCGTTGTCCAGGACAGCCAGGGCCGAGACCATCGGTTCCTCCAGATCGGCGAGCCGCTCGGCTTTCCCCGAGGGATCGATCCGGAACACGAGCCCCCGGGGCCCGGTCCCGATGAAAAGGGCGTCGCCCTTTCCGGCCGCCAGGCTCCAGCCTTGTCCGGCGCCCTCCAGGTCTCCGCCGGAGGCGATCGGTGCGGGGAGCGGGGCCAGGCTCAGGCGTCCGTCGGAGTGGACGGCGACGCCGTCCAGGCTTCCCTGCATCAGGCGGTCGACCGGTTCCACCCAGGCGACCGGACCGGCGGCGACGGCCCAGGCCGAGACGCCGAAAAGAAGGGAGAACAGAACCGGCATTTTGTGTTTCATGGCGTGACGACCAGGGTCGCACGGGCCAGGCCGTGGACCTCGAATCCCACGGGGATCCCGGATTCGGCAAGGTTCCTGCGAAGATCCCCGACCTTTCCGGGCCGTCCGTCGGAGGCGGACAGAATCGCGGCGGCGGAGGGGGGAAGATTCGGAAGGAAATTCCCCTCCAGGTCCAGGACCTCTTCGTTCCTGGCGGCGACGATGAAGACCTGGTCGTTTTTCCGCAGGTTGTTGATCAGGTAGATGAACTGGTCCAGGCGGTGGGGAAAGACCTGTCTTCCGGCTCCTTCCTCCTGGATCATCTCCAGGACGCCGCCGGCCTCCACTTGAAGCCGGCCGGGCCGGGTATTCGGCGGGATCGCCAGTTCCCGGACCAGGGTCCGTTCCGGGCCCCGCCAGGGGACCACGGTGACGGAAGCCCGGACCGTTTCTCCCGGGTGCACCGCGTACCGGTCCAGGCTGAGGCCGGTGATCCGCCCGGTCCGGATTTCCGGATCATGCTCCAGGATCAGGTTGACTCCCTCGATCCGGGGCGTCTCCCATTCGTTGTTCATCAGGAGGTGCAGGATGTACGCGGTGGTGCCGGCGGTGAAGAACTGGGAGGCGGGCCCGGCGAACAGGTTGTGGAGGGAGATATCGTCCCGGCCCTGGAGCTTGATGACCGATCCTTCGGCGATTCGCAGGGTCGCGTTTCCCCCCGGCCTGTCCCTGGAGGCGAGAATCCCGTTCAAGGAATAGTAAAGCAGGATCGGAGCCAGGGAGGGGTCGTCGGCTACATCGAAGGAATAGGTTTTCCGGTCGTTCGCGTCCTGGTACTGGAGGCGGATCGGGATCATACGGGGACGGGCGCCCAGGACCCCGTAGATGCCGGAGGGCCGGTCCAGGCGGAGGGCCCCGATTTCCTCGGTGGGCCGGGCCATCCTGGAGGAAACCTGCAGGCTCGGAAGCAGGGCCTCCACCCTGGCGGCGGTCATCGGGAAATCCACCCCTCCGAGGCCGAAGAGCGGGTGGCCGAACGCCAGCACCTGGTCCCCCTGGACCCAGGTCACCGTCCCGGTGGCGGAGATCTCCACATCGCCACGGACCAGCTTTACGCCGATGGCCGAACCCGGCCGCAGGGGATGTCGGCCCTTCCCCTCCGCCTGGTCTGTCCGGGATCCGCCGCCGCCGGCCTGCATCGGGACGAAGCCCCCCTGGGAAAGGCCGGCGGCGATCGCCTCGAATCCGCCTGTACCCAGGCCGGAGATCGAAAGGGGCAGCCGGAAAGGCCGGAGCCCGTCCCCCCGGTTCCACGCGGCGGTCTGTTCGCTGAAGAACCGGTGGAGAATATCGGAGTCCCGGAGGACCCGGGTCCAGCGACCGAACTCCTGGAAGTTTCCGGCAGCGCCCCCCTTCCCAGGCTCTCCTCCCCCGTTCGGGATGGCCAGCATCTGTCCGATCGGCGTGATCCCGGCGATCGGCTCCTTGGAGAACCCCCAGGCGAAGGCGACGGCGCCGACGAGCCGGCCGTCGATATACACCGGCGAACCGCTCATGCCGGCGAGGATGCCGGTCTCCGCCAGAGGACCGCCTGTACACCGTGCCAGGATCAGGTCCTGGTCCGGTCCGATCCCCGGTAGGAGGCCGATCACCTCCACCTGGAACTCGGAGATCACTTCTCCTTCGAATACCGTCCGGCCGATCCCCGTCATCCCGTTCCGGACCTGTTCGAACGGGAGAGTCGGAACCGGGCCGGCAGCCGCGGCCGCCTGCACGAGCAGGACGGAGAGGACGATCGCGAATCGGTGCGGCAGGTTTCTCACATTCGTTCCGGCACTTCGACCCCCATCAGGCCGAGTAAATGAATCATCCCGTCATGGTAGAGCCGGACGACGGCGGTTCGAACCGTTCGAGCGCCTTCATCCTGCTCTTGGACCACCGGGTATCGATGATAAAACGTATTGAACGCCTGGGCGAGATTGTAGGCGTGCTTGGCGGCCACGGATAGTTCCAGGTTCTCCACCGCCTGCCGGAGCACCGCCGGCACACGGGAGAGCATCAGCGCCAGGTTCCAGTGATCGGCCAGGGCGTCGCCGGAAAGCCGTTCCAGGTCGGCCAGGGCCGCCAGCCGTCCGGTGTCCACGCTGTCCTCCCCGAACCGGTCGGAGACTTTCTTGAGGATGTTCCGGGCGCGGACCACCGAGTACTGAAGATAAGGGCCGGTTTCCCCCTCGAACGCCAGGGCCGAGTCCAGGTCGAAGGCGACCACACGGTTTCGGGAGAACCGGAGCATGTAATAGCGAAGGGCCCCCACGGCGATGATCGAAGCGGTCTTCAGAGCCTGGCCGCTCTCCATGTCCGGGTTCCGCTTCAGGATTTCGCCGCCGGCCCGTTCCAGCAGCGTGTCCAGGAGATCGTCCGCCTTGACTCCAAGACCTTTTCGACCGGACATTTCCAGGTACGATTTTCCCAGGTCTTCCCTGGAGAGATTCCGCTCCGGCAACAACGCCTGTACGGCGGCGGGAGTCAGGGCGACCATTTCATAGGAGAAATGAATCGAACGGGACGCTTCCTCCTCGTGCCCCAGGCTGCGCAGCCCCTGGGCGACCACCCGCTGCAGGTACGATTGCCGGGTGTCGATCACGTTGTAGACCGTGTGGCCCCTGCCGAACCCCGGGTGGCCCGTTTCGCTCTCGTCGCTGCAGGTGGTCCAGAGCGGGTACAACTCTTCTTCCGGGGACCAGTCGAAGAGGCGGTAGTGGAAGTCCCGGTGGAGCAGGCCGAACTTCCACATCTGGTAGGCGATGTCCTTCCCGACATAGGTCACCGTCCCGTTGGATCGCACGATCACCTTCTGGTCCTCCCCGGAGCCCTCCTCGGCACCGTGCAGGTCCATGACCCAGCAACCGGCGTTTTTGCCCGCATCGGTTGGATGGATCGCTCCGGAAGACCGGAGGAGTTCGAACGCGTCCTCCCAGAATTTCCTGCCCAGGATATCGCTTTCCTTCGGGAGCAGGCCGTATCGAATGCCGAGCCTCGCCATGGTTCCCAGGTGATGCCGGACGATCCGGCCTGCCACGTACGCCGCCAGTTCGGCGGTCGGGTTGTTCCCTTCTTCCATGGCTTGCAGAGTATCGTTCCGGTGCGCCAGGCGGCTCGCGTCCTCTTCGTACCAGTCGGTCACCTCCGCGTACAGGTCCCAGCAGACATAATCGAAGCGGTTCTTTCCGAGCCGTTCCCGGCTGTAGCGATCCCGGACCCGGGGGAGGTCTTCGTTCCGGATCTTCGTGAACCCGACCACCAGGTCGGCTACCTGCACTCCGGTGTCGTCGATATAGTTCTGGGTTTCCACCAGGAAGCCCTGTTCGGTCAGAAACCGAACCAGCGTGTCTCCGAGGACGGCGTTCCTGAGATGACCGATGTGGGCCGCCTTGTTCGGATTGATGTTGGTGTGCTCCACGATCACCTTCGGGCCGGCCGGTTCCGCCCTGGTTCGGCCGGCCGCCAGCCAGTGGGCCAGGAAACGGTTCCGATCCAGGAAGGCGTTGATGTACCCGCCGCCGGCGACCTCCAGTCTCCGGATCACGTCGCCGGGCCGGAACGAGGCCACGATCGCCTCCGCCAGGACCCGGGGAGGCTTCCGCGCGACCCGGGCCAGTTCGAAACAAACCGGCGATGCCAGGTCTCCGAGGGACGCGTTGGGCGGATAGGTCAGAGGAATCGCCTCGGGATTGATCCCGAGGGCCGTTCGCGCGGCCTCGCGGATCGCCTTCCGAAGCGCCACTTCCGGTTCGGTCAGGCTGACTGGAGACACGGTTCTTTGCTCCCTCCGGTGTGGAAAGAGCGAACTATACCCCAATTGGACGATTTGTCAGCGGCCGGCGGCGCGGAGCGTGATGGAAACCTCCCGGCTCCGGTCGGACATGCCGGTAGTGGTGACCCCTTCGATGCTGTAGGAATAGGAGTTCCCGGGTTCCGCGGTGGTGTCGACGTACTGGTAGGACGACGGCGTGGATGGATCTCCCACCGCCGGCACCCGGATCGGATTGATCCGCACCGGGGCGCCTCCCAGGGCCGAAGTCCTGAGGATGTTGTAACCGACCAGTTGCTGCTCCGTCTCGGTCTCCCAGGCGATCAGCACGTCGCCCGGCCCGGTTCCTGCCGGCTGCAGGTCCAATCGGGTCATCTCGTACGGGAATGCGTCGTCCCGGTGAACGGCCCAGGTGTAGTGCATTCCTTGCCCTGGGTCGGGCCCGAGATTCCGGACCAGGAGAATTGCTTCTTTCATTCGGTCCAGCGGCAGGGTGATTTCCCCCCTCCCGTCGTCCTCCAGCGAGACCGGGGCCAGTTGGATCGTGCCGTCCCGCCGGAGAACCAGGACGTCGGCTTCCCAGCTGGCGGTCATCTCTCCCTCGAAACGGATCACCATTCCGCCTCCCGGATAGGCGCCCTCGTTCTCTTCCCCGGCACGGAGGAGGATCGCGGCGCCGCCCAGGGATACGACGGGAGGGTCGGCGTGCACCGACAGGGCCGGAAGGCTTTCCGTGCCCGAGGCGAAATGCACCGGTGTCATCCGGTGGGCGAAGGGGAAGTGGTTCCCGGTGGCCCGGTCTCCGGTGAGGGTCGACCAGACCTGGAAGGTGCGGAAGGCCTGCTCCAGGGTGTACCCGGCCGCCCGGCGGACTCCCGCGTCCAGTGCCTGCCGGGGATCGGAGGCGCCGCCCAGTTCTTCCAGGGTTCGGCGTACCGTGTCCCCGCCGAACTGCTCGTCCAGGTACAGGAACCAGAGAGCGTTGCCGGCGGCCAGTTCCAGGTTGCGGGTGTTCAACCCTTCCTGCAGGTGGTCCCGGCGGTGATCGAGGAGAGCCAGGTCGGTGGTGGAGGGGGCGCCCAGCCGGCGGATCCCCGCCCAGGTGGCGAACGCTTCGCTCCAGGAAGGCGGCATCCCGGAACCTTCCGCCTCTGCGACCGCGTGAGCATATTGATGCGCGGCTGCCCGGGCGACCTGCCTGGACGGTCCGGGTCCCTGGTCATTCAGCACGATGATCGCTCCCTGGTCCGAGCCGGGTTCAGGGGAGAGGAAATATCCGGAAGCTCCCGCGCCGATCCGGTCCAGGACGACCGTCAGCGGGCCGGGCGGCGTCAGCCCGTATTGCTCCACGAGAATTTTTCTCATGGTGGCGAAGATTTTTTCGATCTGCAGGTAAGCGCCGGAAGCGTCCATCCGGCCGGGAAGACGGCCCGAATCAGGCAGAAGAATCCTGGATCCATCCGCCATCCACCGGTACCGGTCCGGGTTGTCCGGGAGGGTGGGACGGAGCGCCTTCAGCGCCGATTCGGCCGCTTCGCCGCCGAGGTCGGAGGTGTGTTCGAGCGCCTGGGCCATCGGTGTCAGGCAGGGGACCGGGATCCCTCCGTTCCTGTGAAGAATCGGATCCGGCGGGTTCCAGGGGCCCGGGCCGGCGGCCCCGGCCGGCAGGGCGCACAGGGCGATTCCGAGCAGGAGGGCCGGGATGCCGCCACGGAGAACACGCCGGATCGAAACGTGTAACCCCTTTCTTCTAAACGGCATAGACCTTCTCACCTTGAACACACCTTTCCTCTCCGCCCTCCGGAACCGTTCGGGACGGATGGAGAAAATATAAGAGAGGTTTCCGGGGGCGTCAAGTGGAACTCTTTGGAAGAAAAGAAGATAGATGTCAATCCGGGGAGGTTTCCGGGTCGATTTTCAGAAGAACGACGGTGATGTTGTCCTCGCCGCCGGACGCGTTGGCCGACTCGATCAATTTCCGGCATGCCTGTTCCGGTTCCACCCGGCAGTCCTTCAGGATGTCGGCGATCTCCGTATCGCTGAGCATCGTGTTCAAGCCGTCGGAGCAGAGAAGAAACAGGTCGCCGGGGACCGTCGGCTGCTCCAGGAGATCCACATCCACCTCCTTCTTGTTTCCCAGCGCCCGGGTGACGATGTTCCGCCATGGGTGCCGCTCTGCATCCTGGGGGGAGAGGAGGCCGAGTTTCACCTGCTCGTTCACCCAGGAATGGTCGCTGGTGAGTCGTGTCAGAACCCCTTCCCGGAACAGGTAGGCCCGGCTGTCTCCCACATGCCCGATGATGGCGCTGCTGTTCACCAGCGCCAGGGCGACCAGGGTGGTTCCCATCCCCTGCCACTCGATCCTTTCTTCCACCGACCGGCAGATCTGGGCGTTGGCTTCCACGATGGCGTTGCGCATGATCCTGGCGGTGATCTGTTTCGGGTCGCCCGGTCCATCCCCCTGAGCCGGTTCCGCGGCTTCCTTCTGATGGAGGGCGCTCTTCAATGTCGTGATCGCGATTTCCGACGCGACCTCTCCCGCCGCGTGCCCTCCCATCCCGTCGGCGACCGCGTAGACGTCGATCCCAGGATCCACCAGGAAATAGTCTTCGTTGGATTCCCGGCGACGTCCGACGTCGGTGGCACCGCAGGCTCGATGGGTCATCGGCCGGCTCCCCGGTTGCGAGATCGTCGTTTGATCGCCTCTTTCGGCAGGGCCGATCTCAATTCCTCCAGCTTTGCAGCGGCGGCCGGTTCGGTCGGGTCTTCTTCCAGGATGCTTTCGAGGATCGCTTCTCCTTCCTTGATCTCTCCCGCGTGGATCAGAGTAAATGCCAGGTTCATCTTCGGGATGACGTATTGATCGTTCAGAGCGAGGCTGGCGCGGAACGCTTCCAGGGCTTCCTCGATCCGGTCCATTTCGTAGAGGGTAACCCCCTGGAAGTTGAAGAGATCCGGGTAGCGTGAGTTCAGCGCGATGGCGGCGTCGATATGATGGAGGGCCTCTTCGTACTGTTCCTTCTTCAGGAGCCGCAGCGCCTTGCGGTGATGATCCTCGAAAATGTCCGGTACGAACAGGAACGCCTGGTGAAACGCCCGATGGGCCTCCTCCACTGCTCCCGCGTTCAGCGCGGTGAGCCCTTCCTCGAACGGCTTCCGGATCCGTTCGGTCTTGATGGTGCTGGCCGATTGGAACGCCTCCGCCGCTTCCGCCGGCCTGTCCATTCCCAGGAGGCAGAACCCGAGAGCGATCCAGGCGTCCAGGAACCGGGCGTGGTGGGCGATCGCCTGCCGGTATTGTTCCACCGCCTTTTCCAGCAGTTTCTGCTTCTCGAGGGCCCTTCCGAAGCGATAACGGATATCCGGGTAGGTCGGACTGACCTCGACCGCGTGTTCGTACTCGGACAGGGCGGCGTCCATTTCGCCCTTGTCCTCGTAGTTCTGCGCCGCCTCCGTGAAACAGAGTGTCAGGTAGTACCCGGCGGTGCGACGGTCGCTGGCGGTCATCCCCTCGTCCGAGTCCAGGGCTTTCTGCAGGAACTCGGCCGCCTGCCGGTACTCTTCACGGTAGTAGTGATAGATCCCGGACTTGACATGGTAATTGCCGAGAAGGTTCCGGATTTCCTTGAGCAGCCGCATGGATCGATCCTCAGTGTCTTTTGAAGGAAACCCTGGACTTCTGCGCGCGCTGGTCCAGGGTTTTCTTGGACATTCTACGGATAAGTTCCGGAACATTCTTGTCCTTGGAGAGAAACTTGAGGTCCCGGTTGTTCAGCCGCGAGATGAAATTCGTCGAAATTCCCGGAGGCGTCCGTGGATTCCGCACCAGCGCGGCGGCGATATTGTAGTTCTTGGTCCATTCCCGGTTCGCGCCGATATAGCGGAGAACCGCTTCATGCACGTTCCGCATGGCGCTGATCGATTCGACCTCCCCTTCGGGAAGGCGGGGGTTTTTCATGACCGCCAGCGCCACCAGCCGGTTGGTGTCCCGGATCAGGATGCTCCGTTCCTCCCGGCCGCCCTTCATGGCGAGAATCGCCTTTTGGGAGGTGTTCAGCGTCATGATCCTCTGGTAGGCACCCCGGATTTCATCCGGGACGTCCTCCTGCTCGAATTCGTCTCCGCCGGCGATTTCACTGGCGGTCATCAGTTCGCCTACATCCACTTCCAGGATCTTGGCGACCTCCTCTATCGTGAGTTCTTCTTCCTCTTCTTCCGCGACGACGGCCCCCGGATCGTCCGGGGCCGGCGTTTCCTCCTGCTTCTCGGCATAGCGCTCCAACCGTGTTCGCAGTTCGACCAGCCGGGACTTCTGGTCCGGACGGATCGCCTTGTTGGCCAGCAGCAGTTCGATCAGGGCGGGCTTCCCTGCCAGCCGTTCTTCGTTGGTCAGGACCAGGTGGATGATTTCATCCGTCCCCCCGGCGGCCAGAATCTCCAGGGCCTCGTCCGGCACCTTCGAGTGAAACGCGATCTTCTCGGCGATGTCGGAGGATTTCTCCAGGACCGCCACGCGGCTGAAATAGGTGAGGACATCCGGTGTGACCTCTTCCTCTCCCAGGACGTCCCGGATCGCTTCCGGCTCCAGTCCGGAAAGGCTCGCGAACGATTCCTTCCGGATCGATGCGTCCGGGTCGCTGGAAAGGAAGACCAGCACCCGGACCAGTTCGGAACGGGGGATCGGCAGGATCCCTCGGGCCGCCGCCTTTTTCGCCTGGGCGGGCGCCGTTCCTTCCAGGATCCGGCGGACCAGGAGTTCCGCGGGGTTGGAGCCGCTCACGGCCGGTCCTCGCTTTCGGGGGTCCATCGCCGGTGGATTTTCTCTCCGGCTTCTCCCAGAGGGGCGGGTGGCGCGCCGTCCAGGGAAACGCGAACCGCCCCTCCGTCGTCGGCGTCGATGATCAGGAATCGTTCGCAGCGGAGGGAGAGCGTCGCGCCCGAAGCGATGCCGTCCAGGATCTCCACCTGCCGGTTGTCGCAGTTCAGGCGGCCGCCGGTCGACCGGAGTAGCGTCACCTCCACGGCCAGGACGGTCCCGGCAGGCGCCGCCTTGTCGGCCGGTTCGTCCCGGACAGGGGAGGAGGCCGCCTCCGTCCCGGCCGGCCGGCTCTCTTGCTTCCCGCCCTCCGCCGGTTCCTGGACGGAATCCGGGGGGGAACCCTCCCCGGGTGGTTCCGCCGGTTCCGAGGCGGGCTCGGTGGACTCCAGGCTGGACGGGAGCGGCGCCGCCTCTTCCCGTTCAGCCGGAGCATCGTTCCGGAAGTAAAACCAGTAGGCCAGGGCGGCGAGGATCAGGATCAGGACCACGGCGAGGGCGATTCCCAGCCGGCGCTTCG
>CAZZIV010000051.1:0-15261 GCA_964654385.1 uncultured Acidobacteriota bacterium | reverse complement strand
GCCCGGCTGGAGATGGAGCGTTTCCTGGATGCAAGAATCCACCTCGATTTGTGGGTGAAGGTTCGGCAGGGCTGGCGGAACGACCCGGATACCCTTCACCGGATCGGCCTTTGATCGCCTGCACAGACCCTCGAAAATGTCTGCTATGATGACTTTTCATCCCTGACTTTTTCTGCAGATCGGTGGATGGGAGCTCATGTCACGGACCGATGAGGCGATTCTGCTGAACAAGCACCGGTTGGGTGAGGCCGACCTGATTCTCGTTTTCCTCGCCGAAAATACGGGGCTGATCCGCGGCGTGGCGCGTTCGGCCCTGAAAAGCAGGAAACGGTTCGGAGGCACGCTGGAGCCGCTGTCCCGGGTTCGGCTGCGCTGGTCCGAGAGAACCGGCAGGGATCTTCACCGTATTGACGCGATGGACCTCCTGACTTCCTACGCCGGCATGCAGGCTGATCCTCGGATCCAGGCCTCCTGCGGCCTGATATCCGAAATTGCGGCCGCACTGGCCGGAGCAGACGATCCCGATCCCCGGTATTTCCGGTTGATGTGCGTTTGTCTGGATGGTCTCCGGGACGGCCTGGACCCGTGGGTTTGTATTCGCTATTTCGAACTCTGGTCGCTCCGGCTACACGGCATGCTGCCGGATCTGGAAACCTGCGGCCGTTGCCGGCGCAGCCATGAAGAACAGGCGGTCTGGGTGGTCTCGGATCACGCCGCGATTCTCTGTTCCGCGTGCGGCGCATCCAGTTCAGGGGGCACGAGGACCATCAGCCCCGAGATGCTCTCGTTTCTGAGAACAGCTCTCCGTCATCCGCCGGAGATGCTGGCGGAATACGCCGAAAGGTGCAGACCCGGAAGAGGGCTGGAGCGATTCCTCCGCAACTCTCTCGAACGATTCGCGGAAAGAAAATTCAAATGTTATCGGCATCTTGACCCTGGAATGACGGGTCGATGTGGATGAACGAGGATCCATGCGTGATTCCGTCACGCAAGAGGTGAGCATGGCGAAAAAACTTGTATACGGATTTTCGGCCCGACAGACCGACGGCAACGCGGAAATGAAAGATCTTCTGGGCGGGAAAGGCGCGAACCTGGCGGAGATGACCCACATGGGCATTCCCGTACCTCCCGGATTCACCATTTCCACCCGGGCATGCAATCTCTATTTCGAAAACGGCCACCGGTTGCCGGAGCGCCTGGATGGAGAAGTTCGGACGGCGATGAAAAAATTGGAACGGAGCCGGGGAAAACGGTTCGGCGACGAACGGGACCCTTTGCTCGTCTCGGTCCGTTCCGGCGCCAAGATTTCCATGCCGGGAATGATGGACACCATCTTGAACCTCGGCCTGAATGACCGGGCGGTGGAAGGCCTGGCTGCTTCCTCGGGGAACCGGAGGTTCGCTTACGATTCCTACCGCAGGTTTATCCAGATGTACGGAGACGTGGTCCTGGAAATACCGAAGCACCGGTTCGAGAGCGTTCTGGACGCCTTGAAAAGGTCCAGGAAGGTCCGGCATGACACCGACCTGACGGAGGAGGACATGGTGGCGCTGACTTCCAGGTTCAAAGCGATCGTTCGGAAGGAAATCGGGAAGGCCTTTCCCCAGGATCCGGAAGCCCAGTTGTGGGGCGCGATCACGGCGGTTTTTCGAAGTTGGGACAATGACCGGGCGCGGTTCTACCGCCGGAAGTACGGGATCCCGGACAGCCTCGGCACCGCGGTGAACGTCCAGTGCATGGTTTTCGGAAATCTCGGCGATCGTTGTGCGACGGGCGTGGCGTTCACAAGGAATCCGGCTACCGGAGAGAATCTGCTGTACGGGGAGTATCTCCTGAACGCCCAGGGGGAGGATGTCGTCGCGGGGATACGGACGCCTGCACCGATCTCCGCAGCGCAGGGAGAAGGCCATGGAAGCGGATCCCTGGAACGGAGGATGCCGGATTGTTATCGGCAACTCCTGGATATCCGCCGGAGACTGGAGCGGCGATACAAGGATATGCAGGACATCGAGTTCACGATCGAGAACGGTCACCTGTATATGCTGCAGACCCGAACCGGGAAGCGGACCGGGTTGGCGGGGATCCGGATCGCCTTTGAAATGTACAAGGAAAGGAAAATCCGCCGGCGGGATGTAGTGGAACGGGTCGAGGCGGATATGCTGACCCAGCTCCTGGCGCCGGTCTTCGGAAAGGCGGACAAGGACAGGGCGGCACGGGAAGGAAGGTTGTTCGGGAAGGGGCTCCCCGCCGGGCCGGGTGCGGCCTCCGGGAAGGTGGTTTTCAGCGCGGAGGAAGCCAAAGAGAAGGCCGCCGCCGGAGAGAAGGTGATCCTGGTCCGCCGGGAAACCAGCCCGGAGGATCTGGCGGGGATGGTCGCGGCGGAAGGGATCCTGACCAGCCGCGGCGGTATGACCTCCCATGCGGCCGTCGTGGCGCGGGGGATGGGGAAGCCCTGCATTGTCGGCGCGGAAGAGATTCGGGTCGATGAGAAAAAGGGCGTCATGACCGGCGGAAGGACCACTCTTCGTCGGGCAAATCCTGTGTCCATCGACGGAACGACCGGGGAGGTGTTCCAGGGCGATCTTCATCCGCACCCATCGGAAATCCAGCAGGTTCTGGTGGAGGGTTCCATGAAGCCGGAGCGTTCTGAACTCTACGGTCTGTTCTCTCGGCTGATGAAATGGGCCGACGGAATCCGGGCGCTATCCGTTCGAACCAATGCCGATACGCCTCGGGACGCACGGGTGGCCCGGGCGTTCGGAGCTCAGGGGATCGGGTTGTGCCGGACCGAACATATGTTTTTCGGGGAAAAGCGGATCCGGGCCGTCCGACAGATGATTCTCGCGGAAGATGTTGCGACACGCCGGAAATATCTCGCCAGACTTCTGCCGATGCAGCGTGGGGATTTCGAGAAGATCTTCCGGGCGATGGACGGACTCCCGGTCAACATCCGGCTGTTGGATCCGCCGCTTCATGAATTCCTCCCGAACACGCCGGCCCAGTTCAAGGCTCTGGCGGATGAAATGGGGATTGCCGTAAAAACCCTGAAACGGAAAGCGGAGCAGCTTGCCGAAGTCAACCCGATGCTGGGGCATCGAGGTTGCCGGCTCGGCATTACCTTTCCGGAAATTTATGAGATGCAGGCCCGCGCGATCATGGAGGCGGCGGTACGGGCTCGCAGGAAGGGGAGCCGGGTGGTTCCTGAAATCATGATTCCGCTGGTCGGCGCAGTGAAAGAGTTCGAAGAAATCCGGGATCGGGTTCGGGCAACGGCGCAGGATGTGCTGCGAAAGTCCGGCATGAAGGTGAAGTACACCATCGGCACGATGATGGAAATCCCGAGAGCGTGCCTCACGGCCAGGGAGGTCGGGAAGGAAGCCCAATTCTTCTCTTTCGGAACCAACGACCTGACCCAGATGACCTACGGGTTCAGCCGGGACGATATCGGGAAATTCCTCCCCGACTACCTGGACCGACGGATACTCCCGTCCGATCCTTTCAAAACCATCGACCTGGGCGGCGTCGGCCGCCTGGTGGAGATCGGGGTTCGGGAGGGGCGCGAAAGCAACCCGTCTTTAAAAATCGGAGTATGCGGCGAACACGGTGGTGATCCGGATTCCGTCGACTTTTTTCACCGGGTCGGTCTCGACTATGTTTCCTGCTCTCCCTACCGGGTCCCCGTGGCCCGTCTGGCCGCGGCGCAGGCGGTTCTGGCGCAGGAAAGAGAGGCGGATCAAGGCAAAGGGAAATAGCTTGACGGGCTGCCGGACCGGGGTTTATATTATCGCGCCCTGACAAGGCTTTCGGGTGAATTTGCCCGATTTGTCGACCTGATCTCCGATATCGGCGGGAGACCTGATCATGGCAGCGAAAGCGACCGCGAAAAAAAAGACAACCCGGAAGAAAGGGGCCGCTTCCTCTACGAAAAAGAAGGCCCTCCGCAAGAAGTCCGCCGGGAAGACGGCGAAGAAAGCCGTGAAGAAGAAAGCGGCGAAAAAGAAACCGGCTGGGAAAAAAACGGCGAAAAAAACCGCCAAAAAAAAGGCGGCCGGGAGAGCGGCGAAAAAAAGCGCCGGGGAAAAAGGCTCGAAGAAAGCCGCGAGCAAAAAAAGCGTCGCTCGAAAAACGGCCCGGAAGGTAACCAGGAAGAAGGGCGCAGGCACTTCTTCCAGGAAAACGACCGCCAGGGCCGGGAAGAGAACGGTTCGGAAAAAGGTCGTTCGCAGACGTAGAAATCCCCGGCAGTTCACGAAAATTCGGAATGCCCTCCTCGCCCAGAAAGCCAATCTGACTCAAACCTACGCGGCCTCCAAGGGGGCTTCCATGGCCACCAGCACCGACGGGACCGAGGATTACATCGATTATGCCGTCAGTTCCTATACGAAGGAGTTCATGCTTTCTCTCAGTGAGTTGGACCGGAAGCAGATCGGCAAAATCGAGGAAGCGATCGCCAGGATCGATCGCGGGGAATACGGGCTGTGCAGTCATTGCGGGGAAGAAATCGCCATCAAGCGGCTGGAGGTGGCACCCTGGGCGATCTTGTGCATCCGCTGCCAGGAAATGGAAGAGAAAGGCCTTCTCCAGGAGGTACCTTCGATAGATTATGATGAAGAGGAGGAAGCCGAGGTTTTTCCCTTGGTTCTTGGAGAAGATGTCGCCGATGAATCACCGTCCGAGGATCCAGGCGAGACTGAGGAAGAAGTCGAAGACGACGATTGATGCCGGCGGCTTGCCGGCGGGCTTGTCCGCTCAGGTCGGGATAGATGGCTGACAGGATCGGGGAGGGCAATTCTCCCAGCCCTGCGCCATCCAGGCGCAGAAAGCGCGGGATCCTGGTGTTCCTGCTGTGTTTCTGCTTGATCCTTCTCCCCCTCCTCGTTCATCTCAATCAGGACCGGATCCAGGCCTCCATCCGGAACGCCTTGGTTCACAAGGTGGAGGCCGTCACCGGCGGCCGGTTCGAACTGGGCCGGTTTCGATTCCGTTTCTTCCCGATGGAATTCACTCTGGAGAAGGTCCACCTCCTGGTTCCGGCCGGCGCCGCACCCGGATTGAGTCTCCGCGTCCGTTCCGTGCGTGCCGGGCTCACTCCCGGAGATCTGATCCGGTACGCGGCAGGGCAGCTTTCCCTCGACCGGCTTTCCGTGGAGGAGCCGGAACTGGTCCTGGACCGGTCGACCCTTCTGGGGGGGCGGGATCGAAGCGGGGCTTCTCCGTTCGATTTGCGGGTGGGGAAACTCCGTGTGGAGGCGGGCCGTTTTTCCTACCAGGGCCGGGAAATACCGGTCGGTGTGGATGTTTCCGATCTCCGCGTGAACGGCGCCTGGGTTCCTTCCACGGAGTCGGTGAAAGGATTCATCCAATTCCGCACGGTTCTTCGGGGCGACCCGTTTCCGTCCGGCCTCCCGATCCGGCTCTCCGGGGGATTCGAGCAGCGGGGCCCCGGAGTCGAATTGCGGGGAATCCAGGTTCACGCGCCGGGCGTCGAAGCCGACCTGAAGGAAGGCCTGGTTACCTGGGACGACCGGGTCCGATTGTCCGGGAACGGCCGGATGCGAGGAGATCTCGCGGAGTTTCGGAAGCACCTGGCCGGGGACGTTCCGGTTTTGGAAGGCGACGTGGAAGGAGACTTGAGAGTCCTGCTGGATCAAGGAGAAGTCGATGTTCACAGTCGCTTGCAGGGGCTCGGTATCCGGGTCGGCCCCCTGGTCGCGGAAACATTCCAGGCCGACACGTCGTTCGACCTGGATGGGATCGGGTTTTCGAACATGAAAGCCGGCGCGTTCGGCGGCCTCCTGAACGGCGGTCTTTTCGTTCCCTGGGACCGATCGAAGGCGATCCGCCTGGACGTGGCCGGAGAGAGGCTGGAATCCCTCGACCTGTTCCGGATCCTGGCTCTTCCTCTTCCCTTTACCGCCTCCACTTCCCTCGAACTCGGTTTCGAAGGTGTTTGGAGCGATCCTTCCGGCTGGAACGGTTCAGGCGGACTGACGCTGACCGCTCACCCCCCTCGAGGGAGCGCGTTACCGGTCGACGGAACCGGGTCCTTTCGAATCGAATCGGGTAATCTACAGGTGGAGATGCCGTCGGTCCGCACTTCCGGCGCCGAGTTCCGGGTGGCCTTCCAGGAAGAGCTAGGCGCGAAGAGGGCAAGCGCGGGCATCCTCCACCTCAAGGGGCTTACCCGGGACGCCCGGGCGACCCAGTCCGGTGTTTTAACGGTGCTGACGTCGATCGACATCGACTATCCTGGGGAACTCCAGGTTCCCTTGGATGGAACCGGCCGCCTGGAGGCGGTGATCCGGTCGGGAGAGGAATCGACCCTCGACCTGGATCTGGGCCTGGACGACGGCGCCTGGGAAGGAAATCGATTCAACCTGATGGAGTTCCGGTTGGGTCTCCGTGGAAACCGGCTGGCGCTGAAGGCTCTCAAGCTGATTGGCGAAACCTGGGATATCCGGGGCGGCCTGGAAGCGGATCTGGACGAACCCGCTCTGATCTCCATGGACCTGGACGCCAACGGCTTTCCCCTGCGAAGAGCGTTGTCCCTGGCCGGCATCCATCAGGACTGGAACGGTAGGGTCACATCCGAAATACACTTCTCGCGCGGCAGATCCGGCCTGGAAGGGAGCGGCAGGTTTCTCCTGGAAGACGCTACGATCTCAGGCGTACTCGCAGGCGGGATCACCGGCCGGTTTCTCGCCGAGCACGACCTGTTTCATTCGACCGAACTTCGGTGGACCGGGCCGGGCCTGGATCTCACAGGAGAGGTTGGATGGGATACCTCCACCGGACAGGTGAATGTCACGGGAATCGGAGGCTCCCTGGAACCCGCGAAAACCGAGGTGTGGCCGGAATCTCTCGAGGGCGCGAAGCTGCCAATCGGAGTCCGGGGAAACCTAGCCTACGATGGTACGGCCCTTTCGGGAAGGTTGGAACTCGAGGGCAGGAACTGGTCGATCTTTCGACAGTCGGTTCCGGATACGCGGACCGTTCTTGTTTTCGACCGATCCGTTTTGAAAGGCCGGATCGAATCCTCGGAAGGGGAGAGTGTCCGGGGAGAATTCGTCCTCCCATGGACCGGCCGTTTTCCGTTGGACGGTCGAATCCGCTTCCACCGCCTCCCGTTTCACTGGGCATGGTCCTCCGAGGTATCCCCCCTTCAGGGGCGTCTCTCCGGGTCCCTGGATTTCACCGGAGACCTGGAGGACGGAGCCGTTCGGGCCGCCGGGAGGCTGGAGAAGATGGATTTCAAGATCGGAACTCACAAGCTCGAACTGGCGAACCCCGCGGGTCTCGAAGTCGGGCCTGCAAGGGTCGTCGCAGGCCCTCTCCATCTCATCGGGCGGGATTCCGACGTATCGCTCCGTCTGGAGATCGACCCGGTCTCCGGCCGATTGAAGGCGGCATGCGGAGGAACGCTCGATCTTGCGGCTCTTGCCGCCCCTGTTCCGGATATGCGCGCCCATGGAAAAGTGAACCTGGATCTGACCGCAGAGGGGACGGTTTCCGAACCCGGCCTGGAAGGGACACTCTCCGTGGAAAACGGCTGGGTGCGGATGATCGGCTTTCCCCAGCCGCTGGAAGAGGTGAACGGTGAACTGAGGTTCCACGGCGATGAAGCCGAACTGGTTCATTGGAACTCCCGGTTCGGCGGTGGAGAGATTTCCGGGGAAGGCGGCGTCGGGTTCGATCGTTTTCTCCCTGATTCGTATTACCTGGATCTATCCTGCACCAGCGCCAGCCTCGCTTACCCCGAGGGATTCCGGGGAGTCTATGAAGGATCCGTCCGGCTTCGCGGCGACACGGAAGAGGCGCTGGTCGATGGTCGGCTTCACCTGCTTCGAGGCCTCTACGACGAGCCGATGGATGTGAGTTCCCTGATGGGGTACGGCGTCCGGGAATATGAATCCGACGAAGCGGTGAGGATGCCGGTTCCGGTCGCCATGAACATGGACCTGGATGCCGAGGACGGTGTCTGGATGAAGAACGACCTGGTGGAGTTGGAGACCGGGTTGAATCTCCACTTGGGAGGTACTCTCGGGAAGCCGGAAATTACAGGCCGGTTTCGTCTCCTGGAAGGTGGAAAGATACGCTTCCGCGACGTGGAATATCGAATCCGTTCCGGTTCCCTGGACCTCCTCAACCTGAATCGGATCGACCCCTATATCGATATCACCGCCGTGACCAACGTGGAGCAGTATGAAATCGTCCTGAGAATGGAAGGGACGGCCGAAAAATTCGAGTACTCTCTCACCAGCACACCCTCCCTGTCCCAGCAAGACATCATCGCCTTGCTGACCACCGGCACCACCCTGGAAAACCTCACACGGAAAACGGGAAACACCGGCCTGCAGCTGAGCGGGGACCTAGCCACGAATTATTTCGCCGGGGCATTGACGGGAATGTTCGAAAACCGGTTGAAAAAAGTATTCCGGTTGGAGAGGGTTCGAATCACCCCCTACGCCGTCTCGGGAACCGCCGACCCGACCACACAGGTGACCCTCGGCAAGGAGGTGGCGAACCGGCTGTTTCTCATCTATTCCACTTCCCTTGGAGGAGAAGAACGGGAAATCTATAAAATGGACTGGCAGGCTTCCAGGAAGTTCAACCTCACGGCGGAGCGGGACACCCGGGCGGGAGTGGGTGGAGGCCTCGAATTCTCCGACCGTTTCTGGTTGCGGCGCCGGAAGCCTGCACGAATCGCCGAGCCGAACAGGAACCTGTCCGGTCGGGAGATCCCTCCGGGTAGCCGGCTCCGGGAGATTCATGTGACGGGGGTCGCTCCGGAAGTCGCTTCCAGGCTGAAAAAGAAAATTTCTTTCCGTCCCGGGTCGATCTACCGACGGTCCCTCCTGTTCGAGGGGGAAGAACAGATCCGCAAGTCTCTGGTGGAAGAGGGTTATGTCCACGCGGTCCTGCGATCCGAGGCCGTGAGCGTCGGGGACGGCGCCGGGGAGGTGGCCGTTACCTATTCGCTGGATCCTGGCTCCCGGTGGGAGGTTCGGTTCGAAGGGATCCCGGGCGGAGAGAAAAAGAAGCTGCTCAAGGAGATGCGCGAAGCCTGGATCGATTCGGTGTTTGTCGACGAGAGCTTTCAGGATTCCCTGCGAATGCTCCGTGAGTATTACCAGGACAGAGGGTATTACGCGGTCGATATCGAAAAGGTGACGGACAACGCCGGAAAGAGTTCCGATGCAAGGTCGGTCACCTTTCGGATCGATCCAGGCGCCAAGGTCCGCGTTCGCTCCCTGCGGTTCCAGGGCAACAGCGCGATCCCGGATAAACGGATCCGACAACAGGTGTTGACGGGCCGGGCCGGGTCCTTCGGAAACGCCTTCTTCGTTCCGAAAACCCTGGAGAACGACCTGGGGGCGATCCGGAACCTGTATCGAGACCAGGGATTTCTGCAGGTGCGCACCCTGGAGCCGGTCATCACGCTGGACCTGGACGCCACCCATGCCGATATCCTGATCCCGTTGGAAGAAGGCCCCCGCTTTACCCTCTCCGAAATTGAATTCACCGGCGAGAGGCCGGTTCCCGAAACGCGGCTCCGGGATTGGGCGGAGTTGGCGGAAGGAGAGATTTTCTCGCCGAGGGTTCTCCAGGAAGCGGAAGCCGGGATTCGGGCCGGGCTGGACCGGGAGGGGTACCCGGACGCCCGGGTGAACGGAATCCCCACCCTCGCGGGGAACACCGTTCAGGTTCGATTCGAATTGACGCCTGGACAAAAGATGGTGATCGGCGAGGTCCGGATCCAGGGGAGCCACCGGACCAAGGCGGACATTATTCGAAGAGAATTGACGTTGAGAAAAAGAGATCCGGTTTCCAGGGAACGGATCCTGGAGAGCCAGCATCATCTCTATCGCCTCGGATTGTTCAGCAGCGTCAAGATCTCTTATGACGGAATGTTGGAAAAGGATCCAGGGATCCGTACGCTTCTGGTGACCGTGCAGGAATCTCCTCCGTTCCGCCTCCGGGTGGGAGCCGGATACAGCAGTGAAGACGGAGCCAAGGGAGCGCTGGTCCTCGCCCATGAAAATGTCGGGGGGTACGATCGTTCGATCACGTTCAACGGGCGGATCAGCGAGGTCGAGAAATGGGGCCAGGTTCTGATCGAGGAACCCAGGCTGTTCACCCGAAAATGGCCTGCCCTGATTAGTATTCTGAATGAACGGCGGGAGGAGATCGGGTTCTCGTTCCGGCGTCGATCCACCGCTTTCCGGGTGGAACATGAATTCCGAAAGAACTGGAAGCGATATCTTCGATATAATTTTCAGCGGGTCGACCTGTTCGATATCCAGGCCGGCAGCTCGGAGTTGATCCTGGAGCAGAAACTGGAGGCGCTGGACCTGGGAGACTTGGGGCTGGCGATGACCCGGGATACCCGGGACGATCCTTTCCTGACCAGGAACGGCTCCTATTCCAGCGCCGAACTGCAGCTGTTCGCTCCGGTCTTTCTCTCCGATGAAACGTTTTCCAAGCTTTCCGCCCGGACCGCCTGGTCCCGCACCTTCCGCTCCGGCGGGACCTTCGGCGTCAGCGGGCGGATCGGCCTCGCGAAACCGTTCGGATCCACCGGCCGTGTTCCGCTTTCCGAGAGATATTTCGCCGGCGGGGATCTGACCCATCGTGGGTTCGGGAGGGATGAGCTCGGGCCGCGCGACGTCAACGGAGTCCCGATCGGCGGCGAATCGATGCTGCTCTTCAACCAGGAATGGCGGCAGCCGATCTGGGGAGTTCTGCGCGGTGTGGTCTTCTACGATGCCGGGAACGTTTTTCGGAGACTGGGCGATATGAATCTGCAGGATTTACGCCACGCCCTCGGGCTCGGACTTCATGTGGAAACGCCGATCGGGCCGGTGCGGTTCGAGTACGGTTGGAAGCTCGACCGGAAACCAGGGGAATCGGGCGGGGAATTTTTCGTGTCCATCGGTCAGATTTTCTGATCCGGCCGAGGGGCAAAAAGATGCCCGGCGGACAGCGGAGGGGGGATCGCTGCCGCCGGGCTCAAGAGAACTCAAGAGGGGGAGTCTCAGGCTAGAGAAAACTTCAAGTACGCTTCATGATTCGCCAGGACCTGGCGAATTTTTGTTTTTGCTTCCCGTTCCAGCTGCCGGACCCGTTCCCGGCTCAGGTTCAGCGTACGGCCGATCTCTTCCAGGGTCAGCTCTGCGCCGCCCAGGAGTCCGAATCGATTCCGGATGATATGGCGTTCCCGGTCGTCCAGATCGGTAAGGGCGCCACGGACCAGGCCGGCCACCTCCTTCATGTAAAGCTCTTCTACCTGGTCTTCGGAATGTTCGTCGGTAAGAAGATTGGAGAGACGGCACTCGCCTGCGGAATCCACGAAGTCGTCGATCGAGCGTTCTTTTTGAAGCAACGGAATGATCAAGGCAACCTCCTGTCAAGCAACCCCTCGCCAGGAAACTTTGCAACCTGCGTGCCGAATCGGTGGGAAGCCGGGAATGACAAAAATTCGGCGTAAGGTCAGGGTTTTTCGTCGTTTGCCTGCCGGGCTCCTTGGATTCGGAGGGGGCCGACCGACACAGCCGGTGCGGATTCCGTCTCCTTTTCGCGCCTGGATGGCACTCGGGGAGGACAGAAGAGTGCAAGAATGGCGTGCTGTCGCGTGGAACAGAGATGCTAGAATTTCAACGTATTTTCGTTGAGGCAGGCCGGACCCCGGGAATCGCCGGCTTTTCGGGAATGAGGAGATGTTTTGGGAAAAATTCAACTCCTGGACGATCATCTCATTAACAGGATCGCCGCTGGAGAGGTGGTGGAACGGCCTGCTTCCGTAGTAAAGGAACTTGTGGAAAACAGCCTGGACGCCGATGCCTGCCGGGTGGATGTCACGATCCAAGGTGGAGGGAAACGGTTCATCCGGGTTCAGGACGATGGGACCGGCATGGACCGGGAAGACGCGCTCCTCTCCATTGAAAGACACGCTACCAGCAAGATGGGCCGGGAGGGTCGCCTGGACAGGATCCGATCCCTTGGTTTTCGTGGAGAAGCGCTGCCGAGCATCGCCTCGGTGGCTCGATTGATTATCCGCACCTCCGAACGAGACGGCGGTGGCACCGAGATCGAGATCGACAGCGGGACCGTGAACGGCGTTCGCGCGGGAGGATTTCCCCGGGGAACGACCGTGGAGGTCGATCGCCTGTTTCACAACGTTCCCGCCCGACGGAAATTCATGCGGACCGACGGCACGGAACTGGGGCATATCGTGAAGATCGTGACCCGGTACGCCTTGGCCCGGCCGGATGTGCGTTTCTCCCTGGAACACGCGGACAGGATGTTGATCGAGACGCCGGCCGCCCCGGACCTGCTTACCCGCATTCATCAAGTGTTCGGGGGGGAGATCGCGCGGCAGATGGTTCCCTTCGATTCGGGAGAGGGAGCGATCCGCGTCCGTGGTTTCGCCGGCCGGCCGGCCCAGGCGCTCCCCAGGCGGAATCGCCAGCATATGTTCGTCAACGGCCGCGCCGTCCAGGACCGGGTATTGGCCCATGGGATCGGGGAGGCGTACGGGAACACGGTTCCCCGTGGGGCTTTCCCGGCGGTGGTGCTGTTTCTGGACCTGGAGCCATCCCTGGTAGACGTGAACGTGCATCCGCAGAAGAACGAAGTCAGGTTCCAGCGTTCGTCCGAGATTCACGAAAAGGTGAAAGCGGCGATCCGGCAGGTTCTATCCGGTGAACCGATGGTTCCCGGGCTGGGCGAGCTTCGTCCCGATTCGCCGTTCTCCGGATCGCCTTATCAAGATCGGCGAACGGCGGAACCGGTACGGGATCCTGGGAACGGATCCGAATGGACCGCATCCGGCCTGTTCGAGCCGAAGGGTGGAGAAGAAACGGCGGTCACCGACCGGGGAGCCCTGGCTCTCGCCCAGTACCTTCATTCCTACATCATCGCCCAGGACAAAGAAGGGCTCCTGGTCGTCGATCAGCACGCGGCCCACGAACGGGTGATTTTCGAGCGGTATTTCGCCGAAGCCGAGAAGGACAAGGTGGAGGTCCAGCGATTGATGTTCCCTCGCACACTGGAATTGACTCCCCCTGAAGCGGCTGTGCTGAACGGCGAATTGGAGGAATTCCGCAGGCTCGGGTTCCTGATCGAGCCGTTCGGCCAAAACACGATCCGCCTGGACGGCGTCCCGGCCCATGCCGCCGGCGCGGATCCGGAATCGTTGATCCACGAGCTCCTGGGAGACGCGGCCCGGGTCCGTTCCAGCGCGACCGGCGGGGAGACCCTCCGGTACAAGCTGGTGACCACGGCGGCCTGCCACGCCGCTATCAAAATTCATCATCCGCTGGACCGGCAAGGGATGCAGAAGCTCCTGGACGATCTCTACCAGGTTGAAAATCTCACCACCTGCCCCCACGGCCGGCCCGCTTTGTTCCGATTGACCCGGGAGGAAGTGGAAAGGGCGTTTCGTCGCCGATAGGCCGTTTTTGCTCACGCCGGCGGCTTACGCATCCGGTTCTTGCCGGTTCGGCCCGATTACCGTATAAAGTGGGAAGCCATGAGGATCCTTGTGATGTGCCGTCCGCTTGTCGTCATCCTCGCCCTTCTGTCGGCCGTCGGCTCGCTTTCCGCCGCCGAAAGGGTGGAGTTCGTGGACGGGCGGTCCCTGATCGTGGAAAGCCTTCACCTGGAAGGAGACCTGTTCCTGCTGGTGCTGGATTCCTCGTCGACCATCGCCGTCCCGGCGGACCGGATCGCCTCGGTCCGACGGTACGAACCGGCTCGACCGGAAGATTTGGGACGGGAACCGGCGGTCTGGACCCGGGTCGCGGGGGAGTACCGACGGATCATCGAAGAGGCGTCCCGGACTCACGATCTGGATCCGGCACTGGTGACCGCGATGATCCAGGTCGAATCGAATTTCGATCCGTTCGCCGTTTCCGGGAAAGGGGCCTGCGGGCTTCTTCAACTGATCCCTTCCACCGCCGAGCGGTTCGGAGTGAAAGATGTCTTCGATCCGGAACAGAATGTGAACGGAGGCGCCCGATACCTCCGATGGCTCCTGGATCGGTTCGATAACCGGACCGAATATGCCCTTGCGGCCTACAACGCCGGAGAAAACGTCGTAGCCCGTTATGACGGAGTCCCCCCCTACCGCGAAACCGAGGCCTACGTACGAAAGGTTCTCCGCAATGTCCGGACCAACGGCGCTCAGAATCCGTCCGCCTTGGTGAACGGCCTGGTCCGGTAGAGCCTGGAGGCGGGTTCCCGCTCGACCTGCCGGTACTCACCCAGGGCCGCGGTCCGGTTTCCCGCCAGGTCATACACCTGCCCGGCCAGGAGCCGGCATTGCCGCCGGACGGATGCAGGTAGCCGTTCTTCCTCGGCAAGACGGGAGAATTCCCTCGGATCCGGCGGTCGATCTCCTTCGATGAGCATGGCGCGGATCTGCTGAAGACGATGTTCCTCCGGGCTTCCGGCCAGGGGTCGGTAGGTCTGGAGGAGTTTTTCCGATTTCCTCTCCAGGTTTCGGGGAACCCTCGTCCGGTCCGCCAGGATCCTCTCGAGTTCCAGGACCCCGGAGCCGAACATGAAACGGCGGATGTCCGCCAGGGCCTTCAGGTACCGGATCGCGGCGATCACGCTGGGAGACGCGTCGCCGGACCCGAGGGCCTTCTCTTCGGCCTCTTCCAGCCGGTTCCAGGCGGAGGACGGCCGGGCAAGCTGCATGTCCAGTTTGGCCGCGGCATACAAGGCGGTGACCGCCCGGTTCTCGTGGGAGAGGAGAAGGCCCGCGTGCCGAACCGCTTTGTCGAATTGACGCTCGTCGTCGTTCCCGTAAATGCTCACCAGGACCGCACGTGCCTCGAAACCGAATAAATCGCTGTCCGTGGCGGAGAGTTCCAGTAATCCCAGCCCTCTCTGCCGATCCCCCCCCGGCAGGAAAAGAAGGAACCGCAGCCCCCGGATCACGCTGGGAAGGCTGGCGGCGAAATACTCGTAGGTACCCAGGCCGAACGCGCTCTCCGCCCGGGATCCGCCTGCGGAGGAAGCGCGCAGGAGGAGTTTGCGTGCTTTTTTCGCTTCGTACGCCGCCGAGAGGACCGACTTGTCCGCAGCCCGAAGCTGGGCGCGGAGAAGATGCGTGGCTCCCAGGTAGAGCAGGGGCACGGAGTCTTTCCCGGAGCGGCGCCGGGGAGTCTCCGCTGCGTGGCATCGTCTCCGCGGTGTCCGGTGGCGCCTGCCGTTGTGGGCGGACTACGAGAAGCTCATCGATGGCACGCACGC
>CAZZIV010000050.1:0-15414 GCA_964654385.1 uncultured Acidobacteriota bacterium | reverse complement strand
CCCACCCGCATCGTGTCTTCTTGGGCGAGCTTGCCGAAGGTCGCGTCCATCACCGGGGTGCCAGTCATGTGAAAGCGAAGGTCTGGATTCGCCTTTTCTTCGGCCCTGACGAGCTTGCGCAGCCCCTCGACGAAGCGCACACGCGCGTCGAGGTCTGACGTGCCGCCCTCAAGCTCGACGGCGACCAGCGCCATTCGCCCGTCGTTGCTGAAGAGCCGCCCCCGCAGCAGCGCGGCACAGGCGTGTCCCGCCGGCCCCCACATTCCAGCTTCGCAAGCCCGCGAAGGGCCCTCCTGCCGCAACGGTAGAGAGCCTTGTTCTGTTCGATCCCGCGATAGGTTCGAGGGCCGCCGGGCCGGGGCCAGCCGACCGGCCGTTCCGGGTCGCCGGCCAGCCGTTCGTCGGCGGCGAGAAGGGAGAGGAGGATCCCCCGGCCGCATCCCAGGTCCACGATCGTTCCTTCGCCGGGGAGGAGGCCTTCCCGGAGAATCCTCCTGTAGACCCGGTCGTAGAACAGTTTGCCCCGGACGAATTCCCAGTGGAGGATCCCGGTGTTCACGTATCGCCTGGATACGGTGTCCACCAGCTTGTTGAGAAAGGTCGGTTCCCGGGTCAGCAGTCCGATCACCAGGGCGATCAGGCCGAGAACCATCCCGATCGCCACTCCCAGAACGATGCTGCCGAGGACCAGGCTCAGTCCCAGTTCCTTCAGCCCCAGGTTGCTCACTTCATGAAGGCTGATGGCCGGGAAATGCCCGGTGAGAAGCCTGCGCCCCACGCCGAATTCGGCGAAGAGGAGAAACGGGGCGAAGAGCGGATTGCTGATCTGGGTGGCCAGGGTGGTTTTCACCACGCTGAGGCGGAAGACCCGGCTCAGGAAGATGCTGATCGGCAGGTGGATGCCCCAGAGCGGCGAGCAGCCGACGAACGCGCCGAGGGCGATCGCCCACCCCTGTCGAAGAGGAGAATCCTCGGTCGTGCGGAGCCGGTAATACAACTCGGCATACTGCCATCCGAGACGTTTGCGGCGGCCCTGCCGCGTCCAGCGGGTCAGCGGCTCCTCGTCCCGAGACTTCTTCCTGGCGCCGGTCATGCTGATGGTGAATTCCTCACTTCTTCCGCAAGGCGGCCGAAAAACAGGGTAGCATGGGGAATCCTCTCCCGGCCGTACCGTCTCCCGGCGGCCTGGAGGGGGCGATCCCAGGGATCGCGGGAATAAAATCGGGGCGGGCGGGTATCCCCCCACGGAAGCCCGGGGAAAACGGTCCGGGCTTCCGGAAGGAGCCTGCCATGGAGACTGCTTTGGCCGTGGAAGCCCGGGACACCACCGAGAGCGATGGCGACCTGATCCGCCGGGCCCAGAACGGGGACCGGGCCGCCTTCGGCTTCCTGGTGGAGCGGTACATGAAGCGGGCCTACTACTCGGCACTGGGGCTGGTCGGCTCGCCG
The DNA here is from genome assembly GCA_964654385.1 of uncultured Acidobacteriota bacterium. Lineage (GTDB taxonomy): Bacteria > Acidobacteriota > Polarisedimenticolia > Polarisedimenticolales > Polarisedimenticolaceae > Polarisedimenticola. Next base: position 13,965 of record CAZZIV010000050.1, on the reverse strand, counting down.
GAAGACGCCCGGGACCTGTCCCAGGACGCGTTCGCCCGGGCGTACCGGGCCAGGGGAACCATCGATCCGGACCGCCCGTTCTTCGCTTGGTTGTACCAGATCGTCCGGCGGCTCTGCTTCAATTTCAACCGGGACCGGAAGAGCCGGAGGAAGAAGCTGCGGGACGCCTCCGTCTGGCTGGCCGAAGAGGCCGAGACCCGGGCTCCCGACCTGGGACCTGCCGCCATGCTGGCCCGGAACGAGCTGCGCGCCCGGGTCCGCCGGGCGATCGAAGAGCTCCCGGAGCGGGAGCGGGAAGCGCTGGTCCTGAAAGAGTTCGAAGGGCTCCGGTACCGGGAGATCGCCGAGCTGGTCGGGATCCCGATCGGGACCGTCATGTCCCGCCTGTATACCGCCCGGAAGCGCCTGGCCGGGGAGTTCGAACATTCGTCGGAGGAGACGTCCGGCGCGCGGGCCGTTCCGGAGAGGGAGGGCGGATCATGAGTCCCCGAAACCATACCGACGCGGAAGAAAGGGCTCGCAGGTACATGATGGCCGCCCTGGACGGAGAGATCACTCCGTCCGAGCAGGAGGAACTGGATCGACTCCTGGAAGAACTCCCGGGACTTCGCCTGGAGTGGGAGCGGCTGGAACAAGTGAAGGAGGTGACCCGTTCCATGGCTTACCGAGAACCGCCGGACGAGATCTGGGAGGACTACTGGGTATCGGTTTACAATCGATGCGAGCGTGGGATCGGATGGCTGATCCTTTCGATCTCCTCGGTGGTGCTCTTGTCCTGGGGGGCATGGCATGCGATCGCCTCCCTGTTCGAAGATGCGTCGCTCCCGTGGTTTCTGAAGTTGTCGATCCTGGGCGTCGCCGTTGGAGCGGTGATCCTGTTCGTTTCCGTGATCCGCGAACGATGGTTCATGGGGAAGAAAGATCCCTACAAAGAGGTGATTCGATGATCATTACCCCTGCAGCTTCCGTCGCCGGCTACAAGGTGACCCGGACCCTGGGGCTGGTCCGCGGCAATACGATCCGGGCCCGGAACATCGGCCGGGATATCCTGGCCGGCTTGAAGAACATCGTCGGTGGAGAGATTGAGGAATACACCAAGATGATGGCGGAATCCCGGGAGCAGGCCCTGGACCGGATGGTGGCCGAGGCGAAAGCCCTGGGCGCCGATGCGGTCCTGGACTTGCGGTTCAGCACTTCGTACATCATGGGGATGGCGGCGGAGATCCTCGCCTACGGCAACGGGGTCCTGCTGGAAAGAGACTGAAAACCGGGTTTCGAACGGTTCGGGGTTACCGAAGTTTTCGGAAAGGCTCCTTCAGGCCGCCCCAGGTTCCAGGGTCCATGGCCAGGAGGGTGGCCAGGTAGAGTTCGACCTCTTCCCGATCGAATTTTTCCAGGATTTCGTTCACGGCGGCTGTCAGCGGTTCGGCTTCCGGCGGTTGCAGGTCGTGGTCTTCGTCGATCATTCCGTCGTTGTGCGGGATTCCCAGGCTGTCCAGGAAGGCGGCCATCAGGCCGACACGGTCCCGGGAATGGAGACAGAGCAGGAGAGTGGAGGCCAGGGATTCGCCCGGCGGAAACGCCCTGGCGATGTAGCCTGCCCGCTTCTCCACGGGAAGCTTCCGCACCGCCACCGGCCGGAACTTCAGGTTCATGGCGATCGCCAGGTCCGCCTCGGTCCGGTGCTGAGGATCCTCCGAGGCGTAGACGGCCCGGGCGGCCTGCAGGCGGACGTCCGGAGAGATCGCCGCCCAGATACGGGCAGGAGAGAATTTTTCCGGATCGAGTTCGGCGAGCGACGGCATCCCCGGCACCTCCATGAATAATTCCGAGGCGGGAGTGTACACCTTCATGGAACGCTGGGGTAGACTTCCCGCGACGGCCCGTCCCGGGACCGCGAGGTGATTCGATGTGTCCGAACTGCGGTGAAAGACTGCTCATCTTCGAACTGGACGGTGTGGAAACCGACCATTGCGCCGCCTGTGGAGGCACCTGGCTGGACGCCGGCGAACTGGAGCAGGTGGTGCTCCAGGCCGGCGCCGACCCGGTCGCCCTGGGAGCGGCGCTGGCGGCCGCCGGCAGGGGGAAACGCTCCGGCCGGAACTGTCCGCGCTGTTCCAGGAAGATGCGGGTGATTTACGTCGGCGAAGCGAACCCGGTGGAACTGGACCGCTGCCCCCGGGGGCACGGCTACTGGTTGGATCGGGGGGAGATGGAAGCGGTGGCCATGCAATTCGGGAAAGGCGCGGGCGGCGCCGTGGCGGCCTATTTTTCGGAGCTGTATCCGAAAGGAGAGGAGAGTTGAATGTTGGGAACGGTCATTTTCGTGGTTGTCCTGCTGGCGGTCGGAGCGATGCTGATCGGGATGTACAACGGCCTGGTCCGGCTCCGGAACCAGGTGCGCAACGCCTGGTCCCAGATCGATGTCCAATTGAAGAGAAGGCATGACCTGATCCCGAACCTGCTGGAGACGGTGAAAGGGTACGCCAAGCATGAAAAGGAAACCCTGGAAAACGTGGTCAAGGCCAGGAGCCAGGCGGTCTCCGCCCAGGGCGTGGCGGCCCAGTCCGCGGCGGAAGGAGAGCTTTCCCAGGCGTTGGGGCGGCTCATGCTGGTGGTGGAGCAGTACCCGGACCTGAAAGCGAACCAGAACTTCCTGGCGCTCCAGGAGGAACTGACTTCCACCGAGAACAAGATCAGTTTTTCGCGGCAGCACTACAACGACAGCGTGATGACCATGAACAACAAGGTGGAAACCTTCCCTTCGAACGTCATCGCCGGCATGTTCGGGTTCGGCAAGGAAGAGTTCTTCGAGATCCAGGACGAAGCGGCCCGGGAAGCTCCGAAGGTGCAGTTCTAAATTCCGATGTGGGAGGCGATCCGAGCCAACAGGATCCGCTCGATGGTGCTGATCGGCGCCATGGGGGGAACCCTGGTCGCCCTGGGGGCGCTGTTCGGGACCGTGTACAACCGGGATTACGGCGCCGCCGCCGGTGCGATCCTCGCCCTGGGAGTCTGGGGCGTGATGGTCCTGATCGCTTTCGCCGGCGGGGACAAGGTTCTCCTGATGAGCGCCGGGGCGAAAAAAATCGAGAAGGAAGACGCTCCCCGGCTCTGGAACGTGGTGGAGGAAATGACGATCGCCGCCGGGCTGGGCCGGATGCCGGACGTGTACGTGATCGACGATCCGGTCCCCAACGCCTTCGCCGTGGGGCGGGATCCGTCCCGGGCGGCGGTGGCGGTCACCCAGGGCCTTCTCCGCCGCCTGAACCGGGATGAACTGCAAGGGGTGGTCGCCCACGAAATCGGGCATATCCGGAACCAGGACGTCAAGTTCATGACCTTGGCTTCGGTGATGCTGGGGAGCATGGTCCTTCTTTCCGACGTGTTTCTCCGCTCTCTCTGGTTCGGCGGCGGCCGGCGAAGAGGAGGAGGGAGAGGAGGGGGAGGACAGGCCCAGATGATCATCGTCCTCGTGGCGGTAGTTATGGCGATCCTGGCGCCGATCCTGGCCCGGCTCCTCTACCTGGCCTGTTCCCGGCAGCGGGAGTACCTGGCCGATGCTTCCGCCGCCCGGTTCACCCGGTACCCGGCCGGCCTGGCGTCGGCCCTGGAAAAGATCTCCCGCCCCGGCATCGCCGCCGGGATGGCCGGGGGGAAGAAGACCGTCAACCGGGCCCTGGCGCCCCTGTTCATCGTCCGCCCGGAACGGGCCCTGACCGGTCTCTTCTCCACGCACCCGCCGACCGAGGAACGGATCCGAATCCTCCGGTCCATGGGAGGCGGAGCCGGGTACGCCGATTACGAGAAAGCTTGGAAAGGGATCCATGGCGGGAAACCGCTTCTGGACGGAAAGACCGTGGAGGAAGGGGGAACGGTCCAGGCCCGGCAGCCGACCCCCGAGAAGAATCCGAAACAGGAAGCGGTGGAGCGGACCCGGGAGGTGCTGGAACTGTTCCAGCGGACCGCCGGGTTCCTGGTCCTGGCTTGCCCCTGCGGCGTTCGGATCAAGGTCCCGCCGGGCTACGCCGGGGAGGCGGTGGATTGCACCCGGTGCGGCCGGCGGATCCCGATCCCGAAAGCCGGACCGTCCGGGAAGCCGGGACCGCCTGCGGCGGAGAAAGCGGTTCCCGGAGGGGAAAAGGAGGCCTTGACCTATCGGCGGCGGGGAAAAGGATGGGAGACGTTTCAATGTTCCTGCGGCCGGAACCTCCAGTTGAGCCCGTCGTTCGCCGGACGGTCCAAAACCTGTCCCGGCTGCGGAAAGAAGATTCGAATCGATTCCGCGGCCGGATGAATCTCAGCAGGTTTTAAGGAGGATGACTTCCGCGCCGCCCCGCCGGTAGTCGATTCCATCCAGGAGCCGGCGCATGAGAAAGATTCCGCGGCCATGAGGAAGCAGAAGCCGGTCTTCCCCGGTCGGATCGGGAACCTCGGCCGGGTCGAACCCCGGTCCCTGGTCCCGGATCACCACGAGGACTCCGCAGGACGGGACTCCATAACAGCGCAGGAAGACCGACTTGGACGGCGAGGATCGGTTGCCGTGGAACGCCGCGTTGGCCAGCGCCTCTCTCAGGGCGATCTCCAGGTCGGTGAGAGGGTCGTCCCGGGGAAAAACCTTCCCGAGACGTCCGATCAGATCCTGGATGGCGGCGTTCACCGCCGGCCGGGTGCTTTCGCAAAACCGCCGGTACCGGAAGACGATCTGGCCGCGGCTGGAGATCCCGCAGCGCTCCAGGACTTCCAGCAGGGCCTGTTTTTGCCGGTTTTTCCCGGAATCTCGCGGCACGTCGTAACTCCCCAGCGATTTCTCGTCGATCGAAGGTGAAGATCGATCGTAAACGGCCGGCGGTCAAGGAGAGAACGTTCTCCCGGCCGGGAACTCCACCAGGTCGAAAGAGATTCCGAGCGGAGATAGCATACCCCAACCAGCTCCGCTCCGCCCGATTCCGGTAGTATCCTGAACGGTCTTCACTCGAAAGGGAGAGCCGGAATGGCGAAAAAATACTGGTTGATGAAATCCGATCCGGATACCTACGGATGGGGCCACCTGGAACGGGAACCGGGCCGGACCACCTGCTGGGACGGGGTCCGGAACTACCAGGCCAGGAACCTGCTGCGGGACGAGATCCAGGCCGGGGATGAAGTGCTCTTCTACCACTCCCAGACCGACAAGGCGGTGATCGGCACCGCCCGGGTGCTCCGGTCCGGCTACCCGGATCCGACCCAGTTCCGGCCGAAAGAGAAGGGATACGATCCGGCGGCCTCCAGGGAGAAGCCCCGCTGGTACGCGGTGGATATCCAGGCGACCGGAAAACTGGAAACCCCGGTGGCCCTCCGCCGTATGCGGGAGATCAAGGGTTTAGAAGACATGATGCTTCTCCGGAAAGGGAACCGGCTGTCGGTGCAGCCGGTGACGGCCCGGGAATGGAGGCTGATTCTGAAAGAGGGAGGACGCGGAAAATCATGAGCGACCTTTACGGCGGCCGGCGGGCCCGCTTGATGGAAAAATACCCGGACGGATTCATCCTGGTTCCGGCGGCCGCCGGGGGCAGGCCGAACAAGAATTTCACCTACCTGACCGGCCTCAACGCCTCCGCCGGCGCGCTGCTCCTGGCGGCCGAAGGGGTCCGGGCCTGCACCGGGCGCCGGTATCCCGGCCCCGATTACCTCCGCGGGCGGAACGTGAAGCAGATCCTGTTCCTTCCGCCGGCGGACCCGATGCTGGCCCGCTGGGGCGAGGACGCCTCCGCCACCGCCGGTTCGGTCCGGGCGGAGGAGGTCGGGGTGGACTTGGTCCTCCCGGCCGGGGAGATGAACGAATTGCTGTCCCAGGCGTTGGACCGGGGCGCCGCCCTGAACTACGTTCGGGCCGCCGCTCCGAGCCTTTCCGGCGGTCCCGACGAAGACTCCCTGTTCCTGGACCGGGTGCGCAGGCGGTTTTTCGACGCCCGGCTGGTGAACGCCACGCCGTCGGTGGAGGCGATGCGGCGGATCAAGTCGAAAGAAGAGGTCGAAGCCACGCGGAAGGCGATCGCCGTCACCGACCGGGCGCTCCACAACCTGTACAGGAACGCGAAGGCCGGTATGTACGAGTACGAACTGGAAGCCGAACTGACCGGCTATTACCGGGCCCAGGGAGGAACCCACGCGTTCGACCCGATCGTCGCCGCCGGCCGGAACGCCTGTTCCCTGCACTACATGGAGAACACCGGCCGCGTGGAGCCGGGGCAACTGGTCCTGGTGGACACCGGCGTCTGCCTGGGCGGCTACAACAGCGACATCAGCCGGACCTTTCCGATCGACGGGAAGTTCACCGGCCGGCAGAAGGAGATCTACCGGACGGTCCTGGAAGCCCTGGAAGAAGCGGCCGCCCTGGCGGCCCCCGGCGGCTCCCTGGGCGAGATCCACGCGAGGGCGTTCCAGGTCATCGACGAGGCCGGTTTCGGCCCGTACTTTATCCACGGCACCAGCCACTACATCGGGCTGGACACCCATGACGTGGGAGACCTTTACGCGCCGTTGGAGCCCGGCGCGATGTTCACCGTGGAGCCGGGGATCTATATCCCGGAAGAGGGGATCGGCGTCCGCCTGGAAGATGAAGTGCTGATCACTCCCGGCGGCCGGGAGAATCTCAGCTCCGCTCTGCCGAAAGAGCCGGACGCGATCGAAGCGATCCTCGCCGGCGATGAGTGAGTTGCCCGGCGGGGTCGAGCCCGCCGAACCGCCGGTTCCGAAGGACAGCGCCCTGGGGGTTTTGCTCCGGAGATCGAGCCGTGGGAACTGGCAGGTTCTCCTGGGAGTGCGATCCAGGAAGGCCCGTTTCCTCCCGGGTAGCCTGGCGTTCCCCGGGGGCGGGATGGAACCGGAGGACCGTTCGGGAGAAGCGGAAGAAGCCTCGTGGAGGAGATGCGCCACCCGGGAGGTTCGGGAGGAGACCGGGATCGAGATCCCGGTGGAGCGCTGGCTGGACGGTGGGGAACGGATCACGCCGCCGATATTTCCGGTCCGGTTCCGAACCCGGTTCCTGGCGGCCGGTCTGCCGGACGGGGATGGCCGCCCCGCGCCTCTGCCCGCGACTTCCGAGAACGAGGAACTGCTCTGGGCCGATCCGGGGGAGACCGTGGATCAGTTCCGGGCCGGCACGGTCCGCTCTTCGCCGCCGGTCCTGGCGGTGCTCCGGGCGCTGCACTCCGAGCCGCCGCCGGACCTGGCGGGAGCCGCCGCCGTCCTCCGCCGGGCGAACCGGGAGCAGGAGGATCTGCCTCGCATCGAATTCATCCCCGGCATCCGGTGCCTCCCGGTACGGACCGACACGCTGCCCCCGGCGACCCATACCAACGTCTGGCTTCCGCTCGGGGAACGGATGGCGGTGATCGATCCGGGATCCTCCCGGGACGAGGAGAACCGCCGGCTCCTTCGATGCGTACGAACCGTCGCCGGGGAGACCGGCGCGGCGCCTTCCATGGTCCTGCTGACCCATCACCACCAGGACCATGTTTCCGGCGCCGGACCGATCGCCCGGGCACTGGAGGTTCCGGTCCGGGCCCACCGGAAGGTGCTCCGACGGATCGCCCCGCTCCTTAAAGGTGTGGAAACGGTTCCCCTGGAGGACGGGGAGACCGTTCGGCTGGGAGGGCTGTCTCTGCGGCCAGTGCTGACCGAGGGGCATGCCGAGGGGCACCTGGCGTTCCATGTCCCCGAAAGGAAGGTGCTGATCAGCGGCGACCTGGTCAGCGCGCTCTCCACCATGGTGATAGATCCCGCCCCCGGGACCATGGATGCGTATCTCGCTTCCCTCCGGAAGGCTTCGGAGGTCGGAGCCCTGCGGCTGCTCCCTTCCCACGGCCCCCCGGTGCCCGCCTCCCTGTTGGAGAAGACCGCCCGGCACCGGGAAGCCCGGGAGCAAACCATCCTGGATCTGTTGCCGGCCGCCGGGTCCGGAAGCGGGATCGAAACGGAAGAACTGGCGGAAAAAGCCTACCGGGACACGCCGGGCGCGCTGCGGTTCCTGGCCGCCCGGCAGACCCTGGCGCACCTGTTCCGGCTCCAGGAGGCCGGGAGCGCCCGTCCGGCCGCCGGGAAGCCGGAGGCCTGGGAAAGGGCGGAATCCTGAAGTGATATCCTTCCTGTCCGAATGAAAACCTGAAGCCGGGCGGATCGTATGTAGGATCGTCCGCCCGTGTGAATCAAGACCTCTTCCGACCTGGGGCCGGAACGGAGCGAAGCGAGGAAACAGCCGATGAGAGCGAGGGAATGAAGATGCGAAAAAGACGGATTCGAGACAGGAGCCTGGTGCTGCTGGTCTTCCTGGCGCTGTTGCTGGGAAGCGGGGCGGTCTGGGCCGGGGCCGACACTGACACCAAGGTGCCGGTGCAGGAGTTCGAGCTATCCAACGGTATGAAGATGCTGCTGGTCCCAAGACCGGAGATGAGCACCGTCTCCGCCGGATGGGTCGCCCATGTCGGCTCGTCCAACGAGCGGCCGGGGATCACCGGCCTGAGCCACCTGTTCGAGCACATGATGTTCAAAGGGACGAACACCATCGGCACCACGAACATCGAGCGGGACCGGGAGATCATCGCCGAACAGGAGAAGATCCAGCAGAAAATCCGCGCCATCTACCGGGAGCAGCGCCGACGGTTCCGCCTGGGAGAGATCGACGATCCGTTCGATCCGGAAAATCGAACGCCGGAGCAGATCGAACTGGAGAAAAAGTTCCAGGCCCTGGTGGAGGAACAGCGTTCCCTGATGGTCAAGGACGAGTTCGACAAGATCTACACCTCCGCGGGAGCGACCGGGATGAACGCCGGGACCACCGAGGATCTGACCCTCTATTTCATTACCGTGCCGGCCAACAAGTTGGAACTCTGGTTCTGGATGGAATCGGACCGGCTTCTGAACCCGGTGTTCCGGGAATTCTACTCGGAGCGGGACGTGGTCCACGAAGAACGCCGGATGCGCACCGAGTCCACGCCGACCGGCAAGTTCGGGGAAGAGTTCGAGGCGATGTTCTGGGAGTCCCATCCCTACAGCTGGCCGGTGGTCGGGTGGCCGTCGGACCTGAAGGTGATCAGCAAGAAACAGGCGGACGACTATTACTCCACCTACTACGCCCCCAACAACCTGACCGCGGCGATGGTCGGCAATTTCGACGTGAACGAAGTGAAGAAGCTGGCCGAGAAATACTTCGGCCGGATCCCCCGGGGAAAGACCGAACCACCGGACGTGGCGACCCTGGAAATGAAGCAGATGGCCGAGAAACGGATGAAGTCCGAGTGCGACTGCCAGCCCCAGGTGGAGGTCCGGTATCACACGGTACCGTTCATGCATGACGACTCGTTCGCGTTGGATGTGCTCGCCCAGCTGATGAACGGGCGCACCGGCCGGCTGTACAAATCGATGGTCCTGGGGAAGGAGATCGCCTCCTCGTCCCGGGCGGGGCAGGATTCGAAGAAGTGGGCGGGAGCCTTTTCGTTCTCCGCCGAGACCAAGGGGGACGCCACTCCGGCCCAACTGGAGGCGGCCTGGTATGAAGAACTGGACCGGCTGGAAAAGGAGCCGATCCCGGCGGATGAGCTTCAAAAGGTGAAGAACAACGCCGCCGCCGATTTCTACCGGCGATTGGAAAACCCCTTTTTCCTGGCGCTCCAGCTGATGTTCTACGACGGGTTGGGCGACTGGCACTACCTGTACGAAGGCACCGACCGGATGCTGGACGTCACCGCGGAGGACGTGAAGCGTGTGGCGGAGAAATACTTCACCCGGGAGAACCGTTCCGTCGCCGTCTACCACCGGCTGGCCGGCGCGGCGGCGGAGGAGTTCCCGCCGGAAGTCGCCGACCTGCCGCCTCAACAGCAGGAGATGATCAAGGGACAGATCCGCCAGCTCCGACAGATCAAGGATGTGACCAAGCTGCAGCAGGTCCTGGAGCAGGTCCGGCAACAGGCGGGAACGGCGCCGGAACAGTTCAAGCCGTTGATCAAGATCATGGAAGATTTTCTGGCGGACCGTATCCAGGAATTGTCCAGTCAGGACAAGGGAGGTGAATCATGACCGGCCGAAGGTGGGCCGTTCTGGCGGTGGTGACGGCGCTGGCCGTCGGGTGTTTCGGCTCGCCTGCGGTGGCGGGGCGGAAGAAAGACGGGAAAAAACAGGCTGCCCAGGTGGCGACTCATCCGTCGGATTTGAAGTATCCCAAGCTCCGTTTCGAGGTGCCGGAGGCCGCCAAGTACCGGCATGTCCTTTCCAACGGTATCCCGGTGTACATCGCCGAGGATCATTCCCTTCCCCTGGTCGACATGAACGTGACCGTCCGGTGCGGAGCGTTCCTGGAGCAGGCCGTGGACGGCTTGAAGAAGGGAACCGCGAGCATGACCGGAACCCTCATGCGGCAGGGCGGCTCCGGGGACAGGTCGGCGGAAGAGTTCGACGAGGCGGTCAGCTTCCTGGGCGCCCAGATTTCCAGCGGAGGAGGAGACGATTCCTCGTCCGCCTATCTGAACAGCACCTCCATGGTCCTGGACCAGGGCCTGGACCTGTTCTTCGACATGCTGAGGCGGCCCCGTTTCGAGCAGGACCGGATCGACATTCGGAAGGCCGCGATCCTGGAGCAGATGAAGCAGAGGAACGACGACGCCAGGCAGATCGCCGCCCGGGAATGGCAGTGGCTGTTCCGGGGGATGGAGTATTACACCTCCAACCTAGAGACCGCCGACGAACTCGCCGCCCTGACCCGGGACGATCTGGTCGCTTTTTACAAGAGCTACTGGCAGCCGGGGAACATGATGATTTCCGTGTCCGGCGACGTGGATACCGGCGCGATCCTCAAAGAGCTGGAAGCCCGGTTCGCCGGGTGGGACGCCGCCGGTCCGGACGTGCCGTGGCCGCCGTCGGCGCCCGATTTCACCCCGACCCCCGGTGTGTACTACGTGCAGAAAGACATCCCCCAGGGGCGGGTTCGGATCGGTCACCTGGGGGTGCAGCGTTCCGACTGGGAAAACCCGGACTACTACGCTCTCCCCGTGATGAACGATATCCTGGGCGGCGGCGGGTTCACCTCCCGCCTGGTGAAGCGGATCCGCTCCGACGAGGGCCTGGCCTACAGCGCCGGATCCCGCTTCGGGATCGGAAGCTGGGCGCCTGGGATTTTTCAGATCTTCTACCAGTCCAAGAGCCCGACGGTGGCGTTCGCCGCCAAGATCGCCCTGGAAGAGATGAAGAAGATCGCTTCTGAGCCGGTCTCTCCTGAAGAACTGGAAACGGCGAAGAACTCGTTCATCGATACGTTCCCTGGACGGTTCGAGTCGCCGGGACAGATCGTCGGCACTTTCCTGAACGACGAATACATCGGCCGGCCGGCGGATTACTGGAAGAAGTACCGGGATCGGGTCCGGAAGGTCTCCGCGAAGGATGTGGAACGAGTCGCCGGAACCTATCTCCACCCGGACCGGCTGGTTTTCCTGATCGTCGGGAACTGGGACGAGATCGCCAAGGGCGACGCCGACGGCAAGGCCTCCATGAAGGAGTTCTATGACGGGAAAGCGACGAGGCTTCCGCTTCGGGATCCTCTCACCCTGAAACCGGTGGAGTAACGACAACCCGGTTGACCCGTTCCCGTACGGGCCGTTATCCTCCCGGTGTCGGAACGGCGCCGGGAGGATTTTTCTATGCGCGTGTTTTCCAGATTCATCCTGACCACTCTTCTTTTCGCCCTGGCCGGGTGTGAGGCCGGAACGCCGGCTCCGTCTGCCGGCGCGCAGGATCCGGGAAAGGCCGACGGGCCCCGCCCGGAATGGGTCCTGGTGATCCACGGCGGCGCCGGGGTCTTCCCCCGGGACGTGAACGAGGAGGTCCGGCGAGGGTACCTGGAGGGGATGGGCGCCGCCCTGGACGCCGGGAAGGAGATCCTGGCGGAAGGAGGCTCTTCCCTGGACGCGGTGGAGGCGGCTCTTTCGCTCCTGGAAGACGATCCCCGGTTCAATGCCGGGAAAGGAGCGGTGTTCAACCACGACGGGAAGCATGAACTGGACGCCTCCATCATGAATGGCGCCGATCATGCCTGCGGAGCCGTGGCTGGTGTCACCACGGTCCGCCACCCGATCCGCCTGGCCCGCCTGGTGATGGAACGCTCCCGGCACGTATTGTTCGCAGGGGAAGGGGCGGAGCGGTTCGCCGACGCCGCCGGCGTGGAGCGGGTCCCGAACGAATGGTTCGACACGCCCCGTCGGATGGAGAGCTGGAAGCGGTACAAGGAGCAGGTGAAGAAGTACGGCACGGTCGGGTGCGTCGCCCTGGACCGGGACGGGAACCTGGCCGCCGGCACCTCCACCGGAGGCCTGACCGGGAAGCGGTTCGGCCGGGTGGGCGACTCGCCGATCATCGGCGCCGGCACCTGGGCGGACAACGACAGCTGCGCGGTCTCCTGCACCGGAACCGGGGAGGAGTTCATCCGGTACGGCGTCGCCCAGCGGGTCGGCGACATGATGCAGTACGGAGGTGTTTCCCTGGAGGAGGCGTCGGCGGAAGTGATCGGCCAGGTCCTTTCCGAAGGAGACGGAGGCCTGATCGCCGTGGACCGGTTCGGGCACGTGGCGATGGCGTTTAGCACTCCCGGGATGCTCCGGGCGGTGGCCGATTCCACCGGCCGGTCGGAGATCCGCCTGTGGGGTCCCGACGAGCCGCTCTCCCGTCCGCCGGCTGACTGAATCATGATCCGGCGGTTCGCCCTTTACGGGTTTCTGAAGAACCAGCAGTACTTCGAACCGTTCCTGTTCCTGGTCTTCCTCGAAAAGGGCCTCGGCTTTTTCCAGATCGGGATCCTGATCGGATTTCGCGAGCTGTGCGTGAACCTGATGGAGATCCCCAGCGGGGCGGCGGCCGATCTCTACGGCAGGCGCAGGGCGATGATCCTCTCCTTCGCCTGCTTCATCGGTTCGTTCGTCCTGTTCGCGACCGCCGGGAGCCTTCCCGCCCTGTTCGCGGCCATGTTCCTGTTCTCCGTCGGCGAGGCGTTTCGAACCGGAACCCACAAGGCGATGATCCTGGACTGGTTGAACCTGCATGGGCGGGGGGAGGAACGGACCCGGGTGTACGGTTATACCCGCTCCTGGTCCAAGGCCGGTTCGGCGCTCTCCGCCCTGATCGCCGGGGGGCTGGTTTTCTGGACCGGCCGGTACTCAACGGTGTTCTGGTTTTCCATCCCGCCGTACCTCCTGGGCATGGTGAATTTTTTCGGATACGACCCGATCCTGGACCGGCGGCCGGAGGGACAGGTTTCGGCTCGGAAGGCCGCGCGCCATCTCCTGGAATCCCTGAGGATCTCCTGGGAGAATCGGGGCCTCCGCCGCCTGATGGTGGAAGCCGCCGCTTACGGCGGATCGTTCCGCTCCGGGAAGGATTACCTGCAGCCGGTCTTGAAGCAGGTCGCCCTGGCGTTGCCGCTGTTCACCTCGTTGGGCGAGAACCGGCGGGGCGCGATCCTGATCGGCGTCGTGTACGCGTTTCTCTACCTGTTTTCCAGCCTGGCCGCCCGGCAATCCCACCGGTTCGCCGCCTGGTTCGGCGGCGAAGAGAGAGGCTCGCGATTTCTCTGGCTCCTGGTCCTGGGCGTGTATCTCCTGATGATCCCCGCGTTTCCCCTGGGGTGGACCTCCTGGATGGTGGCGTCGTTCCTGGTCCTGGCGGCGGCCCAGAACATCTGGCGGCCGTTGATGATCAGCCGGTTTCACAAGGAGGCCCCCGCCGGGAGGGAAGCGACGATCCTCTCGGTCGAATCCCAGTCCAGATCCCTGGCCACGATGCTTCTGGCCCCCTTGCTCGGGTTCCTGGTAGACCAGGTTGGATTCTCGGTGATCGGCGGGATGGGAGGGGTTCTGGCGGCGGTGATCCTGGCCACATACCAAGGTGGACAAGGTGGAAGGGAGAATGTTGATGATCCCTCGTAACCTCCTCTGATCCTCGCCG
>CAZZIV010000049.1:0-15476 GCA_964654385.1 uncultured Acidobacteriota bacterium | reverse complement strand
CGGCGCGCCGGTTTCCATCTGCAGCCGAAATCCTCTTCCGCCCATGTCCGACACCGCCCGGACCGGGCTGTTCAGCCGTAGCGCCCCGCCGGCGGCTTCGGCCAGGGCGCGGATCAGGGTGTCCAGCCCTTCCCGGAAGGAGGTGAGGACGCCTCCAGGGCCGGCCGGACCGCCGCCGCCTGTTCTCCGTTTGGCGATCATCGCCTTCAGGAGGCCGCCGTAATCGGATTCCATGGCGTACATTTTCGGGAAAGTCGAGCGGAGACAGAGTTCCCGCACGTTCCCCGCATAGACACCGTTCACCATGGCGCCGACCAGTACCTCCGCCGCCTCGGCGCCGATCCTCCTTGCCGCGAATTCGAAGACCGACTCGTCCCGGTCGCCGGGACGCCGACGCGCGAACGGCTCTCCCAGGAGCCGCAGTTTCCCGGGGAGGGAAAGGATCGACGACTTCAGGAACGCCCTTGCGCCGGCAGGGACTTCCCGAAGGGCTCCGGCCCGGTAGATGTACCGGAGGGCCGCCTGCTCGTCCGCCTGCTGCAACCGGTCGTTCAGGCCGAGCCGGCGCACCAGTTCGAGCGTCGCAGGAACGTTGTCCAGGAACCCGTTGGGACCCCACTCACAGGTGTACCCATGCTTATGGAGGGTTCGAATGTTGCCCCCCGGGCGGTCGGAGGCCTCGAAACAGATCGCCCGTACCCCGTCCGGAGGGCTTCGAAGGTATTTCCGCAGCTCGTAGGTTACGGCCAGGCCCGAGACGCCGGCGCCGATGACCGCCACGGTCCGTGGCATGTCAGACCGTCTGGGAGAACATCGGTTCGTCGTCCCGTTTCGATTTCATGTAGGGGTCGAAGATCATGCAGATGTTCCGGATAAACAGCCGGCCGTCGCCGGGGACATGGAGATGGTCGTCGGCCAGGATCAGGAACCCGTGCTGCACCGGGCCGCCTTCTCCGGCCAGTTCGTCCAGTTCCGGACGGAAGTACTCCCGAAAGTCGATCCCGAACCGCTCTTCGACTTCCGGGATGGAGAGGTGCATGTTGGACATGAGACGGGTGATCACCTCCCGGCGGATCGTGTCGTCCCGGCTCAGTACGTATCCTTTTTCGATCGGGAACCGGCCGGCATCCAGTGCTTCGTAGTACTTGGACAGCTTCTTGACGTTCTGGGCGAAGGCGCCGCCCACATCCCCGATCGCCGAGGTCCCCACCCCGACCATGTCGCTGCCCATCTTCACGGTGTACCCCATGAAGTTCCGGTGAAGGCGGTGTTTTCCCGCCGCCAGGGCCAGTTCGTCCGAGGGAAGGGCGAAATGGTCCATACCGATCGGATCGTAACCTGCTTCCAGGAACCGGTCCCGGGTGTACGAGAACAGCTCCAGCTTTACCTCCGGGGAGGGTAGTTGATCCGTGTCGATCTTCTTCTGGTTCGCCTTTACCCAGGGGACGTAGGCGTACGAGTAGACCGCCACCCGCTCCGGTCGGAGGTCCAGGACCGTGTCCATATTTTTCCGGAAGGCGTCCACCGTCTGCAGGGGCAGGCCGTAGATCAGGTCCACGTTGATCGACTCGAAACCGGCCTTTCGGCAGTAGTGGAACAGCCTCACGGTTTCCTCTTCGGTCTGGTTCCGGTTGATCGCCTCCTGCACTTCCGGGGTGAAGTCCTGCACCCCCATGGAAATCCGGTTGAAACCTAGCTTCCGGAGAAGATCGATCTGCTCGAACGTGGTGACCCGGGGATCGACCTCGATCGCGACTTCCGCGTCCGGATCGATGGTGAAGTGCTCGGTGATTTTGTCGTGAAGGGCGATCATCTCTTCCGGGGACTGGTAGGTTGGCGTTCCGCCGCCCCAGTGGTACTGGCTCACCCGCCTTCGGTCCGGCAGGGCCGCGGCCAGCAGATCGATTTCGCGGTGCAGGTAATCCAGGTACTTGTGGGATACTTCCCGCTTCTTCGTGATCACCACGTTGCAACCGCAGAAGCTGCAGCGTTCCTCGCAGAACGGCAGGTGGATGTACAAAGAGATCGGCTCGTCCCGCTTTTCGTTGATCCTGGCCAGGGATTCCAGGTATTCCTCCGGGCCGTACCCTTCGTGGAATTCCACGGCGGTCGGGTAAGAGGTATACCGCGGTCCAGGCCGGTTGTACTTTTTCAGCAGCTCCAGGGTCCGCTCGGCGCCCATTTCACACCTCCTGGGGAGCGTACGCCCGGACCGTTTGCACCAGCGCCTGGGCGTGCTCCACCGGCGTCTCCGGAAGGATCCCGTGGCCCAGATTGAAGATGTGGCCCGGAAGAGAAGCCCCCTCCCGGAGTACCTCCAACGCCCGGGTCCGGATGGTTTCCGGGGAGCCGGAGAGGAGAACGCAGGGATCCAGGTTCCCCTGGAGGACGTACCGGTTCTCCAGCCGCCGGGAGGCTTCCGCCAACCCGGTTCTCCAGTCGATTCCGATCACTTCGGCGTCGGATCCCCGTATCTCGTCCAGCAGGTGGCCGCCGTTCAGGGCGAAGTAGATCCTGGGGACGCCGCTCGCCTTCAAGGTTTCCAGTACCCGCCGGGCGTAACGGATGCCGAACTCCCGGTAGTCCGCCGGAGAGAGGAGTCCCGCCCAGCTGTCGAACAGTTGGACCGCCTGGGCGCCGGCCCGCACTTGAGACAGCAGGTAACTTTCGGTGGCGGAGGTGATTTTCTCCAGCAGGGCGTGGGCGGTGGCCGGTTCGGCGTAGATCAGCCGCTTCACCTTGCTGAAGTTCTTGGATCCTTTCCCCTCGACCATGTAGGTCGCCAGGGTGAATGGGGCGGCGGCGAACCCGATCAGGGGGACCCGCCCTTCCAACTCCCGGCGGACGATCCGGACGGCGTCGAAGACGTAGGGGACCGTTTCCTCCGGATCGGTGAGGCGGATCTTCTCCACGTCGTCCATGGTCCGGACCGGGTGATCCAGGACCGGGCCGGGGTTGAAGGAGATCTCGAACCCCATCGGTTCCACCGGCACCAGGATGTCGGAAAACAGGATCGCGGCGTCCACCCCGATCCGGTCCACCGGCTGGATCGTCACCTCCGCCGCCTTCTCCGGGGTCTTGCAGAGGGTGACGAAGTCCAGGTTCTTCCGGATCGCCCGGTACTCGGGAAGATAACGGCCGGCCTGTCGCATGATCCAGATCGGAGGGCGGTCGAGTTTCTCCCCGCGGCAGGCTCTCAGGAAAAGGTCGTTCATAATCGTTCTCCGTCGAGGCGTCACTCCTCCAGGAGCAGCTTCGCGATGGTGTTCAGTTGCATGAAGGAGGTCCCTTCGTAAATCTTGCCGATCTTCGCGTCCCGGTAGAATTTTTCCACCGGGTACTCGGTGGTGTACCCGTATCCGCCGTAAAGCTCCACCGCGGCGGAAACGATATGCTCCGCCGCTTCGCTGGAGTAGAGCTTCGCCATCGCCGCCTCCCGTGTGAAAGGCAGCCCGGCGTCCCGGAGCCGGGCGGTGTTGTAGACCAGCAGGCGGGCCGCTTCCAGTTCGGTGGCGCACCGGGCCAACTGGTGCTGCACCGCCTGGAATTCGGCGATCGGTCTGCCGAACTGTTCCCGCTCCCGGCTGTAGCCGCAGGCCGCTTCCAGCGCCCCGGCTCCGACGCCGAGCATCTGGGCCCCGATCCCGATCCGCCCTTCGTTCAAGGTCTCGATGGCGATCTTGTACCCTTTGCCGATCTCTCCGAGAATCCGGTCCGACGGAACGGAACAGTTTTCGAAAACCAGTTCGCAGGTGCTGGAGGCCCGGATCCCCAGCTTCGATTCCCTCTTCCCTACGGTGAACCCGGGATCGTCCCGATCCACGATGAATGCGGTGATCCCCTTGTACCCTTTCGACGGGTCGATGTTCGCGAAGGTGAGGAACAGGCCGGCCTCTCCGGCGTTGGTGATCCACATCTTGGAGCCGTTCAGGATCCACCGGTCGCCGTCCCGGTCCGCCTTCAGTGCCAGGGCGAAGGCGTCCGAGCCGGAGCCGGCTTCCGAGAGGGCGTACGCTCCGACGGTGTCGGCGGCGACCCGGGCCAGGTACCGTTTCTTCTGCTCTTCCGCTCCATGGTTTTTCACAGCGTTGTTGAACAGGGTGTTCTGGACGTCGACCATCACGCCGACGGCGGCGTCCACCCGGGAGACCTCTTCCACCGCCAGGATCGACTGGAAAAACGTTCCACCAGCGCCGCCGTAGGCCTCCGGGATGTCCACGCCCATCAACCCCATTTCGAAAAGCGCCTTCAAGAGGTCCGGGTCGTAGCAGGCGTCCTGGTCCATCCTGGAAACCCGGGGCCGGATCTCCGCCTCGGTGAACCCGCGAACCGCATCCCGGAACAGGATCTCGTCCTCGGAAAGAACGGTAAGTGGGGCTCTTTCAACAGGTTGGTCGCTCATGGCCGTCTCCATGCCCATCCAGCGGGCATTGACCGTTCATTATTGCACACCGGAACGAAACGGTTCAGGGAGCGGACCTAACAGGGCCGCTCCTCGCCGCGGTCCGGAACGAACCGATCCCCGGTCTCCTCGACGCGCCGGCCCCGGTTCGGTCTCTCACGGTCCGTGGGGGAACGACTCTCGTTCCGTGCCGGGGACCGGTTCTGGACCCGGAGCGCGGCAGGCATCATGTTATATTTCGGCCTTCCTGGAACGGTTTTCTCCAGGACGGTTCGTGGGTCGGAAGAACCGGGAGGACCACGGGTGGGCATCGCCGTCGAAGCCAGGCAACTCCGGAAGAGTTTCGTCAAGAAGCGTTCCATACGGGATCTGGTGATGCACCCGTTCCGGAAAGGCGAGGTGGTTCGAGCTCTCCGTGGAGTGGACGTGGAGGTCCGGGAAGGGGAGATCTTCGGGCTCCTGGGACCGAACGGCGCGGGGAAAACGACCCTTCTGAAGATTCTTTCCTGCCTGGTGCTTCCGGATGCCGGGTCCGCCAGGATCGGCGGCGAAAAGACCGTTCACGAGGCCCGGGTGAAACCGCGGATCGGCCTGGTCCACTCGGACGAGCGATCGTTCTACTGGCGCCTGACCGGGCGCCAGAACCTCCGCTTCTTCGCCACGTTGTACGATCTGCCGAAAGAGCGCCGCCGGAACAGAATCGATGAACTGCTGGAGAGGGTCGGCATGACCTCCGCCGCCGACCGTCCGTTCTCCGACTATTCCTCGGGGATGAAGCAGAAAATGTCGATCGCCCGGGCGTTGCTGCACGATCCGCCGATCCTGTTGATGGACGAACCGACCCGCTCCCTCGATCCGGCCGCCGCGATGGCTCTCAGGAAATTCATTCGCGCCGAGCTGTCCGAACGGGACCGGAAGACGATCGTCCTCGCGACCCATGACTTGCCGGAGGCGGCCGCGCTCTGCCGGCGGATCGCCGTCCTGGTTCGCGGGAAAATCCGGCAGATCGGAACGGTGGACGAGATCCGCCGGTGGGGATTGGAAAGCAAAAAGTATCGCCTGGAGATCGACCGGTGGCCGGCGGGGCTGGATCGGATCGCGACCGTGATCTCGGAAAGGGAAATCCCGTCCGGCCGAGTGGTGGAGGCGGCGCTGAACACGTCCGCAGGGTTGAACGAACTGTTGGCCGGCCTGATCGGCGCCGGGGTTCGGGTGGACGGCTGCATCCGGATCGACGCCGACCTGGAGGGAGCGTTTTCCCGGATCGTGGAGAAGTCATGAAGACGGTCTTTTCCAAGATCTGGGCGTTCATCGTCCGGGATTTCACCTCCCAGGTTTCCTACCGGATGGCGTTCCTGCTCCAGATCGGCGGGATGTTTCTCTCCCTGGGCGCGTTCTACTTCCTGACCCGGATGATCGATCCAAACGCCGACGGGTTGGACGGGATGCCGCCGTTCGATTGGCTGCTGATCGGTCTGGCGTTCCAGTACTACTTTTCGACCGCGCTCTATTCGTTCTCGGCCAAGATCCGGAACGAGCAGATGCTGGGAACCTTGGAAGCGATGCTGGTCTCCCCGACCCCCACCGGTCTTGTGATCTTCTCTTCGGCCGCCTGGGATTTCCTCTATGCCGGTTTCCGGGTCCTGGTCTACCTGGGCGGCGCGGCGTTGATTTTCGGCGTCCGCTTTCATTTCGAGCTCAACAGTCTTTCCGCACTGGCCCTGGGAGTGCTCCTGACGCTGCTCTCCTCCGTCGGCCTGGGGATCCTCTCGGCGTCGTTCATCCTCTATTTCAAGCGGGGCGATCCGATCAACTTTTTCCTGAGCAGCTTGACCACCTTCTTCGGGAACGTGTTTTTCCCGGTGGAGCAGCTTCCCGAGTCCCTCCGGTGGGTTTCGGATTACCTCCCGATCACCTGGTCCCTCCGGGTGGTCCGTTACGCTTTGCTGAAGGGGGCGACCTTTTCCGAGTTGAAAGGGGACCTGGTTCCGTTGGCGATCCTGACGATGGTCATCCTGCCCGTCGGCCTGGTGCTCTCCAGGGTGGCGATCCGGAAGGCGAAGCAGGAAGGTTCCCTGATCCAGTATTGATCCGCTCCCGACGCCTTTTCCGGTCGATTGGCTCCGTTGACCCTGCCGGAACCGGGTGATAATCTGCGATACGAATAAAAGCGCTGGTATTTCCACTATTTCCGTAGGCCCGGGCCGGCCCGGGCCGGGAGTGTTGATCATGAGAAACAAGATTACGGTGATCGGCGGCGGACACGTCGGAGAACATGTGGCCATGGGTTGCGCCATGAAGGAACTGGGAGACGTCGTGCTCCTGGATATCATCGAAGGGATGCCCCAGGGGAAGGGCCTGGATATGTTCGAGGCCTCCCCGGTGCAGAAATACGATTCCGCGGTGAAAGGCAGCAACGATTACGCGGATACCGCCGGGTCCGACGTCGTGGTGATCACCGCCGGCCTGGCCCGGAAGCCGGGGATGAGCCGGGACGACCTGCAGAGCAAAAACGCCGGGATCGTCAAGAGCTGCGTCGAAGGGATCATGGCCCATTCCCCCGACGCCATCCTGGTGCTGGTCTCCAACCCGCTGGACGTGATGTGCTACGTGGCCAAGCAGGTCAGCGGCCTCCCCAAGGGACGGGTCGTCGGCATGGCCGGCATCCTGGACACCGCCCGCTTCCGTTCGTTCATCGCCATGGAACTGGGCGTCTCCGTCGAGAGCATCCAGGCCTTGGTCCTGGGCGGCCATGGAGACGCCATGGTGCCGCTGCCACGGCTGGCCACGGTCGGGGGGATTCCGCTGCCTGAGCTGGTCTCGCAGGACCGGATCGACGCCCTGGTGGAACGGACCGCCAAGGGCGGGGGGGAGATCGTCGGCCTCCTGAAGACCGGCTCCGCCTATTACGCCCCGGCCGCCTCGGCGACCGAGATGGTGGAATCGATCCTCCACGACAAGAAGAAGATCCTCCCGTGCGCGGCTTACCTGGAAGGGGAGTACGGCATCGACGGCTGTTATGTCGGCGTACCGGTGATGCTCGGCGCCGCCGGCGTGGAGAAGGTCTACGAAGTCGGTCTGAACGAGAAAGAGATAGAGATGCTCCGGACCTCGGCTGCCGCGGTGAAAATCCACCAGGAGAAACTGGAAATCGGATCCACCGCCGTTTCCTGACGATTCGAGTTGTTCCGATGAAAAGGGCCGCCGGAGAGGCGGCCCTTTTCATGCCTGTATCCTTCCGGAGGAACCTGCATCTTCGACGGTGAAGGAGACGGCGACATGAGCTTCATTGAACACTCGACGGACGCCACCTACGAAGCCGATCTGGCCGGCTCGGACCTCCCGGTGATGGTCGATTTTTGGGCGCCCTGGTGCGCTCCCTGCCGGGCGATGGGAAAGACCCTGGAAGAGGTCGCCAGCGAATTCGAAGGAAAGGTCCGCATCCTGAAGGTGAACGTGGATGAGAACCAGGAAACCGCGGGCCGCTTCGGGGTCCAGTCGATTCCGACCCTGCTGTTCTATCGGGACGGCGACCCGATCGGCGCCATTCCGGGCGCCCTGTCCGCTCCGGCCCTCCGGGAGGTGCTGACACGGCATGGGAACGGAACCTTGGGGAAGGAAAAAGAGCGTTCCAAACCCTGATCGAACCATAATTCGCGAGTGAAAACGTGTCAGACTCCTAGGCCTGGCCGAACGCAGCCTTCAGCAAGCGCAGCATACCCGATCGTATGGGAGCATGGATGAAGGTGAGTACGGCCGGGAATGGTGTGCTATGACACGAGCTTCAGCGGTTTTCGCCGTGAATGATGGTTCAATCAGGGTTAACCAGGGATCGTTCCGATCTCCCCCAGGACCTTTTCGAGCTCTTCCGAGGGGATGCCGGTGCTGTTGGCCCGGAGAGCCTCTTCGAACCCCTCCGGCTCGGTGGTGCAGTCTTCAGCCATCAGTTCCTGAACGACACATTTCGGGTGGACGTTGATCGGGCCGCTGCGGACCTGCCCGCCGAATTCCACTCCGCGGAGCAGGATCACCCTGTAGGACCCTTTCTCGATCGCCTCTCCGCAATGTTTGCATTTCGCCCTGCCGGTGGGGGCCGGTTCGGTGTGGGGCGCGGTCTTCTTTTCTCTGCGCACTTCTTCGGCCTTCTCCGCCAGGGCCCGAAGTTTTTCCAGGGGCGGCACTTCCAGGCCGTCGGCCCAGGCCTGAAGGGAGTAGGCCTCCTCCAGGCGGTCCAGGTGCCGCCGGGCGGCGCAGTTGATGTGGTGCCAGAGGTACCCGGGGCCGAACGGTCCGACGATCAGGATGCCGACCCGGAGGTGGTCCTTCTGAATCTTTCTTCGACAGGTTTTGCACTTGGAGCGGCCGGACCGAGCCGGCTCGATCACGTAGGGAGGCAGATCGGGTTGTTCCGCTTGTTCCGTTTTCCTGGTTTCATCGCTCATGGCCGGTTCCTCCCTGGATGGAACCGTGATTATAGGCGGTGTTCAGGATTCCTCCAACGGAAGCTCCCTGGCGTAGACTTTGATCGTTTCCCAGCGGCCGAGAAGCACCTTTCCCGCCGGAAACCGGGCCGGCTTCCGGACCTCCCGGACCCTGCACCAGTGTACTTCCACCTTTCCCCGGGCCCCCCGTGCCTTGGAATGCCAGGCGGCCAGGGTGGCGGCCCGCTCCAGGACGCCTGCAGGAGGCAGCTCCGCTCCATCCAGGTTCCGAATGACCACGTGGCTGCCGGCGTACCCTGCGGCATGGAGCCAGAAATCCTCGGGATCGGCGATTTCGAAGGTAAGGCGGTCGTTTTCCGGCGCACCCTTCCCGACCAGGACCTCCGTTCCGTCCAGAATGAACCTTCGGTACCCTTTACCCTTGCCCGCCATCGACGCCTCCGAAGGAGTTATCCTCCGGCAGGGAGAGAGGCGCGTCAAGGGGGTCGGTACCGGCGTCGGCCATGCGGATCGCGCCCCGGTCCAGCAACCGCTTCAGGTTGCGAAGGACGTCCAGGGCCCGCATCGGGGCGACCCACAGGATCGACCGGACCTCGGCCCGGCCGTCGATCAGGGTGGTCAGGTACGCTTCTCCCGGGGTCAGGTCTTTCCCTGGGAGCAGGTTCCAGGATTCCACCAGCACCGGCACCGCCTGGGAGGGGATCTCCCGGCTGATTCTTCCGTACTGTTCCGCCTCCACTCGCTCGATCATTCTTCGAACCGACGGAACGCCGGGCCATGCCCGGGCGGTGGCCTGGAGGACGGCGATCGCCGTCTCGTGCTCCTCCCGCTCCACCAGCCGGGCGGCCAGGTCGAGTTCCTCGGAAACATCCGACATGGCGTCGTTGTCGAGAAGGTCTTCCCCGGTCAACGGGATCGCCAGGTCCGTATCCGGCGCCGGTTGTTCCCCGGTCACTTCGATGAACCCTTTCCGGTGCAGTTCATAGAGAAAACGGGTTACCAGGTATTCGGAGCCTCGAGTGTGAAGCAGGATCTCCTCCAGGGTCCGGACGCCGTTCACCGCTTCCACCAGGCGCATGGAAACGCGGCTCCCGGCGATCCTGGCGGGGAGGGGCCGGTCGGTCCTGGAAAGAACCACCCGGTTCGATCGGAAGACGTTCCGGATCCGCTGCATCTCGTCGTACCGGCGGCAGCCCTTCAAGAGGACATCCTGGATCCGAAGGTCGACATGGACCAGGAAATCCGGCTCGACCCCTCTCTCGTCGAACTGGAAAAAAGTGTCGTCCTGGTCGAAGAGGCTGTAGATCGCCTCCTCCGCCTTGGCGGCCACGTGGCGGTCCACATCCGCCTGTTCCACCGCCCCTTGTTCCACCAGGATCTCTCCCAGGATCTTCCCGGTGGTTTCATGAGCCTGCAGGGCGACCTGCAACTGGGTCTCGGTGATCCGGCCCTTGGCCAGCAGCGATTGGCCCAGGCGGGTTGCTGGATCGTCGGATGTGCAGGCGACGATCCGTCCTTCCCGGCAGACGATTGCCCTTTTGATCCGATTCTGTTCGAATTCGATCACTCCTGATTTCCGGGTCGATTCGATCCACTGCAGGAGATCGGTCACATGAAAGGTTCTGAAGTCGCCGTAGAGTGCCATGACAGGGGAAAACGTCATCCCGCAGGCCATGAAAAGCAAGGAAATCAACCGGAAAGGGAAAATTCCCGGCAAAAAACCGGGAAACAATTAAAATACCCTTAGAAACAGGAGGCAGCCGGCCGGGCGATGGGAGGAAAGATTCCCCGGCGAACCATCCATGCCGACGAGAAAACTGGAACCGTTTTCCGGTCGTCTCCGTTATAGAAGAGGAAGGGGCGCCACCCGCAGGAGAGGAGATTCATGGATCTGAGAGGAAGAAAATTATACCGGACGATCACGGACAAGCGGCTGGCCGGGGTCTGCAGCGGGCTCGGGAGTTTCTTCGAGCTGGACCCGGTCCTGGTCCGGCTGGCCTGGGTTTTCGGAACCGCCGTGACCGGCGTGGTGCCCGGGATCCTGGCCTACGGCGTCGCCTGGCTGATCGTTCCTGAAGAACCACGGCCGGTCTATCACGCGAAACCGGTGGACCCGGCTTCGACTTGACCTAGTGTCCTGCACCGGAAGTTCCTTATCCTATTCGCCGGCCCTCGACGTCCCCGGCAGCGTTGCTCCTCCTCGCAGTAACGCTGCTACAGCGTCGTCGTCGCGTCTTGCCGAGAACGCCGATTGCTCGCCGCATATGACAACGAACTTCCGGTGCAGGACACTAGCCCGCTGCTGAAAAGGTCAGATTGAACCGACGGAATGGCCGCCCAACGGCGGAAGCAAGGGCTCCGTCCCGATACATCGAACGGCGGATCAGGACGAACCGGCGTCGCGGAGGGAACATTTCATGTCCTATCGCCGTTTTGCGGCAGCCTGCTGACCTCCAGGGGATCATCCTTTCCCTGTCGCCTCCGCTCGGAAACCGAGCAGGTCTCCCAACTCCCTGAACCGAACCAGCCATTCCGATCGTTCTTCTTCCCCGGTGGCGTTCGGCCCGGTTTCCGGTTCCCGGGCCGGGTCCTGAAAACCGGCGCGTAGATCGTAATAGAGATCGCCGGCGGCCCGCAGATCGAACGGCTGCTGCAGGGTCAGGACGTAACGGACGAAATCCACGAGCCGGTTCAACATCTCCAGGTTGTATAGATCCCCGGAGTAGCGGCGCATCCACCGTTCCACGGCGGCGGCCAGGTCGAAACGGAACCGCTCTTCGTCCAGCGCAGCCTTGTGGTTCTCCATCTCCTCCAGGATGGTGCGGAGCTGGTCCGGGTCCGGGGTTTCCTGCCTGAGAGCGGCCTCCAGGTCGGCGTTCAGGACGAAATCGGCGGTGGCGTGGAGGGGGCCGGGAGGGGTGACGTCCAGTTCGGCCAGGAAACGCATCAGAGGGGCGTGCTGACGGTAAAGCCTGCGGTACACGGTTGTGGTGTCTTCCAGCGTGGTTTCCAGGATCCTGTTGAGCACTCTCAGCTGCTCATCCCGGAAGAGCGCCTTCAGGGTCAGGACGCCGTCAGGGAAGTCGCAGTCGATCGCCCGGAGAAGCCCCGGGGTATCGGCGGCCTGGAACAGCTTTCGTGTTTCCTCCACCATCGAACGGTATTCCGCGGCGCCCAGGTAGGGACGGACGCCGACCATCAGGTTGTGATCCCCCAGGTGAAAGGCGCAACAGGCCAAGTCGGTCCGCCCGGTGGTGAACCGGTCGGTGACCTGGATCCGGGAGAGGTCCAGCCGCATCTTCCCGGAGCGGGCGTCGTCATGTTCCAGCCGTTCCACCGTGTACCGGAAGACTTCCGAAACTTCGGCGAGCGGCTCGAAGAGGGCGGCGGCGGCGAAATGGGCTCCGACCTTCAGCAGATCGACCACCTTCGGCTGCACCCGGCGCCGGTAAATCGTCCGCCCGTCTTTCTCCCGGTGCAGATTCCCTTCCGCCTTCTGCAGGTCGTCCAGGAACGCCGGCAGGAACGGCCGGTCGAACAGGGATTCGCCCAGTTGGATCGCCCTGCCGGCGTACTGGAGAATCTGCACCGTTTCGATCCCGGCCAGGTCGTCGAAGAACCAGCCGCAGCTGGTGTACATCCGCTGCAACTGGAACTGGAGTTCCATCAGTTCCAGGCCTTGGCGCCGGGCTTCTTCTCCCGGTTCCCCACGGCGGTGGTTTTCCAGGAAGTTCTGGAGGGTTTCCGGAACCGGGTTCAGGAAAATCCGGATCGAGTCGTTGCGGGCTTCCCAGGGGTCCTGGAATATTTCGCCGGCTTTTGCCTCGAAGAGCGGCGCCATCCGGTCCCGGAGGCGGTCCAGCGCTTCGCGGAGCGGTCCCCGCCAGGCCTGGTTCCAGTTCGGGTGGGCGCCGGTGTGGCAGCCGCAGTCGTTCTTCCAGCGCCCGACACCGTGGGCGCAACTCCAGGCGGTGTTCTCGTGGATCTCCACCTCCCACTCCGGAGGGTGGAGTTCCAGGTAGCGGCCGTAGTTGGTCAGTTCGGCCCGCCGGTTCTTTTCGATCTGGTGCAGGGCGAACGCCAGGGCCATGTCTCCGAACCGGTGATGATGGCCGTACGTCTCCCCGTCGGTGGCGATGTGGACCAGCTCAGGTTCGGAAGGGTCGTCGCAGGAGAACGCCCCGATCAGCCGGTCGGCGAACCGTTCCCCCTTGTCCAGCAGCTTTTCGAAGGCCACCGCCCGGGAGACCGGCCCGTCGTAGAAGAAGAGGGCCAACTCGGCGCCTGAGGGAAGAGCCGCCCGGTACGGCCGCCGGGGATCGATGCCGGAACTGGAAGTTTCGGTCCAGTTCTCCTCGCCGATCCTGCGGAAACGAGCGGCCTGGCTGCCGTCCAGGATGGTAAACCGGATCCCCCGGGCGGCCAGGCATTCCAGGGCTCGCAGGTCGACCGCCGTTTCCGGGAGCCACATCCCCTCGGGCATCCGGCCGAACCGGTACCGGAAATCCTCGATCCCCCAGTGGACCTGGGTGTCGAGATCCCTGTCATTGGCCAGGGGGAGGATTATATGGTTGTAGGCCTGGGCGAGAGCCGAGCCGTGGCCGCCGAACCGGTCGATGCTGATCCGGTCCGCCTCCAGGATCGCCGCGTAGGTTTCCGGCGCCTTGAGCTCCATCCATGCCAGCAGGGTCGGCCCGAAATTGAAGCTGATGGAAGCGTAATTGTTGACGATGTCCGCGATCCGGTCGTTTTCGTCCAGGATCCGGGAGGCGGCGTTCGCCTGGTAGCACTCCGCCAGGATCCGTTCGTTCCAGTCGTGATGGGGAGCGGCGGAATCCTGTCGTTCAATCTCCTCGAGCCACGGGTTTTCCCGGGGAGGTTGATAAAAATGGCCGTGGATGCAGACGAATTTCCGGTTCTCGGTCAATTCAGTCCTCCTGTCCTGTTTCCGATCCGCCGGGCGGGTCCGGCGTGTGACGGAAGAAGAGGGCGGAGAGAGAGGGCAAGGTTACAGCCAGGGAATGCTGCCGGCCGTGGGCGGGGATCGCTTCGGTCCGGACCTCCCCCAGGTTTCCCTCGCCTTCTCCGCTGTACGCGGCGGCGTCGCTGTTCAGGATCTCCTGCCACGCTCCGGGCATGGAGACGCCGACCCGGTAGTCCCGCCGGACGACCGGTGTGAAGTTCAGGACCACAAGGAGGGGAGGCCCGCCGCCGGTTCCCTTTCGCAGGATCGAAAGGACCGATTGTTCGTGGTCGCTGCAGTCGATCCATTCGAACCCTTCCGGCCGGCCGTCCCCGGAATGAAGAGCCGGATCTTCCCTGTACAGCCGGTTCAGGTCCCGGACCCAGTCGCGAATGCCGGCATGGATCGGTTCCTCCGCGAGATCCCAGTCCAGGTCGGTCTCGTGGTTCCACTCCCGCTTCTGTCCGAACTCTCCCCCCATAAACAGCAGTTTCTTTCCAGGCATCGCGTACATGTACCCGTACAGGAGCCGCAGGTTGGCCGCCATCCGGCCGGCGTCGCCCCACATTTTCTCCAGCAGGGATTTCTTCCCGTGGACCACCTCGTCATGGGAAAGGGCGAGCATGAACTGTTCCGTCCAGGCATAAAGCATTCGGAAAGTGACTTTCCTGTGGTCGTATTTTCTGTATAGCGGATCGGTCCGCATGTACTCCAGGGTGTCGTGCATCCAGCCCATGTCCCACTTCAGGTCGAACCCCAGGCCGCCTTCCGCGGCCGGCCGGGTCACCTGGGGCCAGGCGGTCGACTCTTCGGCGATCATCAGGGTGCCGGGGAACCGTTCGGCGGCCCGGGTGTTGACCTCCCGGAGAAACCGGATGGCGTCCAGGTTCTCCCTCCCCCCTTCCGGGTTCGGCACCCACTCTCCCTCGTTCCGGGAGTAGTCCAGGTAAAGCATGGACGCGACCGCGTCCACACGGAGGCCGTCGGCGTGGTACCGGTCGAGCCAGAACAGGGCGCTGCTGGACAGGAAGCTGCGAACGCCTCCCAGGCCGTAGTTGTAGATATAGGTTTTCCAGTCCGGGTGGAAACCCTGCCGGGGGTCGGCGTGTTCGTAGAGATGGGTCCCGTCGAACAGCGCCAGGCCGTGGGCGTCGGAAGGGAAGTGGGAGGGCACCCAGTCCAGGAAAACGCCGATTCCCCTTTGGTGAAGGATGTCGATGAACCGCATGAACTCCTGCGGCGAGCCGTACCGGCTGGTAGGGGCGAAGTACCCGGTGACCTGGGATCCCCAGGAGCCGTAATACGGGTGCTCCACCACCGGGAGGGGGTCACCACAACGGTGACCATGACCCGCACCGTGGACCAGTCCATCTCCAGCCAGGCCTGCTGGGTGCGCAAGTCGCTGCTGGTCAACGGCAAGCCAGATGCCTCGCTGAGCGTGCTCCACCGGCGGCCCACCACCGGCTGCGCAGCGCTGCTCAAGGTGCCTCGCCCGCTGGGCCGGGGCATCTCCGTCTCGGCCTCCGGAGACGCCGAGACCCAGATCCTCAGCGGGCTGTTGCCCCTGGCCCTACACCAGGGGCGCGCCCCACGCCGGGTGTTGGTCATCGGCTGGGGCGGCGGCATGACCATCCGCTCCGTGCCTCCGCCCCCCGCTCGCGCCCGGGCG
>CAZZIV010000048.1:3758-15516 GCA_964654385.1 uncultured Acidobacteriota bacterium | reverse complement strand
TGGTGGGGCGCGTGGCGCGCGCCGGGCGCGTCGTGCGCCGCGACTGTGGCGGTGTTTCCGGGGGGCTCGCGCGCTTCGCCGTTATCTTGTCCGGCTCCTTCCGTGGTCGCGCCGGCCGCCATGTCCCGGGTGGCGTTCTTTACGGTCTCCGCCGGGACCAGCCGGGCGCCCAGCACGCCGTTTTCGGCTTCCACGATACAGTCGAACCGGGCGCCGTCGGGGGTCTCATAAGCGAACCGGACCGGGGAACCGTCGGCGATCCTGGAAACCTGGCCCGGATCGGCCAGCTCGGACATGAGCTTGAGGATCTGGGCCCGCTTCAGCACCGTTTGGGAGACAGGCTTGTCCCCCTGGTCGAACCGGAAAACCGGCTGGGCGCCGTCCTGGAGAAGCAGTGCATGGGCGCCCTTCCGGGCCAGGGCCTGAAGCATCGGGTCCAACTGTGGCAAGAAAGCACCTCGGTCTTCGCGTCTCCAGGGGGCGGACGCCGCCCCGGTTCCGCTTGTCGGATAAATAGCGCCGAATATTCGCCTTTTTCATGAAAAATTCCTGAAAAGGCCGGACGTTCCGAATATAGGTTCCGTACCGCCCCGCATCAAGGGGCGCTCGCCGGTTGCGAGCCGCTCGAACTCGGCGTAGCATTCCACCGCTGCGATTCAACCCGTTTTCAACCTTCCGGAGAATGACTAATGATGCTGCAATCGAACGGATTCGCTCGGACCCGTACCCTGGTTTGTTTCCTGACCCTGGCGTTTCTGCTGGCGTCGGGGGCGGCTCTCGCCGGACCGACCCTGAACGACCCGGCCACGCTGAACGAACAGGCCCCGGACAACTACAACGTCACCTTCCATACCAGCAAGGGCGACGTGGTGATCGCCGTGGACCGGGCCCTGGCCCCGATCGGCGCCGACCGGTTCTACAACCTGGTGAAGAACGGCTACTTCGACGGGTGCCGGTTCTTCCGGGTCGTGCCCAATTTCATCATCCAGTTTGGCCTGAACGGCGACCCCAAGCTGAACGACATCTGGCGGGGAGCCCGGATCCAGGACGACCCGGTCCGGGAGACCAACGCACGGGGCACCCTGACCTTCGCCACCGCCGGTCCGAACACACGGACCACCCAGATGTTCATCAACCTGAAGGATAACGCGTTCCTGGACAAGCAGGGATTCTCGCCGTTCGGCCGGGTGGTGGAAGGG
Source organism: uncultured Acidobacteriota bacterium (assembly GCA_964654385.1). Taxonomy (GTDB): domain Bacteria; phylum Acidobacteriota; class Polarisedimenticolia; order Polarisedimenticolales; family Polarisedimenticolaceae; genus Polarisedimenticola. Next base: position 14,317 of record CAZZIV010000048.1, on the reverse strand, counting down.
ATGGACCTGGTGGACACGGTGTTCGCCGCCTACGGGGAGCATCCCAGCCAGCAGAAGATCGTCCAGGAAGGGAACGCGTATCTCGAGGAGTCTTTCCCCAAGCTGGACTACATCGAAAGCGCGGAGATCGCCCCCTCCGGAGGGGAGTAGCTCCCGATGCCGCGGAGGATGCCGGCGTTCCCGCTGTTGCCGGCGGTTCTGCTCCTGTGCGGAGTGGCCATGGCCGGTTCCGCGCCGCGGGAAGCCCCCTCGGAAGAGCCGGGCTGGTACGCCCGGCTCGATACCTCCAAGGGGGAAATCCTGATCCGTCTGCTTCCGGAGCAGGCGCCCCAGTCGGTGGCGTATTTCGCCGCCCTGGCCCGGGGCGAACTGGTCTGGAACGATCCTTTCACCGGGGAGCCCAGGAAGGACCCTTATTACGACGGAATGGAGATCCACAAGGCCCAGGCGGGCGAACGGTTCGAAGTCGGGGATCCTACAGGTTCCGGCCAGGGGTACGCTCCGTTCTTCCTTCCCCATGAAGGGTTCGGCCCGGTCAATTTCAACAAGGCGGGCCGGGTGGGGAACACCCGGGCCCCTGGAGGGCTGATCAGCGGGAGCATGTTTTTCGTGAGCGAAGGAGGGATGCCCTGGCTGAACGGCCGGCACCCCTGCTTCGGGGTCGTGGTGTCCGGCATGAGCGTGGTCCGCTCCATCACCACGGTAAAAACCGATTCCATGGGGAAGCCGCTGGAGCCGATCGTTCTGAAAACCGTCGAACTGTTCAGCGTCGGCGATCCGGAGCCTCTTCCCAAGCCGGTTCCGTTCCAGCCGGAGATTCCGAAAATGGAGATCCGCAAGGAGATCCTGAAAGGGAGCAAGTGGGGGATCCGGAGGCCGGGCGAAGGCGGAAAGAAAGAGTAAGAGCCCGGAACGGTCGGTCGGTTCTCAGGCGATCAGGCCGATCACCGCTCCGGCAGGGTCCTGGATCACGCAGAACCGGTTTTCGCCCATGGTCCGGGGCCCATGGATCACCTTCCCTCCCAGCCGCCCGGAAGCCTCGATGCTCTTCTCCAGGTCGGCGACCTTGACGTACACAAGCCACTGCCCCGGGAGGCCTTCGTTGTTGCCCCGGGCATGACAGATCCCGGCGACGCAGTCGCCGTTCTGCGCCAGCATGCTGTAGTCCTGGTATCCGTCCATGTCCACCGGATCAACCTTCCAGCCGACGACCTCCCGGTAGAACTCCTTGAGGTCTCCGGCGCCGGAAACGGTGAGATCCCTCCACAGAACCGATCCGACAGGCGGCCGCTGATCTTCACTCATTCGCTTCTCCATCTTTTTCGTAGGCGGGCAGAAGAATTGTAACCGAAGTGCCCTCGCCCAGTTCGGATTCGAGCCGAACCCTGCCGCCGTGAAGATGGACCAGGTGCTTCACGATGGAAAGACCCAGGCCGGTGCCGGGCACCTCCCTGGACCGAGCCGGGTCCACCCGGAAAAACCGGTTGAACACTTTTTCCAGGCTGTCCGAGGGGATCCCGATGCCGGTATCCCGAACGGTCACCTGGTCGAAATGGCTGCCACCCTCTTCCTTGCGGGCGGCGCTGACCACGACCTGCCCGCCCGGTTCGGAGAATTTCACCGCGTTGTCCAGGAGGTTGGAGAGGATCTGCTCCAGCCGTCTCGGGTCGGCGCGAACGGTGTACCGATCGGGGATCTCGAGATCCACGGACACGCCGGCGGCGGCGGCGGTATGCAGGATCTTTTCCCGGAGGCCGCCGGCCAGCCGCTTCAGATCCAGGTTTTCGGGCACCAGTTCGATCGCCCCGGTTTCGATCTTGTTCAGGTCGGACAGGTCCTCGATGATCTCGGCCATCAGGCCGGTGTTCCTCCGGATAATCTCCAGGAACCGGTCCCGGTTCTCCAGGTCGTCGATGCCGCCCTCCTGGAGGGTCTCCACGAACGCCTGGATCGACGTGAGAGGGGTTCTGAGCTCGTGGGACACGTTGGAGACGAACTCCCGCCGGACCGATTCCAGCGATTCGAGGCGGGTGACGTCGAAGAGAAGGGTCAGCACCGACAGGAGGTCTCCTTTCCCGTCCAGGATCGGAGCGGTTCTCACTTCGTACGCGCGCCTCGTATCCGGCATCCGGACGATTTCCGGTTCGGCCGGCTCGCCGGTTTCCAGGGTCTGTTCCAGGAGCCGGGTCACCGTAGGATCCCGCACGACCTCTGGGAGCAGTCTCCCCTCCGGTTCCCCCTGGAAATGGAGGATCTCCCGGAAAGACCGACTGGCCAGAAGAATCCGGTGATCCCGGTCCATGAGGACCAGGCCTTCCCGGATGCTCGCCAGGACCGAAAGGAGAAGGCGATGTTCCGACTGCACCTCCTCCACTTCCAGCAGCAGGCCGGCCCGCATCCGTTCCACGGCGCCGGCCAGGCGGCCGATTTCATCCTCCCCGGACGGAGGAAGCGGGAACGCCAGGTCGCCGTCGGCGGTCCTTTCGGCGGCCCGGGTGATCTCTTCCATCGGCTTGGAGAGACGCCGCACCACCAGGTAGGCGATCAGGGACAGGACCAGGAGGAACAGGGCGGTGGAGACGGTCATGGCGGTCAGGTAGGTCGATTGCACCTTCGCCACCTGAGCGGTAGGGAGCGCGACCCGGATGATCCGGACCGGACTCGTATCGGCGGAGCGGGAAGCCCTGTAGTAATACTCGGTGCCGGTGGTCGCCGAGGTGCGCCTGCTCTCCCCGCTTCCTGTCCGCATCGCTTCCAGGACTTCCGGGCGCATGGCGTGATTCTCCATGCCGGCCAGTCCGTCCCGGTCCTGGGAGGAATCGGCCAGGACCGTTCCGTCCTCCCGGATCAGGGTAACCCGGTATCCAAGCCTGCTTCCCGCCAGAACGGCGAACTCCTGGAGATCGAGATCGTCTTCCGCCGTTTTCGTTTCCAGCCAGCCGTGGAGTACGCGGATTTCCGCTTCCACCCGCTCCAGGTACCGCTCTTCCACGGCGGTCCGGATCAGCCTTCCGGCTCCGATCGACACAACGAGCGTGGTGATGATCACCATCAGGATCGAGCCGGTGAACAAGCGATGACGGATCGTCAAGACGAACTCCGGTAACGGTACCCGACGCCGACGACCGTTTCGATCGGCGCGGCGGCTTCTTCTCCCAGTTTTTGCCTGAGCCGGCGGACGTGAACGTCCACGGTCCGGGTCTCGCCGGGGTACTCGTATCCCCAGACCTGCTGCAGGAGCCGGTCCCGGGTAAGCACCCGGCCCCGGTTGCGGATCAGGGAAGCCAGGAGATCGAACTCCTTCCGCGTGAGTTCCACTTGCCGCCCGTCGGCCAGAACCGTTCTCCCTTCCATGTCCATTTCAAGAGCGGCTCCGAGGAGAAAGCGTTCCGGGGCGGTTTCGGCGCCGGCGGCCGGTTCCTGTCTCCGTAGCTGGGCCCGGACCCGGGCGGCCACCTCTTTCACGGAGAACGGTTTGACGATGTAATCGTCGGCTCCCAGATCGAGGCCCTGGACCTTCTGCTCCTCGTCGGCTCGGGCCGTGAGCATGATAATGGCAGTCGAGGAAGAGTTCCGGTCCAGCCGGATCTGGCGACAGACTTCCAGGCCGTCCATTCCCGGCAGGTTGAGGTCCAGAAGAACCAGCCCTGGCCGTTCCCGCGCCACCTTTCGGAGACCGCTCCTGCCGTCGTGGGCGATGTCGACCCGGTAGGGGCCCGCTTTCTCCAGGTTGTATTTCAGGGAAAGGGCGATATCCCGATCATCTTCGATGATGAGGATCGAGGTCATGGACCCGGCTCCTCCTGCCGGGGGTCCGGATCGGACTGGGCTCCTGGATGTTTGATCACCTCACCCTTCACCATGAACACCACCTGTTCGCAGATGTTCTTGGCCATGTCGCCGATTCTCTCCAGGTATTTCGTGATGAACGACATTCGGACCGCCTGCTCGAAGGTATCCGGCGTCTCCCGGGCATGTTCCACCAGTCGGCGGAAATTTTTGACCATCATTTTATTCAATTTCCGATCCCGTTCGATGGTGGAGAGGGCCAGTTCCGAGTCTCTCCGAACGAAGGCGTTCAACGCGTCGGAGATCATGCTCTCGGCCCGGCCGGCCATGGCCGGCAGGTCGATGAACGGTTGGAGAGGGGGCTGTTCGTTCAATTCCAGGGTCCGTTCGGCGATGTTCACCGCGTGATCTCCTACCCGTTCCAGGTTGGAATTGATCTTCATCGCGGTGGTGACGAATCGGAGGTCGCCCGCCCGAGGGGTCTGGAGAAGGAGCAACTCCAAACAGAGGTGATCGATCTCCAGCTCCAGGCGGTTGATTTGTCGATCGTTTTCGATCACTTCCCCGGCCAGGGCCGAATTCCGTTCCATCAACGCCTGTGTGGACCGGGAGATCGCCTGTTCCACCAGGCCGCCCTGCCTCAGTACCATTTCGGTGAGGGATTCAAGTTTCTCGTCGAACCGAGTCTGTATGTGATCCATGGTATCCTTTCGTGGAGTTATCTTATCCTATTCCTATCCCGCCGGGCAGATCCGGGATCCCGTTCGGCCCTCGCCGCGGATCAACCGAAACGCCCGGTAATGTAGTCTTCCGTACGAGAACATCGGGGCGTCAGGAAAAGTTTCTCCGTCTCCTGGTATTCCACCAACTCTCCCAGGTACAGGAACGCCGTATAGTCCGACACCCTGGAGGCCTGTTGCATGTTGTGGGTGACGATGACCATGGTGTAGTCGTTTTTCAGCGACTGCATCAGCTCCTCGATCCGGGCGGTGGCGATCGGGTCCAGGGCCGAACAGGGTTCGTCCAAGAGGATGACCTCCGGATTGACCGCCAGGGCTCGCGCGATGCAGAGCCGTTGCTGCTGGCCTCCGGACATCCCCAGGGCCGAATCATGCAGTCGATCCTTCACCTCGTCCCAGAGGGCGGCCTGGGTCAGGCTTCGTTCCACGATCCGATCCAGTTCCGACTTCCGTTTCACGCCGTGAATCCGGCACCCGTAGGCGATATTCTCGTAGATCGACTTGGGAAACGGGTTGGATTTCTGGAACACCATCCCGATCCGCTTTCTCAGCATGTTCACGTCCACCGCCGGATCGTAAATGCTCGCCCCTTCCAGGAGAATGTCCCCCTCGATCCGTACGCTCTCCACCATATCGTTCAAACGGTTGACGCAGCGCAGCAATGTCGACTTCCCGCATCCGGACGGGCCGATGAACGCGGTGATTTTTTTCCGTGGGATGTTGAAACGGACACCGTCCAGCGCCTTCTTCGGACCGTAATAGAGGGACAGGTCCCGGACCTCCAAGAGGGGGTCGGGCACGTCCACGATCGCGTTTTCTTCGCTCACGTCAGCCTCATACCGCGCTGGACGCGTATTTTCGCCGCAGGTGGTTTCTCAACATGGTGGCGAACAGGTTCATGCCGGCCACGACCAGGACCAGCAGGAGAGCGGTAGCGAACACCATAGGCTTTACGGCCTCCACGTTCGGACTTTGGAACCCGAGATCGTAGATGTGGAAACCCAGGTGCATGAACTTGCGCTCCAGATGCACGAAAGGAAAATTGTGATCGATCGGCAGGGCAGGTGCAAGCTTCACCATTCCGACGATCATCAGCGGGGCGACTTCGCCGGCGGCGCGGGCCATGGCCAGGATGATTCCGGTCAGGATCCCTGGTGCGGCGCCGGGGACCACCACTTTCCAGGTGGTTTCGAACTTGGTCGCCCCGAGGGCGAGGGAGCCTTCCCGTGCGGATCGGGGCACCGCCGCCAGCCCTTCTTCGGTGGCGACGATCACCACCGGCACGGTCAAGAGCGCCAGGGTCAGGCTGGCCCAGAGGATCCCCCCGGTTCCGAAAGTCGGCGTCGGTAGGGATGCCGGATAGAACAGCCGGTCAATACTGCCGCCGACCACGTAGACGAAGAACCCGAGCCCGAATACGCCGAATACGATCGACGGCACGCCGGCCAGGTTGTTGACCGCGATCCGAATGCTGCGGATGACCCAGCCCTGTTTGGCGTATTCCCGCATGTAGACCGCCGCGAGAACCCCCAGCGGTGTGACGAAAAACACCATCAGGAAGACCATCATCACCGTGCCGAAAATCGCCGGAAAGATGCCTCCCTCGGTGTTCGACTCCCTGGGATCGTCGAGCAGGAATTCCCGGAGCCGGCTCAGGAAGAGCGCGGCCCGGCCGGTGGTGTTCAGGTCGTTCGGCCGGATGACACGGACGATATGCCCGACGGGAATCTCCTTTTCCACCCCGTCGGCGGTTGCCATGACCAGGACTTCCTGCAGGAGTTCCTCCCGCATCACCTGGAGTTGCTTCTCCAACTGGCGGTAGGCCCCTTCCAACGCCTCGATCTCCCTGTGGACCGCCAGGACCTCTCCTTCCGGGGTCTCCGAGGATCGCAGCTTCTTCTCTCGCAGCCGGATGTGCTCCATTCTGTAGTTGACGTCTCCGATCTGTCCCTTTTCCAGGTCCCGGATCCGACCCCTCAGGATCCGTTTCTTTTCCAGGAGCGAGGGAAGCACCTGGCGGACCGGTTCGCTCCCACGGACCAGTTCCTCCCCGTTCCGCCTCAGGGCCCGGGGAAATCCATAGAAATTTCCCCACTCCATCCGCTCCAGGAGCACCGCCTCCCGGGGGCGGTCCTGTTCAAGGACCGAACGCTCCTCCACCCAGCGGAAGTCCGATCCCGTGATGTCCCGGTTCCCCAGTTTGATCCGGACCCTGGGCTCCGCCGTTTCTTCCGCTGTTTCCCTTTCGTGGATTTCGCCCAGGAGTATCGAGCCGTTCTCCAGGACCAGCCGATCCAGGGGGCGCTGCAAAAAATGACCGAAGCCGTTCCGAACCAGGATCAGCATCAGGAACACCACCAGGAGCACGCATGCGCCCATGGCGCCGGCGCACAACCAGGTGAGCAGATCCCCTCCCCCCGGTGCCTTCCGGTGCTTAAAGATTCGCATACCGTTTTCTCAGCCGGGTCCGGATCATCTCGGCGGCGGTATTCACCGCGAAAGTGAGCAGGAACAGCAACAGCGCCGCCAGGAACAACGTTCTGTAAAGGGTGCCGCCCTCCGGGGCTTCCGGAATTTCCACGGCGATATTGGCCGAGAGGGTCCGGAAGCCGCTGAACGGGCTCCAGTCCAGGATCGGAGTGTTTCCAGTGGCCATCAGTACGATCATGGTCTCCCCCACGGCGCGCCCGAAGCCGATGATCACGGCGGAGAAAACTCCAGGGCTTGCCGTAGGGAGCACGATTCGGGTCACGGTCCGCCACCGATCGGCTCCCAGGGCCAGGGAGCCGGAGACCAGGTGCCTGGGGACGTTGGAGAAGGCGTCTTCGGCGATGGAAAAGATGATCGGGATGACGGCGAATCCCATTCCCAGGCCGACCACGACCGCGTTCCGCTGATCATAACCAAAACCGAGGGTATGGATGATCCAATCCCGGGTCGGTCCCCCCAGAACCCACTTCTCCAACCCTGGAGTGATGGAAAGGCAGAACCACCCGGCGCCGGAAAGGGTGAACAGGGTCAGAATCGCCTCGATCCCGGCGGGAAACCGGTGACGGAAGCGGGCCGGAAGGAGTGAGAACAACCAGCCGGTGGCCATGGCGGCAACCGGCAGGACGATCGCCATCAGGGCGAGGGTCCCCAGGAAACGTTCCAGCCGCGGCGCCAGCCAGAGCCCGGCCAGGAATCCGAGAACTACGCTGGGAAGAGCGGCCATGATCTCCACCGCCGGCTTCACCATTCCTCGGAGACCGGGGGACATGAACTGAGAGGCGTACATCGCTCCCAGGACCCCCAGGGGGATCGCCAGGATCAATGAGTAGAAGGTACCTTTGAGAGAGCCGATCAGGAGAGGTACCAGGCTCAGTTTCGGCTCGAAGTCGTCGGTGGCGCCGCTGGACTGCCAGACGTAATCGGGCTTGTCGTACCCTTCGTACCAGATTTTTCCGAACAGGGCATGGAGGCTGAATTCCGGGTGGGGATTCCGAAGGTCCAGGTCGGCAATTGTCTCCCGCCCTCCCAGGATCAGGCCGTCGCCTTTGGGCGTATAGGAGAGATTCCTCGTTTCAGCGACAGGAGAATCTCCGGTCCAGAGAACTCGATCCGACGTGCTGTGAAACAGACCCAGCCGGTTCTCGACGTCCAGGGCGGCGAATCCCTTGTTCCGGGGGGAAGGAGCGAGAAGACGAATTTCCCCTTCCAGGGCGTGAAAGCTGCGGATTTCCCGGAGAATCCTGCCCTCGGCGGTTCGGACGAAGAACCAGATGGAGATCGAGCCGTCTTTCCGGCCGACCACCAGGGTCCGGCCACCGATCAGCAACGTCATGGCGGTTACCGGGGAGTCGGATCCGACCGGCGGGGCGGCCGGCACCGGCGAGAGGGCGGCGTCCTCCCTGAGATCCCAGGACAGGATTCTGCCGTCCGCGGTCCCTCCGAAGGCCCGCTTTCCGTCGTGGGCCAGTTCCAGCGCCGTCAGGTTGCCGGGTGCTTCCAGGTTTCTTCGATGTTCCTGGAAGGTGGTCTCGCCGGTGAACGGGTTTTCCTCCGTTTCCAGCTTCACCAGGGTGAGATTGCGCTCGCCGTCCCAGGCCAGGATCGAGGAGACGCCGGACGGATCGACGGCCACCGTGTACAGGGCGATCCTGCCGGCCGCCTCCCCGGTCGGAACTCTCCAGGGAGGTCCTGCATCCGGACGCACCGACCGTTCGCCGTCCTGCCATCCGTATTCGTAGGTCACCGGGAGGATGACCACTTCGTTCGGGTTCTCGGTCGTTCCGGTGAAATATTTTCCGGATCGGTCCGTTCGCACGTCCTGGAGATGGAGTCCCGGAATTTTCTGCTGCTCCATTCTCTTACCCTGTGGAAGGGAGGTGAAGGCCAGGTCGCCGTCGGGCCCGAGAAAAGCGGCGCAGGTCCGGTAGTCGTCGGTGACGCCGGTGGCCGCCATGGGAAACGGCGGGGCGAACCGGTTACGGACCTCCAATTTCGGCGAAAACAGGAGAGGAGCGACCTCGAAGAGGATGAACAACAGAATGCCGAGGATGCAGGCGATGATCACCATCCCACTTCCCCGTACCAGCCATCCACCGGCCCGATCCTTGAAGATCCGGCCGGTGGATGTTGTCTGAGGCTGCCGATTCATTGGAGTAGGTCGCGTTCCTCTGCGGTGATCTTGGACGGGAGGGGCAGATAGCCGTCTTTCACCACGACCTCCTGCCCTTCATGGGAAAGGGCGTATTTCAGGAACTCCCGGATCATCGGGCTGAGCGGTTCGCCCGGCTTTTTGTTGAAATAGATGTACAGGAAGCGGGCCAGGGGATACTTGCCGGACATCACGTCCCGGGTTTCGGTGGAGTAGTAAGGGGCTCCGGCCTTCTTGGCCAGGGCCAGCGGCTTGACGCCGGATGTCCGGTAACCGATCCCGCTGTAACCGATGCCGCCCAGATCCTCGGTGACTCCCTGCACGACCGAGGCCGATCCAGGTTGTTCCTTCACCGTGGACTTATAGTCGCCTTTGCAGAGGGCGTGCTTCTTGAAGTACCCGTAGGTACCGGAGGCCGAGTTGCGGCCGTAGAGGCTGATCGGCATGGAAGACCATTTGCCGGTGAGGCCGGCCTGTCCCCAGGTCGATATCGCCTGGGCGGTTCCACAGGTCCGGTTCTGCGAAAATATCGCGTCGACCTGCTCCAGGGTGAGATGTTCGACCGGGTTGTCTTTGTTCACATAGACCGCCAGGGCGTCCACGGCCACCCGGATCATCGACGGTTTGTAGCCGAACTTGGCTTCGAACTTGTCCAGTTCAGTGGACTTCATCTTCCGGCTCATCGGGCCGAGTTGCGAAGACCCCTCGATCAAGGCCGGCGGGGCGGTCGAGGATCCTTTCCCTTCGATCTGGATCTTGACGTTCGGATACTGTTTCTTGAACCCCTCGGCCCAGAGGGTCATCAAGTTGTTGAGGGTGTCGGATCCGACCGAGTTGAGTGTTCCCGAAACTCCGCTGGTCTTGGTATAAGCCGGGATGGCGTCGTCCACTTTCACCGCCTGCCCCATGGCGGGCCAGGAGACCAGTAGAAACCATGCGGCCACCAGGACGCGAAGGATGTTGTCGTTCTTGGATTGCATCGTGCGAATCTCCTTCCAATAAGTTCTGAACACAGTCCTATTGGAGATCAGGAGAGGGAACGGCGGGTAACAAGGACGTTACATCTGTGTAAACGATCCCAGGGGCCTCCCGGCGGAACACGGAGGGATCGGCCCGGGATGCCCCGTAACGGCCGGGTCGGGTTCCCGTTCCGGGGGGGAAGAAGAAATAGGTCGAAATCATAAGGTTATTTATGGGCGGGAAGGGGGCCCCGGGTGGCGCCGGAAAGAAAAGGGGACGCTGCGAAGCAGCGTCCCTTGATGGTTTTTCATGAGAAATCAATCCCAGGAAGTCATACCTCCGTAAGAAGGTTATCTCCGCCTGCGGGTTGTTTTTCTCTTCGCGGTCTTTCTCTTGGCCGCTTTTTTCTTGGTGGCCTTTTTCTTGGCTAC
>CAZZIV010000048.1:0-3658 GCA_964654385.1 uncultured Acidobacteriota bacterium | reverse complement strand
TCTTCGCGGTCTTTCTCTTGGCCGCTTTTTTCTTGGTGGCCTTTTTCTTGGCTACTTTTCTCTTTGCGGTCTTTCTCTTTGCGGTTTTTCTTTTCGCCGTCTTTCTTTTGGCCGCTTTTTTCTTGGTGGCCTTTTTCTTGGCTACCTTTCTCTTCGCGGTCTTTCTCTTGGCGGTTTTTCTTTTCGCCGTTTTTCTCTTGGCCGCTTTTTTCTTGGTGGCCTTTTTCTTGGCTACCTTTCTCTTCGCGGCCTTTTTCTTGGTCGCTTTTTTCTTGGCGGCTTTTTTCTTCGTCGCCCTTTTTTTCGCGGCCTTTTTCTTGGTCGCTTTTTTTCTTCTTACAGCCATGCTTTGGATCACCTCCTTCCCTTTGGATTCATGCAGAAGCAGGACTCCTGCATCACCACGAATATAAAGATGCAAAAAATCCCGGTCAAGCATTAAAAGCAGGAGAGGTGACGCGGGCTCAGTAGGTTCCGGGTAGGTCCCGCGTCGTTCTTTCGGATCGTTACGCCTTTACGATCGATTGCCGGCGATAACCTGTTCCTGGGAAACACCGATGAACATTGCTCTCCGGAGGAATCGGAATCATGACGATGAATTCGCGCGCGTAATGAAACGGTGGAATAGACGGAGTGAAATCGAAGAATGTGGTGCCGAAAAAAAATTTAAAAAAATTCGATTTCAGGTTGACGAACTCCGTTTGCGCGGTCTTCTTCGCTTCGGAGCGATATCGATGCCGTAGGCCAGGATCTTCCTTTGCAAAGTTCGAACGCCGATCTTCAGGAGGGAGGCGCTGTAGGTTCGATTCCCCCCGGTGTGTTCGAGGGTGATCCGGATCAGTTCTTTTTCCATCTCCTCCAACGACATTCCCGGGCGCATTCCCAGGATCGATTTCGGATCAGTCCCCGCGCGGAACATCCCCGGCAGGTCTTCCGGCCGGATCGTTTCCCCGGGAGTGGAGACCAGGACGCTTTCCAGAACATTCTTCAATTCCCGGACATTTCCGGGCCAGGAATACGACTGGAGAAGGGCCAAGGTTTCCGGCACGATCTCCTTCCTGGGCACCGCGTTGCTTTTTGCCAACTGGTCGAGAAACGTATCCACCAGGTATGGGAAGTCCTGTTTCCGGTTCCGAAGAGGGGGAACCGGGATCACCACCACCTTCAGGCGGTAGTAAAGGTCCCGCCGAAACCGTCGTTCGGCGACCATCCGGTCCAGGTCGGCGTTGGTGGCGGCAATCACCCGCACGTCGACCTTGAGGCTCCGGTCTCCGCCGATCCGCATGAACTCCCGCTCCTCCAGGACCCGGAGGAGCTTCGCCTGGGAGCCCAGGTCCATCTCGCCGATTTCATCCAGGAACAGGGTCCCCTTGTCGGCGATTTCGAATTTTCCACGGTTGCGGGCGATCGCCCCGGTGAACGCCCCCTTTTCATGGCCGAACAGTTCCGACTCGATCAGGCTGGACGGCATGGCCGCGCAGTTCAGCGCGATAAACGGCGCGTCGCGCCTCGGCGAGTTCAGGTGGATCGCCCGGGCGATGAGTTCTTTCCCCACGCCGCTTTCCCCTGTGATCAGGACATTGGAACGCATCGGCGCCACGCGGATCGCCCGGTCCAGCGTGGTGCGCATGGCGGGGGAACGGACCTCCGGCTTCCTGTACTGGGCCTTCTTCGAGAGCTCATCCTGGAACCAGGCGATCCTGGAACTCAGGTCTCCTTTTTCCAGGACGCGGTTCAGGCGTGTCCGCAGCTCGTCCCTGTGAATGGGATGCAGGAGGTAATCCTCGGCGCCCGCCTTCATGCACCGGCCGGCGGTGGAAAGGGCGGCCGGCGGAATCATCACGAAGACCGGCAGGCTCCCGTACCGTTCCCCCAGGGAACGGATCCACGCGCAGAGCGATTCGGTCGGGTAGCCGGGGCCGATGATCGCCGCGTCATAGGATCGGCTCTCCAGGGAGCGGAACAGTTCGGGTCCGAGGGTGACTTCATCCACCTGGTACCCTTCCTGGACCAGGGCGCGGGCGGAAGATCGCCGGACCTCCCCTGCGCCTCCCACCAGGAGGATTCTGGCTCGGCTGGATACGCCCGGTTCCACCATGATCCGGCATGGTAGATCGGATCTCCCGGCCGCGCCAGTATGGCCGAATTAACCCTTTACCGGTCAAGATGGCCGAGTCGTAATCTTGGATGACAGATCGACCCAGGCGGATTTCATGCATGGGATGTCTGGGTTCTTCTATCAATTCTATTTTTAGATCGGTTCTGACCTGATTCAGGGTTCTGTTCAGGTTGGTATGAATTTTGAACTTGTATGGAAGGGTGGCCAGGAATCTACCGGACAGGAGACCGTCAATGCCCCGCACGACCAAGAAGACCCGAACCAAGACCGTTGCCGAACCGACCCCGATCGTCTCTTTCGATTTCGAGAACCGGACCTACCAGATCGATCCGGCACGAAGAAAGGTGTATCGGCGGTTCGTGGAGATCGAAACTTCCAAGGCGTGGGAGATCATCTCCAACTGGCGTTCGGCGTCGATCACTGCCTGATCCGCCTGTCGGTTCCGGGATACGATTTGGCCCCGCCCTCTCTGGCAGGGTGCACGGATCCAAGTCCGCGGGTATTTTGATCCCTATGGGCCGGTTCCACGCAATCCTCTGTTCTCTCCTGCTCCTGTTCGCCTATCCACAGGCGGGATTTTCCTCCGGCCCTTCTGATGATCCTACGAAGACGGTTCCGCTCCTTCGCTGGTTCGAGGGTGGGGTGCAACCATCCTGGACCCTGGAGTCTCCCTCCTCGCCGTTCCATGCTCGATCGGCCGGGAGGGAGATCGAATACCGGGCGGAGCCCTGGTTCGAGAAGATCGAGAACCTGACCCTCTCCATCATCGGTTCCGATCGGCCGTTCACCCTAGCCGAACACCGGGGGGAAGTGGTTCTCCTGGACTTCTGGGCGACCTGGTGTGGACCCTGTCGGAAAGAGCTTCCGGAGCTGCAGCGACTCTGGGAGAAAGAGAAATCGAACGGCTTTACGGCGGTGGCGGTCAACATGGAGGAGCCGGACGCGATCGCTCTCCGGATGGCGCGAGAACTGGGGATCACTCTCCCGATCGGGAGAAGCAACCGTTCCATCCGGAAATACGTGCCGACGCCCACATTGCCGGTCGTGGTCCTGATCGATGCCGAGGGAAGAATCCGGAAGCGCTGGAACGGGTATCGTGACGGCCTGGACACGTTGATTCGACGGGAGATCGAGGCCTTGCGCTCCGGTGATCCTGGAGGAGAGAGTCCACTCCTGGGGACCGGGTCGCCGGGAGGAATCCCGATGAGAGTGCTCTGGTCCCGGAAGCTTCCGGCCACCGGGATCGGATCCACGTCGATCCGCACCCCCGCCGGTTCGACGGCGCTAGTGGTTTCCATCGGGAAGGAGCTGTTCAGCTACCGGAGCGACGGAAAGCTCCTGGCGCGGATCCCGGTGCCGACCGGAATGGAGCGATTGCAGTCCGCCGACCTGACCGGCGACGGCGTGGCGGAGGTGATCGGGTTCCGGCGGGGATCCCGTAGAGTCGGAATCGTCGACCTGGCCCCCCGGGCCGCCGCCCACCGGGGGGCCCCGGGAGGGGGTCTTTCTCTTGCTCCCGTCCCCCGGCGCAAAGGGGAG
>CAZZIV010000047.1:0-15624 GCA_964654385.1 uncultured Acidobacteriota bacterium | reverse complement strand
CAGGAGGCGCGCTCCGCCCCGCGCGCGCGCCGCGCCCGCCCCCAGCGGGCTGGACGCCCCCTCCGCCGCCCTGGACGCGTCGGGAACGTACACGACCGGCGTGTCCAGCACCGGGGCGATCTTCACGGCGGTATGCTTCGGGCTGGTGGTCGCCCCTCCGATGAGCAGGGGAACGGACAGGCCGTGCCGTTTCATTTCTTCGGCCACGTGGACCATCTCGTCGAGAGAAGGGGTGATCAGGCCGCTCAGGCCGACCATGTCCGCGTCTTCCTCTTTCGCCGTGGCCAGGATCCGGTCAGCGGGAACCATCACCCCCAGATCGATAATCTCGTAGTTGTTGCAGCCAAGGACCACGCCGACGATGTTTTTGCCGATGTCGTGGACGTCTCCTTTCACCGTGGCCAGAACGATCTTTCCTTGAGACGCCGGCTTTTCGCCGCCGCCGCCGCCGGCCGCTTTCTCCGCCTCCATGTACGGGTTCAGCACCGCCACCGCCTTTTTCATGACCCGGGCGGACCGCACCACCTGGGGGAGAAACATCTTTCCCGCGCCGAACAGGTCGCCTACCCTGGCCATGCCGGCCATGAGCGGCCCTTCGATCACGGTGAGAGGCTTCCCGTACTTCACACGGGCCTCCTCCACATCCTCCTCCACGAAATCGGCGATCCCTTTCACCAGGGAGTGGGCCAGCCGCTGGTCCACCGGCTCGTTCCGCCAGGCGTCGTCGGCCTGTTTCCGTTCGGTCCCTTTCCCCTGTACCGTGGCGGCGAACTCCACCAGCCGGTCGGTGGCGTCGGGACGGCGGTTCAGCAGCACGTCCTCCACCCGCTCCAGCAGGTCGGCCGGAACCTCGTCGTAGACGGCGAGTTGGCCGGCGTTGACGATCCCCATGTCCAGGCCGGCCTGGATGGCGAGGTACAGGAAAGCCGCGTGCATCGCCTCCCGGACGACGTTGTTGCCCCGGAACGAAAACGACACGTTGCTGATCCCGCCGCTGAATTTCGCCCCGGGGCAGAGTTGTTTCAGTCTGCGGATCGACTCGATGAAGGCGACGGCGTAGTCGTTGTGTTCCTCGATGCCGGTGGCCACGGTGAGGACGTTCGGATCCAGGACGATGTCGGCCGGGTCGTAGCCGATCTCCTCGGTGAGGATCCGGTACGCCCGGCGGAGGATCTCCACCTTCCGCTCCACGGTGACCGCCTGCCCTTTCTCGTCGAACGCCATCACCACCGCGGCGGCGCCGTAGCGGCGGATCGACCGGGCGTGTTCCCGGAACGTCTCTTCCCCTTCCTTTAAGCTGATCGAGTTGACGAGGCATTTCCCCTGCACGCACTTGAGGCCGGCCTCCAGGACCGACCATTTGGAGCTGTCCAGCATGATCGGGATCCGGGCGATCGCCGGTTCCGCGCCGAGCTGGTTCAGGAAGGTGGTGATCACCTTCTCCGAATCCAGCAGCCCTTCGTCCACGTTGACGTCCAGGATGTTGGCGCCGCCCTCCACCTGTTGCCTCGCCACCGCCAGCGCCTTTTCGTACTCGCCGTTCCGGATCAGCCGGGCGAACTTCCTGGATCCGCTCACGTTGGTCCGCTCGCCGATCATCTGGAAGTTGGAATCGGGGCGCAGGGTCAACGGCTCCAGGCCGCTGTAACGGGTCCGAGTGTCCCGGGCCGGCAGCTTCCGGGGCGCCGCCTCTTTCACCGCCTGGGAGATGGCGGCGATATGCTCCGGGCCGGTGCCGCAGCATCCGCCCACCAGGTTGATCCAGCCTTCCCGGGCGAACCGGCCCAGGAACCCCGCCAATTTCTCTGGGTCCATATCGTAGCCGCCCATCTCGTTGGGAAGCCCGGCGTTCGGATAGCAGGCGACCGGCAGAGGGCAGATCCGGGACAGCTCTTCCAGGTGAGGCTCGATCTGCTCCGGCCCCAAGGCGCAGTTCAGGCCGACGAAGGCAGGGGAGGCGTGCTCGATGGAGATCCAGGCCGCCTCCAGGGTCTGCCCCGAAAGGGTGCGGCCGGCGGCGTCCATGATGGTCAGGGAGGCGAGAACCGGAACCTCCACCTGGTGTTCTTCGAAATACTTCCCGATGGCGAACAGCGCCGCCTTCAGGTTCAAGGTGTCGAAGGTGGTTTCGGCGGCCAGCAGGTCGACGCCGCCGGCCATCAAACCGGATACCTGTTCGTGGTAAGCGGCGGCCAGTTGGTCGAAGGTGACGGCCCGGAGGGACGGGTTCTCCACGTCCGGCGACAGGGAGGCGGTACGATTGGTCGGGCCGATGGAGCCGCAGACGAACCGGGGCCGGTTCGGGTCGTTCTTCGTGGCCTCCTCCGCCGCTTCCCGGGCGATCTCCGCCGCCGCCTGGTTGATGGCGAACACCTGGTCTTCCATCCGGTAATCGGCCATGGAGATCGATGTGGCGTTGAAGGTGTCGGTTTCGATGATATCGGCGCCGGCGCCCAGGTAGCGGCGGTGGATCTCCCGGATCACCTCCGGCCGGGTCAACACCAGCAGATCGTTGCACCCTTTCAGGTCCACCGGGTGGGAGGCGAACCGCTCCCCACGGAAGTCGGCTTCGGTCAGGCCGAACGACTGGATCATGGTGCCCATCGCCCCGTCCATGACCAGAATCCGTTCCTGCGACAGCTCCAGGAGGAGCCGGGAGGATTGTTTGGGTCGTTCGCTCACAGGTCGCCTCTTCCCCGGCGTGGCCGGAGAGGCCGCCGGGACCGGTTCATCTTATATAAAATCCTCGGCTGCCGTGATCGAGGTGTTTCCGATGACTCGGCGACCGGCCTTTCGTGCGGGGAGTATCGGTTCTTCCGAGCGCTGACGCGGCGGACTCTGGATCCGGAACCGGCTGGATCGGGCTCACGGTTCAGTTTTCGTGTCTGGGCCATTTTCGGCTGCCGGAGCCGTAGGCGTGCAGGTAATGATGGACGCCGGTTCCCAGGAAGTGGGGCTGTTTCCGGTATGCCTTGGCCAGGAACCGCTCCAGGCGGAGCATCGCCTTTTCCCCTTCCTGGTAGAGGGTCCGGGCTTTCTTCTTCCGCCCCCGCTTGGAGCTTTCCAGGAGGATCTCGGCAGGGCCGTATTTCAGTTCCTGCCGGGTATCGTTCAGGAGCCGGGCGCGTCCTTCTTTCGTCACGGCGTCGGCGTAACCCATCAGGGAGACGAAATCGACCCGGTCCTGGATATGGGCGGCCCAGGTTTTCTTGTGCCCCCCGGCGGTGAACCGGAAGGTTTTAGGCCGGTCGTTCCCGTCGTACCAGGTCGGGATGGTTACCGCGAGCTTCAGGGAACCGGGTCCCTTTTCCAGGAGCCGGCGTGTCCCGTCCAGCAGGTCCAGGTATGCGAGGGCGATCCGCCGGTTGGTCTTGCTGTCGGCGGTCCCTTCCCGTTTCCTTTTCCAGAGGGGGCGGCCTCCGCCCGGCGCGGCCAGGTGAGGCTCCACGTCCAGTTGGATCCCGGCGAAACCGCCCTCCGGGTGTTCCCGGTTGAACGCCAGGATCGTTTCGGCCCAGTCCCATACGACGGCGTGGTTCGCCGTCTGCTTCCGGCGCATCGGTGCGATCCAGTCATCCTGGATCGAGCCCCTGGGGACGGCGTAGACTTCGATCCCCGCATCCTTCGCCCGGCGCAGGAAGGTGGCCATGGAGCCGGGCTCCATGGTTTCCGGAACGACCAGGAAGTAGAGCCGGGTGATCCCCGCCTCCGGGTTGGCGCAGAACCGGATCAGCCGGTCCTGGGCCTGGTAGTCGGTGATGCCGTTCTCCGTAACGCCGTCGGTCATGGCGGAGGCGGGGCTCCAGACGTACAGGGAACGGGCGGAGAGGTGAGATGCCGCCGTGGCCGCAACGAGGATCGCGGCCAGGAGTCGGATTCCAGGGAGGATTCTCACTGCGGAACAGCCTGGCGGTCCGGTCGTCTCATCATGAAGAGAACCTACGGCCATGGGTGTGCCGGATGCAAGATCCGGAGGTTTCCGTGCAGGGTTGCAAAAGGTCTTACGATTCCATGGCCATGGCCGGCGCCGGATGGATCTCGACCCGTTCATACAGCATGTTTCGCCGGACGGCGGTGAACCCGGCGTCCTGGATGGCGGCGACGATCTGGGGCTGGTCCATCTTGAAGGCTGTGCCGGCGGCGGCGACCACGTTTTCCTCGATCATGGTGCTGCCCATGTCGTTTACGCCGAACGCCAGGGCGGCGCTTCCGACCTTCGGCCCCTGGGTCACCCAGGACGCTTGCAGGTTCTCGAAGTTGTCCAGGAAGAGGCGGGCCACGGCGATGGTGCGCAGGTATTCGGCGGAGGTGACCTCTTCACCGCCCAGGTCGCCCTCGTGAGGCTGGTAGGTCCAGCCGATGAAGGCGGTGAAGCCGGAGGTCCGGTCCTGGAGATCCCGGAGTCGACGGAGGTGCTCCACCCGGTCGGCCCGAGTTTCGATATGCCCGAACATCATGGTGGCGGTAGACCGGATTCCCAGGTGGTGGGCCTGCTCCATCACTTCCAGCCACTGGTCGGTGTCGCACTTGTTGGTGGCGAGACGGGAGCGGATTGCATCCACCAGGATCTCGGCACCGCCGCCGGGGATCGAATCCAGCCCGGCCGCGCGGAGGCGTTGCAGGGTTTCCTTCAGCTCCAGCCGGGAAGCCTTGGTGATGTGCACGATCTCCGGCGGGGAGAGGGCATGGAGCCAAAGGTCCGGGAACGCTTCCTTGAGCCGCTGGAACAGATCTTCGTAGTAGTCGATTTTCAGCTTCGGGTTGTGGCCGCCCTGCAGGAGGATCTGGTTGCCTCCCAGGTCGTAGGTTTCCCGGATCTTGTGGAGGATCGTCTCGACGGGCAGGACGTACCCTTCGTCTTTGTCTCCCGGAGGCCGGTAGAAGGCGCAGAACGAGCAGAACGCGTTGCAGACGTTGGTGTAGTTGATGTTCCGATCGATGATGTAGGTGACAATGTTGTCCGGGTGTTTCCGGCGGCGGACCAGGTCGGCCAACGCTCCCAGGGTGGTGAGCTGTTCGTGTTCGAGAAGCAGAAGCGCCTCGTCGGTATCGATCCTTTCACCGTTCATCACCTTGCAGGCGACGGCGTCCAGTGCGGCTCTCATGAATCGGTTCTCCCTGTGGACGCCATGGCGGCCGCCTTGGCGTGGCATTCCGTCCAGCGGTGAAACGCCAGGCGGATCTCCGGCGGCGGCGGAATCAGTTTGCAGCCGGCCGCCACATCCAGGAACCCTTTGAGGGAATGAAGCTCCCGGGAACCGAACCGGCTGCGGATGTTCCGGGTCAAGTAGGTTTCCACCAGGTCGGGGAAGCGGGTGCCGTCCCACTCCCATTCTTCGGCGATGGAAGAGATCGCCTGCTTTCCGGCACGACGGCAGGCGTGGAGCCGCTTGTACAACTCCCTGTCCACCGCGCCGGGACGGCAGGCCCAGACGGCGAATACGAACGGCAGGCCGGTTCGCTCCGTCCACACACCGCTCAGGTCGTAGGAGCAAAAACCTTCCGGGAGCGGTTCGAACAGCGCCTTGTCGCCGATCCGGACGGTGGCATCGGCGACCTCCAGCGCTTCCTCCAGGTTCCGCCGCCCGGTCAGGAAGGTCGGCTTCCGGTTCCAGACCGTGGCGAACAGCACCTGCACCAGGGCGTTGCTGGTCCTGGATTCCGGATCCAGGGCGACGGTCCGAATCTTCTCCACCGGGGCTTTGCTGACCATCAGCACCGACCTGGACGGGCCGTCGCAACTGATGCTCAGCCCGGGGACAACCTCCAGGCCGGGAATCCGGGCCAGCTCGATGCTGGGGAGCAGGGCGATGTCCAGATCGCCGGCCTCCATCCGATCGGCCAGGTCGGAAGGAGTGTCGAAGCTCAGTTCCAGGTTCCCCGGGTTCAGCCCTTCCTGCAGGCCGAACACCAGCGGGCGCGCGTTCAGGAAAGAGACTGCGCCGATTCGAATAGGTCGTTCCATGGCAGGCATGCTCCGGTCCCCCGTCTGTTGGACCAGAGCATTATATGGAGCCGGCTCGGAAAGCGTCAATGAGTGGGAGCCGGCGTACTCCGATTACGGGCAGAATTTCGGAAAGCAAACGGTTCACGCGGAAGGCTGAACAGGATTTCCAGCCGGGACCGCCGGCTCCAGGATGTTGTACAGCGAATCCCGCTGCACCGGTTTCCTGCCCGCCTCGGTGATCAGCCGGGTCAGACCGGCCATGCTCATCCCTTCCGGAGAGCTAGCACCGGCCATGTGAACGATCTTTTCTTCCACCACGGTGCCGTCGATGCAGTCGGCGCCCATGTTCAGGGCGGTCTGGGCGATGCGAGGCGTAAGCATCACCCAGTACGCCTTGATGTGGTCGAAGTTGTCCAGCATGAGCCGGGAGACGGCGATGGTCATCAGGTCGTCGAAGCCGGTGGTCGGGGAGAGATGGCTCAGCTCGGTGTTGTCCGGGTGGAACGCCAGCGGGATGAAGCACATGAATCCGCCGGTTTCGTCTTGCAGCTCTCGAAGCTTCACCATGTGCTCGATCCGCTCTTCCACCGTTTCGATATGGCCGTAAAGCAGGGTGGCGTTGGAGCGGATGCCATGTTCGTGGACGGCGCGGACCACCTCCAGCCAGCGTTCGGCGCCGATCTTTTTCGGGTACAACTCCTGCCGGACCCGTTCCACCAGCACTTCTGCGCCGCCGCCGGGGATCGACCCCAGCCCGGCGTCGATGAAATCCTCGATCACCTTTTCCAGCGGCATCTTGAACCGGCGGGCGAAGAAGTCGTACTCGGTGGCGGTGAACGCCTTCACATGCATGTCCGGCCGGAGGGCGCGGATTTCCCGGATCAGGGAGGTGTAGAATTCGTACGGGTAATCCGGGTTGTGGCCGCCGACGATGTGCACTTCGGTGAGCGGTTCGGACAGGCGGCTCCGGACCTCCTCCAGACAGCGTTCCAGGGACCAGGTCCATCCCTCTTCCTTGTGTTTGTACGGGCGGTAGAAACCACAGAACTTGCAGTCGGCGGTGCAGACGTTGGTCGGGTTCAGGTGCATGTTCCGGACGAAGTAGGTGTTGTCGCCGTTTTTCCGATTGCGCACCAGGTCGGCCATGGCGCCGGCCGCCATGAGCGCCTTGGATCGGAAAAGGCGGATTCCCTGCTCGGCCGTCAGACGGCCGCCTCCCTCCACCACCTGGTGGATGTCGCCCAGACCGGCGGTTTCGGCCAGTTTTTTCGTGACGGTGGACATGTCCCTGTCTCCCGATCGTTAGGGTCCGGGGCATTATAGGGAGGGTCCGCCGGTAGCGTCAATTCAGCCGGATGTTACTATTCCTTTTTAAAGAGCTCCGGAGGCTGGACGAGATGTGTGGATTTATCGGGATCATCGGTTCGGATACGGCGGTTCA
Organism: uncultured Acidobacteriota bacterium; assembly: GCA_964654385.1. Lineage (GTDB taxonomy): Bacteria > Acidobacteriota > Polarisedimenticolia > Polarisedimenticolales > Polarisedimenticolaceae > Polarisedimenticola. The sequence continues at coordinate 8,236 of CAZZIV010000047.1, read as the reverse complement.
TGAAATCTATGACGGCCTGGTGGCGATTCAGCACCGTGGCCAGGACGCCGCCGGCATCATTTCCTACGACGGTCGGTTTCACATCAAAAAGGGCGAGGGGCTGGTCCGGGACATTTTTTCCGCGGCCAACATGGAAAGGCTCCAGGGCGACCTGGCGGTCGGCCATGTCCGGTACCCGACGGTCGGATCCGGCGGCGGGGAAGACGCCCAGCCGTTCACGGTGAACTACCCGTTCGGCATCGTGATGGCCCACAACGGAAACGTGGCCAACTACGATTCCCTGGAAACGGAACTGGCCGGCGAAAGCCTGCGCCACCTGTATTCCGGTTGCGACGTGGAGGTGATCCTGAACGTCTTCGCCAACGCCCTGGCCCGGTCGGCGCGGGACGGGTTCACGGTGGAGGCGTACAACCAGGCGGTGGCCGAGGTGTACAGGACGGTGAAGGGCGCCTACAGCGTCACCGGTTTCGTGGCCGGCCACGGGATGTTCGCGTTCCGGGATCCATATGGCATCAAGCCGATCGCCATGGGGAAACGGGAGAAGAACGGCCTGGAGGTGTACGCCATCGCCTCCGAGTCGGTGGTGCTGGCCACATTGGGGTACGACCTGCTGCCATGGGGCAATCCGGGAGAGGCGGTGTTCATCGACCTGGACCGGAACATCCATCGGAAAGCGCTCGCCGAGCCCCATCCTCATCCCTGCGTGTTCGAATACGTCTATTTCGCCCGGCCCGATTCCTACCTGGAAGGGGTATCGGTGTACGACACCCGCAGGAAGATGGGTGTGAAGCTGGCCGAATCGTTCCGGAAGGAACGGCTCCAGGCCGACGTGGTGATCCCGGTGCCGGACTCGGCGAGGACGTCTGCCCTGGCCATGGCCCAGGAACTGGGACTGCCGTACCGGGAGGCGCTGGTGAAAAACCGGTACGTGGGGCGGACCTTCATCATGCCGGACCAGGGGGAACGGAAACGGTCGGTGCGGCGGAAATTGAACACTATCGAAGAAGAGTTTCGCGGGAAGGACGTGCTGCTGGTGGATGACTCGATCGTGCGAGGCACGACCAGTAGGCAGATTGTTCAGCTCGCCCGTGAGGCCGGCGCCAGGAAGGTTCTGTTCGCCTCCACCTCGCCGCCGCTGACCCATCCGTGTGTGTACGGCATCGATATGGCGACCAAGCGGGACTTTATCGCCAGGGAGAAGACGGTGGATCAGATCGCCGAGGCGATCGGCGCCGACAAGGTGCTGTACCAGAGCCTGGGCGATCTCCTGGCGTCGGTCACCGAAGAGAGCGAACGGGTCCACGAGATGTGCTCCGCATGTTTCAGCGGCGACTATCCGACCGGGGATATCACTCCGGAGATGCTGCATCAGATCGAGGAAGAGCGCCTGGTCCATGGAGGGTAGAGCGATGAACGGGTTCGATATCGTGCTTCTGGCCTCCATGGGAATCCTGGTGGTGGTCGGCTTGATGAAAGGGCTGGTTCGGATCCTGGTCGGATTCGGCGCCTTGATCGCCGCGTTCCTGGTGGCCAGCATGTTCCACGAGCCGCTGGCCGACCGTCTGGGCTTGTTCGATCTTCCGGTCGGAGTTTTGCGGTTGATCTGCTACCTGTTGATCTTCATCGCGGTGATGCTGGCCGGGAGCCTCCTGGCGTTCCTGATCCGGAAGCTGGTGAAGGCGGCGATGCTGAGCTGGGCCGATCGGCTGGCCGGGGCGGCGGTCGGCGTGGCGGTGGCGTTCCTGGCGTTCTCCGTGCTCGTGTTGCCGATCGTTGCCTATGCTCCCGGCGGCAGCAGCATGCTCAGCCATTCCACGCTGGCCCCGTATGTGCTGGTGGTTTCGGACATGGCCGCCCGGTTCGTTCCCGACGACCTGGTGCGGAAGTTCCGGAAGGAGATCGGTGAATTGAAAGATTCCTGGAAACAGGAGGAGGAGCCGGTCTCCAAGGGCCGCACTTCCGTCTGACCCGGCCGGGGTCAGGAGGAATCCCGCTCCCTCAGCAGCGCCGCGAGTTCCAGGGCCGAAGTCGCCAGGCCGTTCGGGAGTTTCGCCAGGCCGTCTTCGTCGGTGAGAAGTTCCGGCGATCCTTCGTCCACGGCCTCCTGCAGAAACGCCTTCAGGGCGCCGTCCGGGTCCTGCCGGTCCAGGAGGTCGACCAGGTTCATCAGGTCGGACTTGTTGAAATCCCGCCGGGCGCCGAGGGCCCGCAGGCTGTCCAGGTTCAGGACCGCCGATTCGGCGCGATGGGTGACCTCGCCGGCGGCCATCTCTTTCCCGCGGAAGAACCAGGTCCATCCGCCGTCCTCCACGGCGCCGTTCCCGCGAAGCTGGACGCCCGGGAGGGTGACCTGGCTGCGGAACCGGTAATGGGACGCGGAATCGGACCCGTAGTACCCTTCCATCGCCTGGATCCACCGGATCAGCGCGTCTGTGCCGGCCTGTTCGCTGCCCCAGCGCTCGATGAGGATTCGGGTCGCCGTTTCTTCCAGGCTGTCCGGCGTGGGGACGAAGCTCAGCCGGTACGGCTCCACGGTTTCCTCCTCGGTGGAGATGGCGGCGGCCAGCCGTGCCCGGGTCCAGTCCAGGAGCGGGCCGGCCTGGAGCTCCCAGAACCTGTCGAACGCCGGTGCCTCCTGGCCGGGGAGGTTCAGGGAGACCACCGGAAGGCCGTGTTTGCGAAAGATGTCCTGCAGGGCCGGGACCCGTTGCTCGATTTCTTCTTTCCCAGGCAGGCTGGAACGCTCGGCCAGCATCTTGCGGGCCACCGGTCGGATTTCCTGGGCCATAAACCGATGAACACCGTCCAGGTCCACGCCTCGAGGGAAGGATTTCTCCAGTTCGTCCCGGATCCAGTCTTCCAGCAGGTCCAGGATCTGGTCCAGGGCGGCGTCGGCGCCGGCCTGGCCGTACGGGTCACCGAACGTTTCTTCGTACCGGTACCGGTCCAGGATCACCAGGTCGTCCCGGTCCAGAACGAGCGAACCCCGGTCCGGCAGGGGAGAGCCGGATTCGGCGCTCCCGTGGGCGAGAAGCGGCGGAACATCGGCGGCGGCGGAGAAAAACCCTTCCGCGCGGGTAACGGCCGGTCCGGTTTCCACACGGTCCCAAGCGTCGGGGGCCGCCAGGGTGACGCCGGTATGCTCGGCCAGGGTGCCGTCTTCCCAGGGCGGTTCGGTCATCGTTTCCCGCCCGTGGATCGTCAGTTGCCGGTCGAGGCTTCCGTCCAGGTAGATCGTCGTAGCGATTTCCACCAGGATCTCGGAACGGCAGCCGGTGGCGAGCAGCAGCAGGAACAGGACCGGGGTCAGGAGGCGGCGTCTCGTGGTCATGAGACGATGATATACCCGGCGCGCGGGGTCAGCCCGCTCCGGCCAGGGCCAGGAGACGGCGCAGGGCTCCTTCCACCTTCAACTCCGCCTCGTGCTTGGTGGGGGCGTCCGCTTCGAAAGTGACCAGGATCCCCTTGCGCTTTTTCCGGAAGCCCGGGGCGTAGGTTTTGATCCAGACCTGCGGGAACTCCTCCTGGATCGTATCCAGCCAGGGCTGAAGGACCGACTCGTCCAGGGTCGGCGCTTCCACCTCTCTGTAGGCGCTCACTTTCCGGTCGTGGAGTTCCTTCAGGTGCGGCATCGCCTCGGTCCAGGTGGCCCGGGCCTGTTCGGGCAGGCCGGGGAGGTTGATCACCGCGGCGCCGGCAGGGAGGCGGGAGAGCACTCCCGGGGCGATGCCGTTTTCGTTTCGGAGAGGCGTGCCGCCCAGGGGAAGGGCGCACATCTTCTCCCGGGAGCGGGTCAGGCCGTCGTGGGTGACGATCCGCCGTTCCTTGAGGCGCTTGTACGCCTGCTCCACCATTTCCTTCGCTTCGGAGTGGAGGGCCAGGGGGAGCCCCAGGGCGTCGGCGGTGGCGCCCAGGGTGCGATCGTCGGCGGTGGGGCCCAGGCCGCCGGTGGTGACCACCAGGGAGCAGCCCCGTTTCAGGCAATCCTGCACCGCCGAGGTGATGGCGTCGTCTTCGTCGGGGACGACCAGGATCCGGTCGATTTTGCAGCCGCGCCGGGTGAGCTGTTCGGCCAGCCAGGCGGTGTTGGCGTCCTGGAGTCGGCCCCGGACCAGTTCGGTTCCGATGGCGACGATTCCGGCCAGGCGGGGTCCTTCCTTCTCCGGCTGGACCCTTGGTGCCGGCTCGGCTTCGGAGACCCGCCGGGTGGTCTTGTCCCCTTTGTATAAACGACTTTCGGTGCTCATGGCCGAACGATAGCACAGGGGCGGGAAGAGGGGGACGGTCAGCGGAGCTTGATCGTCTGGCCGGGATGGATCACCGAGCGGAGGGTCAGGCGGTTCCGGCGGAGAAGGTCGTCCAGGGGGACCTTGTAGCGTCGCGCGATCTGGGAGAGGGTCTCGCCTCGGGCGACACGGTGGATCGAAGGAGCGGCGGCGTGGGGGAGGAAAACCCGGAGTTTTTCACCTGGGTAGATGGTGCTGTCGCGCCGGTCCATCCCGTTCATCCGGCGGAGGGCGGCAAGGGAGATGCCGTAGCGCCGGGCGATGACGCTCAGGTTTTCGCCCCGGGCGACCCGGTGGTAGGTGTCCGGCGGCGGCCCGGGAGGGGTCAGGTCGACTTCCGGGACGTTGCCGGAGGCGAACCGTTCCAGGGCGCCTGCCGGCAGGCGGACGATGGTTCCCTTGGAAACTCGGAGGTTGCCGTAGATCGTGCGCCGGGTCCAGGCCGGGTTCAGGCTGACCAGTTCTTTGAGTGGAACGCCGTACTGCCGCGCCAGGCGGGCAGCCGGTGTGGAGTGTTTGAGTGCGAGGTTCTCCTCGCTGAGAGGGGCGGCGGGGTGGAGCCCTTCAGGGAAGTAGCGGGCGGGGTTTTCGGCGATCTCCCGGGCGGCCAGGAACTCGGCGTAGAAGTTTTTCGAGGCGAAACCGAAGTAGCGGCTGCGATAGTTGTAGACGATCTCCCCCAGGTCGTCGCCGAACTGGGCGCGGGCCCGGTCCATGCCGTTGACTCCGTGGTTATAGGAGGTGATCGCCAGGGGCCAGGATCCCAGCCGTTGGTAGGCGTCGGCCAGGTAACGGGCGGCGCCCCGGGTGGCGGCCAGGGGGTCGAGCCGTTCGTCGATGGCGGAGTTGATTTTGAGGAAAGCTTTGCCGGTGGAGCGGGTGAACTGCCAGATCCCGGCGGCGCCGGCGGAGGAGCGGGCGGCGGGTTGGTAGGACGATTCCACGTGAGGGAGGTAAACCAGGGCTTCCGGCAGGCCGGCTTCCTTGAGAATGCTCCGGATGACGGCGTCGTAACGATTCCCCAATTCCAGGCCCCGTTTGAACCGGGACCGAAGGCCGCGCTGGGTGCGCACCCGAGAATGGGCGTCCTGGATCCGGTCGGAGCCGATTGTGGTGCTGATTCGGAGGGCCAGCTCTTTTTGTTGGTCGGAGAGCGATTGGCCGGTTTTGATCGCCATTTCCAGCGTTTTTAGGCGCTTTTCCCAGGATTCCCGCCGGGCCTCCACCAATTCTTCCTGGGCCTCGGTGTAGGAGTCCTTTTTCTCCCCCGGGAGGACGAATACCTCGTACACCAGCATCGGGTCGTCCAGGTCATGGACGATGACGCGGTCCACATCCTGCTCGGCGAAAATGGTCGTCCAGAAGGCGACATGCCCCTCCAGCGCCTCAGGGGTTGGAAAAAGCGTGCCGTCGGGCGTGGCGGGGGGAGCGGCGGAAGCATGGATCGCGCCGGCCACGATGACCGAAACGATTGGCTTCCACGAAAAACGACGCATAAAGTCATTATAGGTAGCGTAGGCACATAGGCAACTTTTGAAAATAAAATAGGGTCAGATTTATTTAGCCGTCGGAGCGTTTAATTAAATCTGACCCTATTTTATTTGCCGATTTTACCTATGCGGTTAGAGGAAGAAGATCACGGTTACCAGGAGGAAAAGGGGGATGAGGATCGGGAGGGACCAGCGAAGGAGGTAGCCGAAGAAGGACGGCATGGTGACGCCGGCCTCTTCGGCGATCGCCTTTACCATGAAATTGGGAGCGTTGCCGATATAGGTATTGGCGCCCATGAAGACCGCACCGGCGGAAACCGCCTGCAGGAAATGGGCCTTCTCAACCATCAGTTTCCCGACCGCCAGGTGCTCCGCCATTCCAGGGTAGAACTGTCCGAGCTGCGTGTTGAAGAAGGTTAGGTAGGTCGGAGCGTTGTCGAGGAAGGACGATAGCGAGCCGGTAACCCAGAAATACTGCCAGGGCTCCTGGACCGCGGCGATCAACCCGGCCAGGCTTCCGTGTTCCCCCGCTTTTAAAATCGCCAGCGCCGGGATGATGGTCATGAAGATCCCGGCGAACAGGTAGGCGACCTCCCGGATCGGTTCCCAGGAGAAACCGTTGGCCTCCCGCAGTTTTTTGCTCGTAGTGAGCATGGAGAAGAGCCCCATCAGGATGATCAGGCCATCCCGCGTCAGGTTCTGAATCCCGACATGGATGCCGGCGATCTGGATCTCGCCGGGCCGCCATACTCCGGACATGAGAACCGCACCCATGATGCCGCCCAGGAAGATCAGGTTGTGGAGCCCGCCGATCTTGAGGGGAGCCTTCTCCTCCGTTTCTTCCCCTTTGGAGATGTCCTCTTTCTTGTAGTAGTAACTGTCCAAGGTGAAAAACAACGCCAGTAGGATCAAGGAAGCGAACCCCATGTGGGGGATCAGGTGAAGGGTCCAGAAGAAACTGACCCCGTGAAGAAAACCGAGGAACAGGGGAGGATCTCCCAGCGGCGTGAGGGAGCCCCCGATGTTCGCGACCAGGAAGATAAAGAAGACCACCACGTGCACCTTGTGGCGCCGGCCCAGGTTCGCCCTCAGGAGCGGCCGGATCAGAAGCATCGCCGCGCCGGTGGTCCCGATCCAGGAGGCGATCAACGTGCCCAGCGCCAGAAGGCCGGTGTTCACGGAAGGCTTCCCGGCCAGGGTTCCCTGGACGACGATCCCCCCGGCTGCGGTGAAGAGCCCCCACAGGAGGATGATGAACGGAATGTAATCCAGCAGATAGATATGCAGGATTTCATGGAGCGCCTCGCCTCGATAGGCCAAAAGGGCGGGGATCGCGAAAATCAGCGCCCACAGGAACGCGATTTTCGGGTAATGATGGTGCCAGAAATGAGAGGCGACCAACGGCATCACGGCGATGGAAAGAAGGATGCCGATGAACGGCAGCACCGACCAGAGCGGGAATCGCTCGCCCAGGCCGCCATGGCCTTCGGCGCTTTCTCCAGCGTGCTCCGGGGCGGCCGGTTCCTGCTGGACATCCTGGACCGCTCGGGCCTCTCCCGTGGTGTGCCCGGCCGCGCTCGGGGCCGGTTCGGCACCGGATGGCGCCACCTCGGCCGCGGCCAGGGGGAGCGCCAGGATCAACGCCCCGAACAGCCCCAGGACGACAGTCCTGGAAGGGAACAGGTTGGATCGAGCGGTTCGGTTCATCAGGGTTTCCTCATCGGAGCATCCGTTCCTGCGCAAGTCCTATCGACGAACAGACCGCTATCTTAAACTTCTTGAGGATAGAATCCAGAGAATCCTGGAAATCCGGGCCTGATTTCGATAATGGTGTTTGATCTTCTGCGGATTCCCTTGTATCGTTCATGTATAGAAACGTAAAGGCGCGAAACAATCTGGATTGAGTCGGAGTGGAATCAATGAGAGACGATCAGAGCAGGGACCGGTACGAGCGGCCGATGGTGAAAACCTTCACCACCTCGGAAGTCCTGGAATGGATCGGACCGGCCCAGGGGATGTCCAGCGGTTACGGCGGGAACGGCCCCGGCGGACCGGTCGGCGCCTATCCGTCCCAGTTCGGTCCCGGCGGATTCAGGAAACTGGACGGCTAGTCCAGGGCCGGTCCGGCCGACAGGTAGAGGCGTTCCAGCCTCCCGGTCAGGTAGCGAAACGCTTCCTCCGGTGAATCGACCACCTGGAACAGGTCGAGGTCTCCTGGAGAGATCGTCCCCCACTTCACCAACTTATCCAGGTCCAGGATATCCTGCCAGAACTCCCGCCCATACAGAATGATCGGTACGTCCTTGGACATCTTGCCGGTCTGGGTGAGGGTCAGGAGTTCGAACAGCTCGTCCAGCGTCCCGAATCCCCCCGGGAACACCGCCACCGCCTTGGCCAGGTAGACGAACCAGAACTTCCCCAAGAAAGAAGGTCTGTACTGGATGAAGAGTACGCTTGTAG
>CAZZIV010000046.1:0-15667 GCA_964654385.1 uncultured Acidobacteriota bacterium | reverse complement strand
GCGGGCGAGCCCGTGAAGCTCAAGAGCTTCAGCCGATCGTCGGTCGTGAACAGGGCTGCCCCGTCACGCGGGCAGGGAAGAATGGAGAAGGCCCCAGGTGGCAGGTCGGTCTCGGCCAGGATCTCCCCGATGATGATCGCCCCCACCGGCGTCAGGCTGGCCGGCTTCAGGACGAACGGGCAACCGCAGGCCAGGGCCGGGGCCACCTTGTGGGCCGCCAGGTTCAGCGGGAAATTGAACGGAGAGATGAACGAGCAGGGGCCGATCGGCACCCGCTTCCACATCCCGGTGTAGCCCGCCGCCCGGGCGCTGATGTCCAGGGGAAGGATTTCGCCGTAGATCCTCACCGCTTCCTCGGCGGCGATCCGGAAAGTGTCGATCAAACGGGTCACCTCTCCCCGGGAGTCGGCGATCGGCTTCCCCGCCTCGGCGCACAGGCTCAGGGCCAGTTCCTCGGCCCGCTCGGTGAACCGGTCCACGCAGTGGTACAGCACCGCCTGGCGCTCATACGCCTTCATCGCCGCCATCGGTTCCCGGGCCGCCTCGGCGGCGCCGATCCCCTCGGCGATGGCGGCTGGGTCCGCCATGGCGACCTTCGCCGCCACCTCGCCGCTGAACTTGTCCGTCACCGTCAGGTCGGTATTCGGCATGCAGGGTTCGTTCGCCAGGTAGTACGGGTATTCCTTCACGTCACTCGCCATGTTGCACCTCGACATCCCCGGAGCCCACACAGACCCCGGTTCATAACGAACAACCGATCCGCCCGAGCCGGTCGGTCAGTTTCTGGTTCTCGCCGTAATCGATCGGCACCACCACCAGGCTCGGCCCTCTCTCCTCCAGGGCGGCGGACAGGCAATCGGCCAGATCGGCGCTGTTCTCCGGCCCGTGGTAGGACCATCCGAACGCGCCGGCCAGTCCACCCCAGTCCGGATTGCCGAAGCTCAGGTCCACGTGTTTTCCGAACTGGTTCTGCTGCTTCCACTCGATGAGGCCGTAGGACCGGTCCTCCCAGACCATCGCCACCATGTCCACGTTCAGCCGGCGGGCGGTTTCCATCTCCTGCACGTTCATCATGAACCCGGCGTCGCCGCAGATCGCCATCACCTTCCGCTCCGGGTACACCATGGAGGCGGAGATCGCACCGGGAAGAGCGAAGCCCATGGAACAGAAGCCGTTGGGGATCAGGCAGGTATTCGGCTCGTGGCACTGGTAGTACCGGCCGATCCACATCTTGTGGGCGCCGACGTCGGACAGCAGGATATCGTCCGGACCCAGGGCCCGGCGTACATCCCACAAAACTTTCTGGGGCTTGATCTTTCCCCGGGCGTCGTCCTCGGCGTACTCCCGGATCTCTTCGGTCATCCGGGCCCGGGCTTCCTGCTGGGCGGTGAGGTCGAACGCCGGAACCGCTTCCCGATCCACTCGCTCGTTCAGCATCCAGAGGGTATGGGCCAGGTCGCCCACCACCTCCACCTGCAGGTGGTAGAACTCGTCCACCTCCGCCGGCTGGAAATCGATATGAACGATTTCCTTATCCTTGCACGGGTTCCAGAGCCGTGGGTGGTATTCGACCATGTCGTACCCCAGGGTGATCACAAGGTCGGCCTGGTCCAGCGCCAGGGTGACATGGTCCCGGGACTGGAGGCCGATGGTGTAGAGGCAGTACTCCGCGTCCAGATCGACGCACCCTTTCGCCATGAAGGTGCTGACCACACCGATACCGGTTTTTTCGGCGAAACGGCGGAGCTGCTCGCTGGCCCGGCGGCGGATCGTACCGTTGCCGGCGATGATCACCGGGCTCCGGGCGTTCCGGATCCGCTGGAACGCCCGGTCGACGATTTTGTCGTCAGGAACCGGCCTGCGGAGATGCTGCTTCCGGATCGGCTTCCCTTTCGCCTCCATGTGGGCGATATCCTCGGCCAATTCGATATGGCACGCCCCGGGCTTTTCGGTGGCCGCCAGCTTGAACGCCTTGGAGACGATCTCCGGCGTGTTGTCGGGGTGGATCACCGCCCGGGCCCACTTGGTCACCGGCCGGAACATCCCGACCACGTCCATCGCCTGGTGGGATTCCTTGTGCTGCCGCTGGGAGTCGGCCTGCCCGGTGATCGCCACCAGCGGCGCACGATCCATGTTGGCGTCGGCGACCCCGGTGATCAGGTTCGTCGCTCCCGGCCCCAGTGTGCCCAGGCAGACGCCGGGACGACCGGTCAGGCGGCCGTACACTTCGGCCATGAAGGCCGCCCCCTGCTCATGCCGGGTCAGGACGAACCGGATCGGCGACTGTTCCAGGGAGAGCATGAAATGGGCGTTCTCCTCGCCGGGAACGCCGAAAATCCTCTCGACCTCTTCTTCCTCCAGGCATCGAACGAACAGATCGGACGCTTGCATCCCGCTTCTCCCCCTCGCCTCATCGGCGCCTGTTGTGGTTCCCTATCATCTTTTGTATCGTCATCCCGAGTCAACCGGCGAACCGCCGCGGGCTCGTCTTGTACGGACCGTGAAACGCCCAGGAGGCGGCAGCAGAACCGGCAGGGTGGTAACCGTCCCTACCATGGAGACTATTCCGTCATGATCCCTTTGGAAAATTTTTTCAGGAAACCGGACCGGATCCACCTCCGGCTCTCTCCCGACGGCTCCCACCTGGCCTGGATGGCCCCCTGGAAGCGAAGAATGAACGTCTTCGTGAGGGACCTGGCCGGCGGAGGGGAAACCCGCGTCACCTCGGCCACCGAGCGGGACATCGCCGGTTTCACCTGGGTCAGCGACCGGCGGCTGGTGTACGTGCAGGATACCGGCGGGGACGAGAACTACCGGCTGTTCGCCACAGGCAGGGACGGCTCCAATCCCCTGGACCTGACGCCGTATGAAAACGTGAAGTGCGGCATCGTGGACGACCTGGAGGAGGTCGACGACCAGATCCTGTTCCAGATGAACCAGCGGGATCCGGAACGGTTCGACGTGTACCGCCTGGACGTCAACTCGGGAAAAACCACCCTGGTAGCGGAAAACCCCGGAAACATCCAGAGTTGGATCACCGACCACGAGGGGCGGCTGAGGTTGGCCACCACCACCGACGGCGTGAACACCAGCATCCTCCACCGGCCGACCGAAGCGGACCCCTGGCGGACGGTGGCTACCTACGATTTCAAGGAGAACGCCGCGCCGCTGGACTTCCTGTTCGACAAGGAGGCGGTCTGGGTCGCTTCCAACGTGGGACGGGACAAGACCGCGATTTTCGAATACGACCTGGCGGCCGGCAAGGAAGGAAAGCTGGTCTACGAGCACCCGGAGGTGGACGTCCACCATCTCCTGGTCTCCCGGAAGAAGAAAAAGCTGACCGGCGTGGTGTACGAAACCGACCAGTACGGGTACGAGTTCTTCGATCCCGAGCGGGCGAAGATCCAGCGATTCCTGGATGAACAGCTTCCCGGTTTCGTGAACACCATCACCTCCTACTCCCGGGACGAAACCGCTTACATCGTCCATTCCGCCTCGGACCGCACCCGGGGAAGCTACTACCTGCTGCGTACCGACGGCCCGGAGCTGACCCACCTGTTCGACCTCTCTCCCTGGCTGGACGAAAAAGAGATGGCGGAGATGCGGCCGGTCGCCTACCGGTCCCGGGACGGGCTGACCATCCACGGTTACCTGACCGTTCCCGGCGACGGGAAAAAAGGGCCGTACCCGATGGTGGTCCATCCTCACGGAGGGCCTTGGCACCGGGACTCCTGGGGGTTCAACCCGGAAGTGCAGTTCCTGGCCGACAGGGGATACGCCGTCCTGCAGATGAATTTCCGCGGCTCCACCGGGTACGGCAGGAAGTTCCTGGAGGCGAGCTTCGGCCAGTGGGGCCTTGCGATGCAGGACGACATCAGCGACGGCGTGGAGTGGGCGGTGAAGAAGGGATACGCCGACCGGTCCCGGGTAGCGATCTACGGCGGCAGCTACGGAGGGTACGCCGCCCTGGCGGGCATGACCCTGACGCCGGAGCTGTACGCCTGCGGCGTGAGCTACGTCGGCGTCTCGAACCTGTTCACCTGGATCTCCGCCTTCCCGCCGTACTGGAAACCGTACCTGGAGATGATGTACGAGATGGTCGGTCATCCCGAGCGGGACAAGGAGCGGTTCGAGGCGACCTCGCCGTTCTTCCACGCCGGCGACATCCAGGCGCCGCTCCTGGTGGCCCAGGGGGCGAACGATCCCCGTGTGCGGAAAGAGGAGTCGGACCAGATCGTCGCGGCGCTCCGTGGAAGAGGGATCGCCGTCGAATACATCGTCAAGGAAAACGAAGGGCACGGGTTCCACAACGAAGAGAACGTGTTCGAATTTTACCGGGCGATGGAGAAGTTCCTGGGGAAGCATTTAGGGTAGAACCGGAGCGGCATCGTCCGGGCGTCCTTCCGTACGCCGGACGGTTCAGCGCTTCTTTTTCCGCCCCAGGAACCAGCGCAGAAGGGGGATGCCGAGCCAGACCATCGTGTCCAGGTCGAAACCGCCCCGTTTTTCGCCGCGCCGGAGACGGGGCGCCTTGCTCCCCCGAAAGGTCAGCGCCTTCCCGACCCAGCCGGCCGCCGAGCCCAGGATGCTGAACGGCCGGAGCCGGTGGCGAAGCAGGACGATCTCCGCTTCCAGCACGTCCCGGTGAGCGTCGATCTTCCGGAGCACGTTCCGCTTCGGATCGGTGTCACGCTTCATTCCGGCCCCCTTCCCGCCGCCTGGACAGGAGTTCCTGGTCCTTCCGCAGCACCTCCAGCGTGGCGTCAAAAGGAGGCGGCGCGTGCCGGAGCCGGCGGAAGATGATGAAGGCGACCGTTCCTGCACAGGCCAGGTAGACCAGGAACAGAAGGCCGGCCACCAGCTTCGCGCTTTCCTGGAAAAGAAGCAGGAGCAGGATGTTCAGGCAGAGAAACGCCATGAACAAGGCGAACACCGCCACCATCGCGAGCACCAGGAGACCGAGAAGAGACCTCTTCTCTTCGCTGAACTCGACGGCGAACAGTTCCCACCGATAACGGAGCCCTTCCATCAGGCTGCCCAGCACCATTCGCGTTGCTCCGCCGATCCCCGGCGCGCCGGATTTCCTTTCGCTCATAGGAAAAGGATACACCCGGATCGGGTGAAACCAAACCGGCGGCGAACCTCACCCGGCATCTTTCAATCCCCGGAAAGCGCCTCCAGGATCCCGGGCAGAATCTCTCCTGCTGGACCGCTATAGTGCTCATCCACCTGCCCGGTGATCGGGGTCGCCTCCGGGTTCACCTCCACCACCCAGGCCCCCGCCGCCTTCGCCGCCATCGGCAGTCCGGCGGCCGGGTAGACCATGCCGGAAGTGCCGACCACCAGGACCAGTTCGGCCTCCACCGCCGCCTGCCTGGCGCCTCCCATCGCCTCCTCCGGAAGCGGCTCCCCGAACCAGACCACGCCGGGGCGGAGCATCCCCCCACAGCCGCACCGGGGAGGAAGGGGATCGATGGTGGGCCGGAGATCTTCCGTTTCCCCGCCGCACTCGGCGCAACGCAAGCTCCAGAGACTGCCGTGGAGACGGACCACGTTGGAGGAGCCGGCCCGCTCGTGGAGACCGTCCACGTTCTGGGTAACGACCGCCAAACCGCCGAGCTTCCGCTCCATCCCGACGATGGCGCGATGGGCCGGGTTCGGCTCGGCAGCGGCGGCCTGGGCGCGCCGCCAGTCGTAGAATCGCCAGACGGTGATCGGGTCGGCGGCGAACGCCTCCGGCGTGGCCAGGGACATCGGATCCCGCCCCTCCCAGTGGCCGCCCGGCCCCCGGAAAGTGGCCAGGCCGGACTCGGCGGAGATCCCGGCGCCGGTCAGCACCGTGGTCCTCGGATTCCCCGCCAGCACCTGCCGCAGTTCGAAAGACGGCTTGTTCATGGCGCACCCTCCTGATGAACACGGCCCGGATCGACTATCATTCTACAGGGGTTGCAAGGATCAATGGAGTAAACGATCGTGCCGGTGTATCGCCTGTCCCACCAGATCGCCTTTCCCCCTCCCCGGGAGGCGGACGAATCCGGCCTCCTGGCGGTAGGCGGCGACCTTTCCGTCGAACGGCTGATCCTGGCGTATCGTTCCGGCATCTTTCCCTGGCCCCACGAAGGCTATCCCCTCCTCTGGTTCTCCCCGAACCCGCGGATGGTGCTCCGACCGAAGGACCTTCCGGCGAAAAAGCGCCTGGAACGATCGATCCGCTCCCGGGGATTCCGCTTCTCCCTGGACGGGGCGTTCCGGGAGGTGATGGAACGGTGCGCCATCGCCCCTCCCCGGGACAAGGACGGGACCTGGATCACCGGGGAGATGGTGGAAGCCTATTGCCGCTTACACGAACGGGGGATCGCCCATTCGATCGAGTGCCGGCTGAGCGGAGAACTGGTCGGCGGCCTGTACGGGGTGGCCGTCGGAACGGTCTTCGTCGGCGAGTCGATGTTCAGCACGGTGACCGACGCTTCCAAGGGTTCCTTCCGCCGCCTGGTGACCCAGTTGGGACGGTGGGGATTCGCCCTGATGGACGCCCAGGTCTACACCGACCACCTGGCCTCTCTCGGGATGAGTCCGATGGCGAGGGAGGAGTACCTGGACCTCCTGGGCGAAGCGCGCCGGTCCGACCCTCACCGGGAAGGGGAATGGACCCTGGACCCGGACCTTGTGGGACCGGATGGCGGCCGAGAATGAAGGCGGGCACACGAGGAGGAAAGGCATGTTGAGCCGCAAAGTGGCGTTGATCCTGATCGTTCTCCTGGCCGTTCTGGCCTCCCTTCCCTCCACATCGGCCCAATCCGATCCGCAGACCGACGACTGGAGCCGGCAGGACCGGCTCTACCAGGAGAGGATGAAAAGGCAACAGAAGGAGGCGGAAGAACCGCCCCTATCCCAGGAGGAGTTCCGGCAGGCGTATATCGAGAAAGCGAACCGGCTGATCCACGACCGGAACTACCAGGTCAAGAAGAGCGAGCATTACATGGTTCGAACCGACGACCCGAGATTGGACCTGTCGGCTTGTACCGCCCTGCTGGAACATAATCTGCAATACTTCCTGGGGTTCTGGAAGGACCGGGCGGATCCGACGCAGATGAAGGAACGGTCCGAAGTTTACCTGTTCTACTCCTATTACAAGTACAACAAGGTGCTCACCGGCGAGGCCCGGTTCGGGACCTTCCGTCCGGCAGGCCATTACCGTCGCGGCCTGGACGTGATCACCCTCCACTCCGACGGCTCTCCCCTGTCCGAACTGGCCGGATCCCTGGTGCACGAAGCGACCCACCAGTTGGCGGAGAAAACCCTGTTCCCCGACGAGCCGCCCCGGCCGGTCTGGCTGGACGAAGGGCTGGCCTCCTGGTTCCAGTTCTCCGGCCTGAAGGCGATGGGAGGTGCTCCGGCATCTCTTGTGAAGACCGGCAAGGTTCCTCGTTCCACGGCGGCCCGGCGAATGCTGAGAGAGTTGCGAAGCGCCCTGCGGAACAGGAAGGAACCGTTCTCCATCTTGTCGCTCCTGGAGTTACAGGACCCCCGGGACTTCTACGGCGGTCCGGTCGGTCTTCATTACGCGGCGTCCTGGGCGCTGGTGGACTACCTGCTGACCGGCGAGAACGGCCGCTACCGCGACTTCGTGCTGGACGGCGGGACCGGGCCGCTCCCGGCAACTCTCGGCATGGACGAAACCGCCTTCGAAACCCGTTTCAAAGAGCATGTCCGGAAGATGAATCCCTGAGCCGGTGCGGTTCGCGCGCGGCGGTTATAATAGGAGAGGGATGAGCGGCAAGAAACTCGACCGGGAACAGGAGGGGCGAACCCTCACCCGGAAAAGAAGCAAGATTAAGCGACCCCGGATGTGGAAGGTTGTCATGCACAATGACGACTACACCACCATGGAGTTCGTCCTGGAGATCCTGACCCGGCACTTCAACAAGAACAGCTCGGAAGCGACCCATATTATGTTGCAGGTACACTATAAAGGGAGCGGTGTCGCCGGCGTCTATACCCGGGACCTGGCGGACAGCAAAATCGCCGCCGTACTGAAAGAGGCCAGGGAGAGCGGCATGCCGCTCAAGCTGACCGCGGAGCCGGAATGAAACTGTCCACCGACTTGCAGATCGCCCTTTCCGTCGCCATGACCGAAGCGGCGGGGCGGGGCCATGAGTACGCGGGGCTGGAACACCTTCTGGCCGCCCTGCTCCTGGACGAAAAGACCGCCGCGGTCCTCCGCCACGCGGGAGCGGACGTGGAGGACCTGAAGCTCCGGATCGGTTCGTTCCTGGCCACCGAGGTGGAAGCGCTGCCGGTGGAGAAACAGGGGGAGCCGGTCCTGAGCAAGGGAGTGCAACGGGTCATGGCCCGGGCCCTGGCCCATGTGGAAGGGGCCGGCAGGCAGGAAGTGGAAGGGCACGACCTGATCGTGGCCATGTTCGACGAACCGGACTGTTTCGCCGTGCACTTCCTGGAGGAAGAGGAAGTCACCCGGCTGGACGTGGTGAACTACCTGGCCCACGGCATTTCCAAAGACGATCCTGCCGGCATTCCGGTCCACTCGCCTCTGGACGTTCCGGGGCCGGAGGAAGAAGAAGACACCTCCGCCGCCGATCCCCTGGAACACTTCGCCCAGGACCTGACCGAACTGGCCCGCTCCGGCGGAATCGATCCGCTCATCGGCCGGGAGCGGGAGATCGACCGGGCGATCCATATCCTGCAGCGCCGCCGGAAAAACAACCCGATCCTGGTCGGAGAACCCGGGGTCGGTAAAACCGCCATCGTGGAAGGGTTGGCCTGGAAAATCGCCCACGGACAAGTACCGGACCCGATGAAAGGAGTCGCCGTCCACAGGCTGGACATGGGCGCCCTGCTGGCCGGAACCCGTTACCGGGGCGATTTCGAGAACCGGATGAAGGCGGTCCTCCACGCCCTGGAAGGAAAAGAGCGCTCGATCCTGTTCATCGACGAGATCCACACCCTGGTGGGCGCCGGGGCGGCCGGGTCGGGAACCACCGACGCTTCCAACCTGCTGAAGCCGTCCCTGGCGGCCGGCAAGCCCCGATTCATCGGCGCCACTACCTGGGAGGATTTCCGGCAGCACTTCGAGAAAGACCGGGCGCTGGCCCGCCGTTTCCAGAAAGTCGAAATCCAGGAACCGTCGGTGGAAGAGACGGTGAAAATCCTGCGCGGGCTGAAGCCCCACTACGAAAAGCATCACGCGATCCGGTACACCGCGGCCGCCCTGAGAACCGCCGCCGAACTGGCCGGCCGCCACCTGAGGGACCGGAAGCTCCCGGACAAGGCGATCGACCTGATGGACGAATCCGGCGCCGCCGCGGCCCTGGCCGGGCGGAAAAAGGTGGGCGCCCTGGACGTGGAGAAGGTCCTGGCGCGCATGGCGCAGATCCCGCTGAAAACGGTGAAGGGAAGCGACCGGCAACGGCTGCAAAGGCTGGAGGAACAGGTCCGGAAGGTGGTCTTCGGGCAGGACCACGCCATCGAAAAGCTGGCCGCCGCCATCAAGATGGCCCGGGCCGGGCTGAGCCGCCCGGACACACCGGTCGGATCGTTCCTGCTCACCGGCCCTACCGGCGTCGGCAAAACCGAAGTCGCCAAGCAGTTCGCCGCCGTCCTGGGTGTGGCGTTTCTCCGTTTCGACATGAGCGAGTACATGGAACGGCACTCGGTGGCCCGGCTGGTCGGCGCCCCACCCGGCTATGTAGGGTATGACAAGGGCGGGCTGCTGACCGAGGCGGTGAGCCGCTCGCCTCACGCCGTGCTGCTCCTGGACGAGATCGAAAAGGCTCATCCGGACGTCTTCAATATCCTGCTGCAGATCATGGACCACGGCACCCTCACCGACACCAACGGGAAGGAAACCGATTTCCGGCAGGTGATCCTATTGATGACTTCCAACGTGGGCGCCCGGGAACTGACCACCCGCTCGGTCGGGTTCGAGGGAGGAGCCGCCCGGGAGGGGGCCGATCAGCAGGCGTACGAAAAGCTGTTCAACCCGGAATTCCGGAACCGCCTGGACGCCAGGATCCCGTTCAAACCGCTCAAACCGGCGATCATGGAGCGGATCGTGGACAAGTTTCTGGCCGAGTTGCAAGGTCAGCTCACCGAACGGAAAGTGACCCTGGAGACCACGCCGGAGGCTCGGACGCTCCTGGGAAAACTCGGCTACGATCCCCTGTTCGGAGCTCGCCCCCTGGCGCGCGTCATCGACGAAAAGGTCAAAAAACCGCTAACAGACCAGGTTTTATTCGGAAAACTGGAACAGGGCGGTTCGGTCAAGCTCCTGGCCGACGGGAAGGAACTCCGGCTGGAGTTTACCCAGCGCTGACCCGAATCGTGTGCATTTCCCGCCGATCAAGGCTAAAGTGCCAGCCTTCATTCGGTTGATTCAAGAAAGGATCGTCATGAAAAGCGGAATACTTTGCCTCTCCCTGGGAATGCTTCTTATCACCGGCTGCGCCGCCTCCGCGGAAGATACGACTCCCGCCATGGACACGGACGAGCAAAAGGCGCTCTACGCGGTCGGATTCACCATGTCCAAGAACCTGCAGAACCTGGAATTGACGCCGGAAGAGCTGGCCCTGGTGCAGGCCGGCATGCGGGACGGCGTGCTCGGGAACGAAGAGAAGATCGACACCAGGGCGCTTCTCCCTCGCCTGCAGGAGATCTTCGACGGACGGATCAAGGCCAAGATTGAAAAGGATCGGGAAGCCGGCCTCAAGGTGTGCGAAGCGGCGAAAGCCGAAGAAGGCGTCACCGTTCTTTCTTCCGGTGCGGTGTACCGGGAAACCCAGGCCGGCGACGGCGCCCAGCCGGCGGCCACCGACAAGGTGAAGATCAACTACAAGGGAACCTTCTATAACGGCACGGTTTTCGACCGGTCACCGGAAGGAAAGCCGGCCGAGTTCTACATGAACAAGGTGATCCCCTGCCTCCAGGAGGGCGTGGCCCGGATGAAAGTCGGCGGGAAGGCCACGCTGACCTGTCCCCCTGATTCGGCCTACGGCGACTCCGGAACCCCCGGCATTCTCCCCGGCTCCACGTTGATCTTCGATGTGGAACTGCTGGGAATCGAACCGGCCGAAGCGGCGGCGGCTCCGCCTGCGACTCCCACGCCGGAGACTTCGCCGAGCAAATAGCAGGTCGCGTACGAAACCGACACGAATGGAAAAGGCCCGGCCACCCGCCGGGCCTTTTCACTGTTGGATCGGATCCGGCATGGAACGGCCTACACGTACTCCCCGTCCCGCATCAGCGGCGAGGCGGCGCCGGACCGGTCCAGCAGGTCGACGGACAGCACCCTCACCTGGGGCTGCACCTCCGGGATGTACACCCGGTCGATGTGCACCACTTTGTCCGGAGAACTGAAGTCACCCGGGCCGACCTGCCCGCCGAAATGATCGCTCCGGCCGAAGGCGATGTGGAGGCCGAGCTTCTCGTCCAGGAGCAGGGATCCGACCGGGGCGATGCCGTACCCGCCGAGGATCCCCAGGCCCAGTTCCGCCACGTTCCGGTAAGCCGGCTCCGCCTCCGCTTCGGCCCTCTCGGCGGCGGCCCGCGGACCGTCTCCGGTGACGCCGGCGATCTTGTTCTTTTCGATCCTCAACACCATCAACTCGCCGTCCAGCTCCAGGGGCAGATCGCCCCGGGTGCGGCTGGGATCCCCTTCCAACTCCCCTTCGTACGGCACGATGTAGGTTTCCCCCGATGGCAGGTTCCCGGCGATCCCGGGCCGATTCAGCAGGCCGCCGCTGGCGGAACCGGTGCGATGCCGGAGATCCAGGGCCAGGTCGTATTCGCTGCCGGCGGCGGCCATCCGGATCTGCGCCGAGGCGGCAGCATCGACTTTTTCCTTCAGCTCCCGGCACCGCCGGTCGATCTCCACCCAGTCCAGACGGAGGGCCGGGATCATCGATGCGCTGAAGCCGGGCATGGTGGCGGCGCGGAAGTTGTGTTTCTTCGCCAACAGCTTCAGGGGGGCGGTGGCGGAGAGTTCGGTCGGCGCCAGGAGAATCTGGTGGGTGGAGAAGATCTCTTCAAACGTCGTCTCCCGGCCGCTGTGGGCGATCCGGCACCGGACCGGCAACTCGGCATTGTTCCGGCGGACATTGGCGTATTCCACCAGGCCGGCCGCCTCCAGGCCCAGGTCGGCCGCCGCTTCGTTCAGCTTCTTCGCCCAGTCGGCGGCCATCTCTCTTCGAGCGACCCATTCAGGATGGTCGGGCAGATGCTCATCGGGAAGATCGCACAACACCGCGAGGCAACGATCCTCCTCTTTGGAGCCGAACACACGGCGGATCAGGGTAACCAGTTCCTCTTTCGAAAGTGTTTGCATAATCTCCTCAGGGAATCACGTTGAGATCATGGTTTCCAAAGACATGGCGCCATGAAACTACCCCGGGAGCCGGCCGGAAGCAATCGGATTCAATCCGGTCGATTCCCTGGATCCACCGTCTCGGAGTATACTGAATCGATGAGACGTTTTTCCCTATTCTTGGTCTTTCCGTGGATTCTGCTCCTCTCCGCGCCCCTTTTCGCCGGCGCGACGCTGACCCTGCAGGACGGACAGGTGCTCAAAGGAACCGATTTACAGCGAAAAGGAAGCTTCTACATCCTCCACTTGGCCACCGGTGGGTTCATTACCCTTCCTGTGGACGTGGTGAAGGAGTTCGCCCTGACCGATGAAGGAGAGCCGGACGGCGCGCCCGCCTTGAAAAACCAGGCGACCGGCTCGCCGGTGCAGCGGATTCTTCCTGATCGCCGAACCGAATCGGAGGAGGAAACCGCGGACGAATCGCCCCCGGAAACGGCGCCGCCCGTTCTGCCGGGGAGGCAGGACATGATCGATCCGCTGGGGAAAAAGTCGTCGGTGTTCCGGAACGGCGTGGTGGATCCGAACTGGACGCCGTCCAGCGACTGGGATATGGATACGGAGCGGAACAATTTTCGCCCCACCCGGTGGTCCGAATCTCCTCTCGACCCTTCCTGGAACCCAACTTCCTGGTTCAGCGACCGGCCCGACTCCTTCGACGGCCGAAGCGTTCACTGGCAGCGAAGCGTGGTGGACAACGGCTGGACCCCTTCCGACGGTTTCCAGGGCCGAAAAAGCAGTTCCTTCCTTTATACGGAGGAAACGGTTCCCCTGGTGAACCAGGAAAGCTACCGACCGAAGGTCGATTTCGAGGTCACGGAGACCGAATAATCCGGATCTTCACCGGCACGATCCCGTCGCCGATCATGCCCAGTTTCTTCGCCGCGCCGTAGGACAGGTCGATGATCCTCCCCTTCACGAACGGCCCCCGGTCGTTGATCCGGACCTTCACCTCCCGGCCGTTGTTCAGGTTCCGGACCAGGACGATCGTCCCGAACGGAAGCGTCTTGTGGGCGGCGGACACGCCGTACATGTCGTATCGCTCCCCGCTGGCGGTTTTCCGCCCGTGGAACTTCCGGCCGTACCAGGAAGCGACCCCTTCCTGGTACCACTTCTTCCCGGCCTTCTTTTCGTGCTTCTTTTCCCGCTTCCCTTCCTCTCGTTTCTTTTCCGTCGATTCCGGCGGCCGGGGGACGGGGGACGGCTGCTTGGGCGGCAGGGGCGGTCCGCAGGCGATCATCGCCGGCAACAGCAACAACAACACCATCGCCGGGATCATCACGAAAGGAGTCCGGAATCGTCTCGACATCCAGCAGTCTCCTGTGGAACCTTCCAACCTGTTTCCCGATTACCTTACACGAAAGTGGCGCACTTCCCTCTGTTTTCGACGTTCCCGGGATCGATTTTCTCCGGCCCGGACCTACTGGAAACGACCACCGGATCCGAAGACCGGCCGCTTGGATTCTTCGACGATCTACAGAAAGTCAGCATGGCTCCTTGAATCGGTACAGGGTATCGGCGGGCAGCCGGAGCACATGGTGCCCAGGCATCTGTTTGAGGCATAATGCCTCCATGTTGGACAAACCGGAACAGGCCGGATTCATCCGGGTCGGCACCATCGACCGGCTTCGAAAACTGGGAAGAGGCTCGTCCAGGATTTTTTCCTGCGACGGGGTCGACGTGGCGGTGTTCCAGATGAAGCCGGGCTACCTGGCGGTGGCCGATGCCTGCCCACACATGGGTGCATCCCTGGGAAGGGGTAGGATCCGGAACGACGCCCTGGAGTGCAGTTGGCACCAGTGGAAATTCAACGTGCATACCGGGGCCTGTCCGGAAAAGGCGGGATGTTTCCTACCGATCTACGATGTGAAGGTGGTCGGGGACGATCTCTACCTTCGCCTTCGGCCGACGCCCGGCCGGCCGGGCCAACCGGACGAGCCGGAAGAAGAAGAGGACGACTGGGAGAAATTCAACCCGGACCTGTATTTCAAGGACAAGCACCGGTCCGAGAACAACGGTTAACCGTCCATGGCGACCGACAGGCTCACCCTGGACGATCTTCGCGCCGCCGCCGCACGTATTGACTCGGCGATCCACCGCACCCCCCTCCTGGAATCGACGTTCCTGCGCCGGCGGCTGGGCCGACGGTTCGTTTTCAAGGCGGAGAACCTGCAGAAGGTCGGCGCATTCAAGGCCCGAGGCGCCCTGAACACGCTGCTGACCTTGCAGGAGCAGAACGCCCTGCCCGACCGGGTGGTCACCCACAGCTCCGGGAACCACGCCCAGGCGGTCGCCTGGTCCTGCCGGGAACTGGGCATCCCATGCACCGTGTTCATGCCGGCTTCGGCTTCGGCGATCAAGCGGCAGGCGACCCTCTCCTACGGCGCCCAGGTGGAGCTCGCGCCCACCCGGCAGGAAGCCGAGGCCGGCTCGGCCGCCCTGGAACGGGCCGGCGCGTACCTTCTGCACCCGTATGACCGGGACGAGGTGATCGCCGGGCAGGGTACCGCCTGCCTGGAAGCCCTGGAAGACGGCGTGAAGCCGGAGGCGGTGTTCACCCCGTGTGGAGGAGGCGGCCTGCTTTCCGGCACCTGGATCGCTTCCGAAGCGCTCGCGCCGGCGGCGAAGGTGTACGGCGTGGAGCCGGTGACGGCGAACGACGCGGCCCGGTCGTACCGTTCCGGCTCGTTGTACAGGTTCGACTCGGCGCCTCCAACCGTCGCCGACGGCGTACAAACGCTGAGTCTGTCCGAGCGGACCTTCGGCTACATCCGCCGAACCGCCGGGATCGTGGAAGTGGAGGAACAGGAAATTGTGTACTGGACCCAGTGGCTGACCCACCTGCTGAAAACCACCGTGGAGCCGACCGCCGTTCTGGGCATGGCCGGAGCCATGCGGATGCTTTCGGAACTGCCGGCCGGAGGGACGGTGCTGGTGATCCTGAGTGGCGGGAACCTGTCGGCGGAGACCCGGGCCACGGTGTGGAACGAAGATCGACTCCACGAAGAACCGGAGCCGAGCCGGTGAATCGGCGCTTCCCTTGACCCCAATGTGACAATCCATCGCGAGTAAAAGCGCGTCAGAGTGCGCCAGGCCTGGTCGCACGTAGCGTTCAACGAGCACAGCATCCCCGACGTACGGGAGCATCGGTGGAGGCGAGTACGGGCGGGAATGGCGGGCTAGGACGCGGGCTTCAGCGGTTTTGGCCGCGAATGATTGTCACATTGGGGTTAACTCCAATGCCGGTAAGTTTAGCGTAAGTCACCTCACGATCACCTTTTTCGTGGATAG
>CAZZIV010000045.1:0-15690 GCA_964654385.1 uncultured Acidobacteriota bacterium | reverse complement strand
ATCCCATAGGCTCCACGGAGCGGTACTATCAGAATGAATTAGACGAGCAGAGACTCGTGCGCGATGGAATCGAAGGGCGGGTTCCATACAAGGGTCCGATCTCCAGCCTGGTGGGCCAGTTAGTGGGAGGCTTGCGGGCCGGCATGGGCTACCTGGGCTGCGCCGACCTGGAAACCATGCACCGTGAGGCGAAATTCGTGAAGATTTCCTCCGCGGGCCGGAGGGAATCTCACGCCCACGACGTGATCATCACCAAGGAAGCTCCCAACTACCGGCTGGACTGAAGCCGGAAAACCGGCGCTGCCATCATTGCGGATCGGCGGAACCGGCCCCCGGCTCCAGGCGAATTCCGGCCGGCAGGCACGCGAGATACGCTTCCAGGCATGGCGGGAGTCTTCAAGCGTCGCCGGATTCGGACCGGCCGCCTCCCCCGGAGCCGGTGAGAACTTCGATTCGGCGAGACCCTTCCCCCACGTCGTGGAACCGGACGACGACGGCGAATTTTTTCATGTGGGATGGTAGTTTTTCTCCCCATTCCACCACGACGACACCCCCGGTTTCGAACAGATCGTCCAGTCCCAGCGATTCGATCTGCTCCGGGTCGTCTTCCAGCCGGTAGAGGTCGACATGCCACATCGGAAGCCTTCCCCCCGAGTACTCCTGGACCAGGGTGAAGGAGGGAGAGGTGACATCTTCAGGGAGAACTCCCAGGCTGGCGGCGATTCCCCGGGCGAACACCGTCTTCCCCAACCCCAGGTCCCCCTCCAGGAGGATCAATTCCCCTCCCTTCAACCCTCCCGCCAGGGCCATCCCCAGCTCGTAGGTTTCTTGTTCGCTCAGGGTGTAGCTGACTTTCCTGGAACTCAATTCAGGTCGTTCCTTCCTCCCGCCGAAGGTTCCGGATCGCCCGGGGGATCGCCTGGATAAGATCGGAGGCGATCATTCCGTCCCCTCCCACCTTCTCCGCAGCGATATCACCCGCCGCACCATGAACATAGACTCCCAGGACGGCCGCCGGCCAGGAGTCCAGCCCGCAGGCGAGGAAACCGCCGATCATGCCGGTGAGGGCGTCGCCGGTTCCGGCGGTGGCCATCCCAGGATTGCCGGTGCTGTTGAAGGCGGTTCTCCCCGACGGTTCCGCCATGATCGTATTTTTCCCTTTCAGGACCACGATGGATCCGGAGCGGTCCGAGAGTTCCCGGGCGGCGGCGAGCCGGTCAGCCAGGATGGTGGGAACCTCCTCCTGGAGAAGCCGGGCCGCTTCCTTCGGGTGAGGCGTCAGGATCGTCGTCGCCTTTCGATCCTTGAGTTCCTCCGCCCCCTTTCGAGAGCGGGACAAGGCGTTCAGGCCATCTGCGTCCAGGACCAGCGGCAAAAGGCAGGACCCGGCCAGATCCAGGATCATCCCGGTCAACTCCCCGCCGGCGCCCAGCCCGGGGCCGACGGCGAGAGCCTGCTTCCTCTGGGCCAGGCTCAGAACGGCGCCGACCGCCTCCCGGTTCAGTCGGCCGCCGGCGTCCTCCGGTAACGGTTCGGTCATCAACTCCGGTTGCTGCACGGCGACTTCAGGCCGGAGGGAAGCCGGGACCGCCAGGGTGCAGAGCCCCGTCCCCGTCCTGAGAGCGGCCCTCCCCAGAAGGACCGAGGCCCCTCCCTTCCCTCGCGAGCCGGTCACGGCCAGGAGATGGCCGAAGGTGCCCTTGTGGGCTCCCGGGTGCCGTGCCGGGAGATACGAAGCCACCGAGTCAGTGAGCCACTGGAACTTCGGGTGAACCGACTGCACCGAGCGGCGCGGGATTCCGATCGGGATCACCCTCCAGGCTCCCGCGAAGGATGCGGCGGGATCCGACGCAAGGGGGAGCTTCGGCCTGCAGAGGGTGTAGGTCCTGTCCGCCTTCACCGGTTCGCCGGTCACCGCGAGGCTGTCGGCGTCCAGGCCGGAAGGGAGATCGACCGCCACGACCTCTGCCTTCGACCGGTTGATCCGTTCCACGACTTTGGCGAGCAGGCCCCGGACTCCGCCCCGGATCCCGGTTCCCAGGAGGCAGTCCAGGAGGATCGTCCGCTTGTCCTGCAGCGCCTCCAGGTCGGAGAGGACGTCCGTGTCTGTGAGGGAGAGGATCGAAACGTCGCGTTCACGGGCGGCCCTGTAACTGGCCGCCGCGTCTCCCTTCAAGTCTCCCGGTTCGGCGAACAGCAGGACCTGGGGAGCGAACCCTTGTTCCTTCAGCACCCGGGCGGCGACCAGCCCGTCGCCTCCATTGTTCCCCTTGCCGCAGAGGACCAGGAGGGGGCGATCGGCAAGGTCCGGGAAGTCTTCCCTGAGGGCGGTGGCGACGCCGGCTCCCGCCGCTTCCATCAGGTCCAGCCCTGGGATTCCGAGTTCTTCGATGGCGTGGCGATCCACCCTTCGCATCTGTCCACCGGTCAGAATATCCATCCTCGACTCCTGGAACCGATATGATCGCACGTTTGCTCCCGGGATGGGAGTAGAATAGACCGCTGAAGGAGATCGATGCATGCTTCGTCTGCTGACGTCCGGGGAATCCCACGGCCCGGCTCTGACGGTGATCCTGGAAGGGGTCCCCGCGGGGCTGGAGATCGACGCCTCGACTCTCGGAAGTGATATGCGGCGCCGCCGGGGCGGGTACGGTCGAGGCGGGCGGATGCAGATCGAGAACGATGCCGTGGAGATCCTGGGCGGTGTCCGATTCGGGCGAACCCTTGGATCCCCGGTCTCCCTTTTGATCCGGAACGTGGATCATGACGACTGGCGGGACGTCATGCCGACGGAAGGGAAAGGAACGGCCGTGCGGGATCCCCGGCGGACGGTCACCTGTCCAAGGCCGGGACATGGCGATCTGGCCGGCGCTCTCAAGTACGGAACCCATGACGCCCGGGATATTCTGGAGCGGGCGAGCGCGCGGGAAACCGCCGCCCGGACCGCCGCCGGGGCGGTCGCGAGGCGGTTACTCCTGTCCCTGGGCATTCAGGTGACCAGTGCCACCGTTTCCGTCGGAAAGGTGTCGTGGGCGCCGGGAGACGGCGACTTCGAAGGTTTGCGCCGGTTGCCGGGAGACGTCGCCTTCGCCTGCCTGGACCCTGAGGCTTCGGCAGCGATGAAGGCGGAAGTGGACCAGGTCCGGAAAAAAAAAGACTCCATCGGCGGGGCGTTCATGATCCTGGCCCGAAACGTTCCACCCGGGCTGGGAAGCCATGTCCACTGGGATCGGAAGCTGGACGGGATGCTGGGGCAGGCGATCCTTTCGATCCCCGCCGTGAAAGCGGTCAGCATTGGAGACGGGGTGGAAGGGTCCAGGACGTGTGGGAGCCGCCTGCACGACTCCATCGGTTGGAACGGGTCGACCCGTCGATTCACCCGGCCGACCAACCGGGCCGGAGGGGTGGAGGCCGGAGTCAGCAACGGCGAAATGATCCGCTTGACCGGATTTCTGAAACCGCTGTCTACTTTGCCGAAGCCGCTGCCGAGCGTGGACCTGGTGGAGAAGAGACCCGCTGCGGCCGCCGTGGAGAGAACCGATACGATCCCGATTGTCGCGGCAGGCGTGGTCGGTGAGGCGATGACCTGTCTGGTCCTGGCGTCGGAATGCCTGCGTAAGTTCGGAGGAGATTCCATGGAGGAACTGACTCGCAATCACCGTGGATTCCTGGAAAGCCTGGACCGGTACTGATCGTCGTCCTGGAACGAGGAATCGAGGTTCGGGAGGGTCGGAAGGTCGCGCAGGGGATCGGCTCGGCGAAAAGCGGAACCGCCCAAGCCCTGGTTCTCTCCCCCCGAGCTATCCGGGGCTGGGCGGATCCAAGTCGAACAAACTGCATAGGTTTGAACGTCCGACTGATCATTTACGGTGAACCGCCGATTCTGTAAAGAAGAGATAGTGGCCGGTTTTTTCCTTTGTCAGGACGAATTTTATCTCTGCCGAAAAAAAGAGACAAAAGAAGAAAAAGCTTCCTCTCGGAGCGAAATTCGGTGTAAGATCAAAAAACGGGCGCTGCTCGCTCTCCCCGGAAGCTATAGAGCCCTGGCACGGGTCAAGACAGAGCGGTAGGCCGAGGTAGCAGGATCCCTTTCCGTTCCTCCAAACCAGGAGAGAACATGGGGATACATGGAGGGATGAACCGGCCTCAGGCCGGTTCCGAAGCTAAGAGGTCGGACTGCTATACCCCGGGGAGAGCGAGCAAAGCCCGTTTTTTGATCTGTGCTCCAACGCGAACTCAATCCTTTTCTCTCCATGCGATCCTGGCATGTCGACCGATTTCCCGGCATCCTGCTACCGCCTCAAAGGTCGGCCCGACCGTTCCATCGGCGTGTGTGTATCACCCGTTGCGAGGGAACGGTATCCCTCCCGGATACGTGATGTCAAGCATAAACTGCAAGATATTGATAATTTTCCTCCTCATACCCCATCATGTTGGGATAGTTGGAGAATCGAGTGAAGATTCTGGAGATCATCGCCCTGGCGGGCGGGGGACGGGGAGTCGCCCGGGACAAGGGCAAGGTCTGGCTGGTTGAAGGAGCCGTCCCGGGAGATCGGGTGGCTGTCGAGGTGGTGCGAGAGAGAAACCGCCTGGGCGAGGCCAGAGCTCTGGAAGTTCTTGAACCCTCTTTACTTAGAAGAGACCCCCCTTGTCGTTTTCAGCCGTTCTGCGGGGGATGCCCCTGGATGGTTCTGCCCGAGGGACGACAACGGTTCTGGAAACACCGTCTCGTCTCGGACGCCCTGAATAGAATCGGGAAAATCGAGGAGCCGCCCCTGGCGAAGGTGGTCCCGTCGCCTCGTTCCCTCGGTTACCGGGGAAAAGTGGAGTTGTCCCTTGGCGAGGCGGCCGGAGGCGAGGTGATCCTGGGCTTCCGCAGCAGGTACCGGCCGGACGAAGTGATCGATATCGATGAGTGCCTTCTGGCCCCCGATCCTGTGAACCGGGTCCTGGGCGAGATCAGGGAGCGGCTTGGCGCGGCGCGGGAAGTGCGGGGGCCCGGTCGAAACCCGGTTCGAGGAAGACCGGATCCTGACGGGAAAAGGTTGGTATTGCGATATTCCTTTCTGGATCGGAACGTCTTGATCGGCTTTCGCGCCCAGGGGAGGGAGTGGAGCGGCCCTCGTGGTGGAGCTTTCGACGAGGACGGGATCGTGACCGGGGTCGTGTCGATGACCGGGATTCCGGGCCGGAGAGGCGGGGTGCGGGTGCGGAAGTTGTGGGGCCGGGGGCATCTCCGGGAAAAAGTGGGGAAAACGGTCTTCATGCTACCTGCGGCTGCCTTTTTCCAGGTCAACCCCGGGGCAGCCTCTCTCCTGGTCCAGGAGGTGCTGGAGGGGGCGGGGCCGCCTTCCTCGTCCCGGGAAGAAGTCCTGGATCTCTACGGCGGCGTCGGGTTGTACGGCTGGGCCCTGGCTCTAGCCGGTAGGAGCGTCACGATCTGCGAAGCGGATGAAGAGGCAGTGCGGAGCGGAGAGCGGAGCGCCGATTTCCTGTCGACGAAACGGTCTGTTCCCACGTTTGTACGGGCCGATGTGGGACGGTTCCTGGACGGACGGTTTGGGAAGCGGCCGGTGAAGCTGGTGGTGGCGAACCCGCCGCGCGCAGGGTTGGCCAAAGGGGTCCCGGAGAAGATTCTCCATGAAAAACCGGAGACCATCATCCTTGTCTCCTGCGATCCCGGCACGCTGGCCCGGGACCTGCGCCGGTTCGTCAGCGGCGGATACCGGCTGGAACGGGTGGTTCCCGTCGATCTCTTCCCCCAGACTCCCCACGTGGAGACCGTCACCTTGTTGCGATGGTCAGGCCGGTCTTCGACACAATGAGGCCAGGATCGTGTCGGCCAGGAGGGCCTTGTTGACGTTGAACCGGAGGCCGGCCCGCAGTTCATCGATGTCCTTGACCAGTTCGGCGGCCCGTTCTCCCGACAATTGCCGTTCCAACCTCTTCAGATCCGGTGCGAGATCCTGGTGAAGAAGAGTTTCTTCGCTCATGCCGGCTCCCAGCCTTGCCACATCCCTCAAGAGTCCCTGCAGGAGGTCGAGCCCATCCCGCAATTCCTTGTCGCTCTCCCCCAGGAGCCGGACGGTCATCCGGGGCAGGTCCGAGAGAGCGCTGGGGGATTCGGCCAGGGCCGTGAGATCGTTCAGCAACGAAGCCCGCCGGGAACGCATGGCCGGCAGGTCCAGGGCGATGGCCGTGCCTGGGCGACCGGCGGCCAGGGCGGCCCGGGACATCGATTCCTTCGAAGAAACGCCACCGGCTTCCAGGAGAGAGGCCAGTTCCCGGGGATCCAGCGGCTTGAATCCGACTCCGATACATCTGGATCGGATCGTCGGCAGGAGCATGTGGGGGCGGGAAGTAATCAGCACGATCATCGACCGGCTCTCCGGCTCCTCCAGGGTCTTTAGCAGGGCGTTCTGCGCCTGCGGGTTCAATCGGTCCGCCGGATCCAGGGCGAAAAGGCGCCATTCAGCCTCCACTGGAGCGTGGACCGCCTGGCTGTTGAGCCAGCGCACCTGGTGGATCCGGATCTGGGTCAGCAGATCCTTGTCGGTATCCGGGCGGTGGACGGGAAGGGGAGGCAGCTCTTCCTTCGGCTGCGGATTCTTCGGGAACAGCTTCTTGGGATACAGGCCGATTCGATACAGGTCCGGGTGGGCGCCGGCCAGGAGCCGGCGGCAGGATCGGCAATTTTCGCAAGGAACGGCGGTTTTCCCGGTCTCCGGGGCGGTGCAGAGAAGAGCCCGGGCAAACGCCAGGGCCGTCGTCCATTTTCCCACCCCTTCCGGTCCGTGGAACAGGAAGGCATGAGGAATCCTGCCGGTCGCCAACACCTTTCGCAGGAGCGCGACGGCGGGCTCCTGTCCGAGGATCTGATCGAGAACCGGCAAACCGCCCGGGTCGTATCCGGTGTTCACCTAGGAGACGTCCATGACGATATCCCGGACCGCTTCCCAGACTCGCCCGGCCACCTGGGCGATCGATCCGTCCCCGTCGAGAATCCTGTAGCGATCCGGAGCCTGGGCCGCCAGTTCCAGATAGCCGTTTCGCACCCGCTGATGAAACGCCAGATCTTCTTCCTCGAACCGGCCTTCCGAATCGGTCAGCCCTTCCATGGTGTTTCGAACCCGAGCCCGGTTCAAGGCGGTTTCGGGGTCCATATCGAACAACAGGGTGCGGACCGGCCGCCGGTCCAGAGGAGGATGGCTGTGGAGCGAAAGGATCAGGTCGCAGCCCAGTTCCCTTCCGTAACCCTGGTAGGCCAGCGTGGCGTCCAGGTACCGGTCGGTCAGTACGAAGGCGCCCCGGGCCAGGGCCGGCTCGATCACTTCTTCCAGGTGTTGCGCCCGGTCCGCCGCATAGAGCAGCAGTTCGGTGATGGCGGAGGGCGGCTCGGCGGAAGCGCGAAGCAGGATGCTCCGGAGATCCCGGCCCAGGGAGGTTCCTCCCGGTTCCCGCGTGAGGACCACCGTTTTCCCAAGCCCTTCGAGCTGTTCTCCCAGCTGCCGGATCTGGGTCGATTTCCCGGACCCTTCGATCCCCTCGAACGAGATGAAATGGCCGGGGAGCGGGGCGCTGCCCGGCTTGAGGGCGAACGGCGCCGTCTGGGGCCGGTCCAGGGTTTCCCAGCCGGATCCTGTGTCGAACGACCTGGGCACCTGGACCTCCCGCTATTCCGCCGGGGCCAACGGGGCGTTGTCGAAGAACGCTTCCGCCGCCGCCAGGTCCCGGCCGATCTGGTCGGAGAGAGCAGCCGCGTCCTGGAACCGGATTTCGTCCCGGAGCCGGGCCAGGAAGCGCACGTCCATCGCCTCGCCGTACAGATCGCCGTCAAAGTCTAACAGATGGCTCTCCACGACCGGTTCCTCCCTGCCGAAGGTCGGCCGGTTCCCTACGTTGGTCACCGCCGCCTGCCGGCAGGCACCGGTCACCACTTCGGTTACATAGACTCCGGCCCGGGGAAAGAGCTCGTTTCCGGTCCGCAGGTTGGCGGTCGGGTACCGGAGCTTCCGTCCACGGCCGTCCCCGTGGGTTACGACGCCCCGGAGGGCGTAGGGCCGCCCGAGCATGGAGGCGGCCGATTCGATGTTTCCTTCCTGGACGGTGGTCCGGATCCGGGAGGAACAAACGATGCCGCCGCCCACTTCGACGGCGGTAACGGCAACCACGTCGAAACTCCTGTCCCGCCCGATTTTGGCCAGAAGATCGACTCCTCCCGCCCGGTCATGTCCGAATCGGAAGTTGTCGCCGATCCGGATCTCGGCGAATTCCAGCCGGTCGCTCAGGACGGCGTGAAAGAACCGCTCTCCGGTCATCATCATAAGTTCCGGTGTGAACTCCAGGATCAGGACCGCGTCCAGCCCGGTCGCTTCCAGGCTCTCCAGCTTCTGTTCCCGGGTCTGGAGCAGTTGCGGGCGGCGGCTCGGATCGACGATCTCCAGGGGGTGGGGGTCGAACGTGATGAGCAGGGATGCGGCCCGGCGACGAACGGCGGAGGCGGTAACATCGGCCAGGATCACCTGGTGTCCCCGATGGACTCCGTCATAGTTTCCGATGGTGGCCACGACCGGGCCGGCATCGGTGGGATAGCGGTCGATTCCGTTCCAGACTTTCATACGCCGACAATCCTTCCCGCCAGATCGTATCCTGCTGGCTCGGTCAGTTCCACCGATACGAAGGAGCCGGGTTCGGCGAACCCGTCATTGATGAGGATCTGTCCGTCCACGTCCGGCGCCTGGGAGGCCATTCGCCCGACCAGGAGGTGTTCGGTCTCGGGGTGGGCGCCTTCCACCAACACCTCTACCGTCCGCCCGATCCATTTCCTGTGCCTTTCCGCGACGATCCGCCCCTGGAGTTCCATGATCCGGTCTCGCCGCGATGCCTTCACCTCTTCCGGGACGTCGTCGTCAAGGGAATGAGCCCCCGTGCCTTCTTCGTGAGAGTAAGTGAAAACGCCCAGGTGATCGAAACGGGCCTGCTCGACGAACTCCAGGAGACCGCCGAACTCCTCCTCGGTCTCTCCGGGGAAACCGACGATCAGGGTGCTCCGGATCACCGCGCCGGGAAGCCGCGTACGGAATCGGTCCAGAAGAGCGAGATGGGTCCGCGCCGAACCGCCCCGCAGCATCCGCGCGAGGACGGCGGAATCCGCGTGCTGTAAAGGGATGTCCACGTACGGAAGCACTTTCGGAAGCCGGGCCATCGCGTCGATCAGCGAGGAGGTGACCGTGTTGGGATACAGGTAATGAAGGCGAATCCAACGAAGGCCGTCGATCCGGTCCAGGTCTTCCAGGAGCCGGGGCAGGCCGTCCACGTTCCCGAGATCCCGCCCGTAATGGCTGGTGTCCTGGGCGATCAGGTTCAACTCCCGTACGCCTCCGGCGGCGAGGCGGCGGGCTTCGGCGACCAGATCCGCCCGGGAGCGGGAGCGAAATCCTCCCCGGAACGAGGGGATGGCGCAGAAGGAGCAGGTATGATCGCACCCCTCCGCGATCTTGAGATAGGCGCTCCAGGAGGGTGTCGCCAGGTGCCTGGGCGAAAGATGGTCGTACAGGGACCGGGAGGGACCGACCGGGGCGGCATTCCTCGATGTCGGTTTCAGGCCGGCAGCCGGAATGATTTCCTCCAACTGGTCCAGGCCGATAAACGCGTCCACTTCCGGAAGATTCTGTTTCAACTGTTGGTGATATCGCTGAACCATGCAGCCGGCGACCACCAGCCGCCGGAGGCGCCCGCTCTTCTTCAAGGCGGCGATCTCCAGGATGGTATTCACCGACTCCTCCCGGGCCGGCCCGATAAAACCGCACGTGTTGATGACGACCACGTCGGCTTCCTCCGGGTTCTCCACGAACCGGCAGCCCCTTCGATCCAGGTGGCCGAGCATAATCTCGGTGTCCACCAGGTTCTTGGCGCAACCCAGACTGATGACGCCGATCCGGGGGGCGGAGTTCTTTGCGGCCCCGGTCACGTCAGGGATAGATCCGGTGGATTTGGCGGGGATAGGGAATTGCCTCCCTTACATGGGGAATTCCACAGATCCAGGCGACGCAGCGCTCGATCCCCATGCCGAAGCCGGAATGGGGAACCGTCCCGTACTTGCGGATGTCCAGGTACCACTGAAACGCCTCCACCGGGAGATTGTGCTCCTGGATACGGGAGAGCAGAAGGTCGTGGTCGTGAATTCGCTGGGATCCGCCGATGATCTCCCCATACCCTTCCGGGGCCAGCACGTCGACGCAGGCGGCCAGGGACCGGTCTTCCTCGGACGGCTGCATATAGAAAGCCTTGATGTGCGCCGGCCAGTGGGTCACCATCACCGGCCGGTCGAATCGCTCCGTCAGGACGGTTTCGTCCATGCCGCCGAAATCGTTCCCGTCTTCGAACGGGGGAGCGCCGGCCTCCTTCATCTTCGCCTGGCTGGCCGGTTCCAGGAGAATCTTGGCCGCTTCGGCGTAGGTCAACCTCGGAAACGGCGCCGCGACCGACTCCAGCCGCGAGGTGTCCCGTTCCAGGTACTTGAGCTGCTCGTGGCAGCGCTCCAGCGCCCGGCCGACCACGTAGGCGACGAATTCTTCCACCAGGTCCAGGAGGCCGGGGAGTTCCATAAAAGCCACTTCCGGTTCAATCATCCAGAACTCGGTGAGATGGCGCCGGGTTTTGGACTTTTCCGCACGAAAGGTCGGGCCCATACAGAAGACCCGGCCGAACGCCATGCAGGGAGGCTCCAGGTACAGCTGGCCCGATTGGGTCAGGTAGGCCGATTCGCCGAAATAGTCGGTCTCGAACAGCGTGGAGGTCCCTTCGCAGGCCGCCGGCGTCAGGATCGGGGAGTCGACCAGTACGAAGCCCCGGTCATAGAGGAAATCCCGGCACGCTTTCACGACTTCGTCGCGGACCCGCAGGACCGCCTGGGGTGTGCGCGATCGCAGATACAGATGGCGGTGGTCGAAGAGGAAATCGACGCCGTGCTTTTTCGGTTGAATCGGGTATTCCGCCGCCTCGTGCAGCACCTGGAGCCTCTCCAGCCCCAGTTCGAAGCCACCCGGCGCGCGGGCGTCCTCCTTCACCGTCCCGGTGACTTCCATGGAAGATTCGAGGGGAATCCGGTCGCAGGCGGCGAACAGTTCCGCCGGGACATCCTTTACGAACGCCACGCACTGGAGGAAGCCGGATCCGTCTCTCAAGACCAGGAACTTGATTTTGCCGGAAGACCGCTTCTGATGAAGCCAACCCTTCAGTGTGACCGATTCGCCGACATGGTCACCCAGTTCCTCGATGTAAACGAAGTCTCTTTTCACTGGTCTCCCGCTTTTTCCTTTGCCTTTTCCGCCTCGGCGATGATCTCCTTCCTTACCCCGGCCGGAGCAACGGCGTAATGGTCAAACTCCATGTGGAAGGAGCCCCGGTCGGAGGTGATCGACTTCAGGGTGGACGCGTACTCCAGCATCTCCCGGAGCGGCACCTGGGCCTTGATCAACTGGTCGTGCCCCATCGCCTCCATCCCCTGGGGCTTGCCGCGCCGGGAAGAAAGATCGCCCATGATGTCGCCCATGTACTCTTCCGGCACGGTGATTTCAACGTTCATCACAGGTTCCAGAATCGTCGGCGCCGCCTTCTCCATCGCGAGCTTGAACGCCAGAGAGCCGGCGATTTTGAACGCCATCTCCGAAGAGTCTACGTTGTGGTATTTGCCGTCCAGCAGGACGATCTTGAAGTCGACCACCGGGCAACCGGCCATCCAGCCTCTCTCCGCCGCTTCCTCGATCCCTTTCCGGACCGCCGGCCGGTAGTTCTGTGGGATGGAGCCGCCGAAAATCTTATCCTCGAATTCAAACCCCGATCCGGGAGACAGCGGCTCCATATCGATGACGCAGACCCCGAACTGACCCCGGCCGCCGGACTGTTTCTTGTGTTTTCCTTCGATGTTCGTGACTTTTTTTGTGATGGTTTCCAGGTACGGCACCTTGGGCGGATGCAGGATCGCCTCCACGCCGAATTTCCTTTTCATCTTGGCCAGGGCGACCTCCACGTGGATCTGACCGGTGCCCGATACGAGCATTTCATGGGTGCGGGGATCCCGGCTGGTCTTCAGCGTGGGGTCCTCCTCCATCAGGCGTTGCAGCGCCTGGGCGATCTTGTCCTCGTCTCCTTTCGATTTCGGCTCCACGGCATAGGAAATAGCCGGTTCCCGGAACCTGACCGGAGGATAGGCGATCGGTGCGGAAGGATCGGCCAGGGTGTCCGACGTCTGGGTTTCCTTCAGCTTGGAGAGAACGCCAAGATCTCCCGCCCGGAGTTCTCCGACCGTGGAAATCTGCTTACCGGACATGATG
The DNA here is from genome assembly GCA_964654385.1 of uncultured Acidobacteriota bacterium. GTDB lineage: Bacteria > Acidobacteriota > Polarisedimenticolia > Polarisedimenticolales > Polarisedimenticolaceae > Polarisedimenticola. The sequence goes on along the minus strand of CAZZIV010000045.1, from coordinate 3,355 downwards.
GATACTCCGCCCAGCCTCTCGTGGCCTCCCCGGTTCATGTTGTCCACCGAACTGTCGCCTTTGAGGGTTCCGGACATGACCCGGAAGAGGGATAGTTTGCCGGCGAACGGATCGGACATGGTTTTGAACACGAACAGGGAAAGAGGCGCATCGTTGGCGACCGGCCGCAGGATCGGCTCCGCCTCGCCCGGGTTCTCCAGGTCGGCCGGCGCGTATCCTTTCAGATCGCCGCGATCCCCGGGAGCCGGGGCCAGGTCCACGACGACGTCCATCAAAGACTGCATCCCGATCATGTGAGTGGCGGAACCGCATGTGATCGGAAAGATGGAACGGTCGCGCACCGATGCGCGGAGCCCTTGTAAAAACTCTGTTTCGGTCAGTTCGCCGGTCTCCAGGAACTTTTCCATCAGGCTGTCGTCGTTTTCGGCGACCATTTCGATCAGTTCATTGCGCGCGGCCTCCGCCTGCTCGGCCATCTCCTGCGGGATCTCCACGGTGGACATTTTGCCGGTTGATTCCTTTTCGAAGGTGTAGGCCTTCCGCTTGACCAGGTCGATGACCCCGTGGAAGTCGTGTTCCGATCCGATCGGGAGCTGCACTGGAAGAGAGCCGCGCCCGAAACGGTCCTGGAGTTCGGCGACGACCTTGGGAAAGTTCGCGTTTTCCCGGTCCAATTTGTTCACCACGAACAGGACCGGCAGGTCGAAATCTTCGGTGTATTTAAACGTCCGATCGGTGATGACCTGCACGCCGGAGACCGCCTCCACGACCAGGAGGGCGGCATCGGCCGCGTACGCGGCGGTCTTCCCGTCGGAAACGAACGCGGCGTATCCCGGAGCATCGATGACGTTCAGCTTGGTGTCGTTCCATTCCACAGGCGTCATGGAGGTCTGGAGGGAAATTTTTCGGGCGATCTCTTCGTCGTCGAAATCGGTGCTCGCCGTCCCGTCGTCGACGCTGCCGAACCGGTTGGTGGCGCCTGCCGCGAACAGGAACCCGGAGGCCAGTGAAGTCTTCCCGCAATCCCCGTGCCCGAACAGAATAATGTTTCGCAAATGGGGAGTATCGTAAACCTTCATCGTTCTGGCTCCTTAGTCCGTGCTCCTGGGGCGTTCCGCCCCGAATATAAAGGGAAAATATAGCATGGATCCCTTTTTAGAGCGCCGTGGAAAGGGGGATTCCAGGGCGGTCAGGCCTTCATCCGGAGGCCGCGCTCCTCCCGGATGAAGAGCCATCCGACCACCTTCCCGATCGGAAGCGGGATTTCCGGATTCCGGAAATCGGACGAGAGGTCATATCGGGAAGATGTGTCGGTTGGATCCATGGCGGCTGCTTCCGCCAGAAGCGCTTGAAGCCGTTTCCGCCATTTCTTCATGTTCGATTCCCGGAGGTCGACCCATCCTTCGGCGCTCCATCGATCGATTGCCTCCGGGGTCGCGTTCCGCGCCTCCCATGGGGTCGGGATCACCATCCGGGGGCCTCGCAGAAATTTCTGGCCGTCGGGCAGCAGGATCGGGATCCCGATGGACAGGATCTGGGATCGGAACGCCATGTTGTTCTTGAGGTATTCCACGGCATCCCTGGAAAGAAGTTCCGGGCTGTCGTCCGCCACGCCGGTAATGGTCTTCCGGATCCGCCGGAGCAATTCAGCCTCGAACAGCAGTTTGGAGAGCCGGGGGGGGCCGAGCATTTCAAACGCCACCGAGGAGACTCCGTGCTTCTCCTCGAGGGTCTCCAGGCGGTTCAGCGCCCTGTGACGGAGAACGCCCGCCCGATAGGTCGGGTCCATGCTGGCGTTGTCCAGGGCGTTGATGACGTCGTGTCCGGAGTTGATTCCAGCCACTTCGAAATGGACGTTCCGGGCGATCTCTTCCGGCGTCACGAATTCCATCTGGCCCAGGGTCGAGACGACCTCGAATTCCGCCCGGCTGAAGATTCCGTTCTCTCCGGTGTCGATGTAGGCCGACTGAAGCGTGTTCGAATCGCCGTGATGAACCGCCGGATACTCCCGCGAGTCGCCCAGGTCCGGCTCCTCCGACAAGACCACCGCGGATTCGAACGGGCAGTCGTACAGCGGGATCGGTTTCCCCCTTTTCTGGATCTCTCCGTAATGGATCCCTTTCCAAGCGATGGCGGCGGCCGGCTTGATCTCCTTGACCACAGGACCCTCCGGGGTGCGCGCCATGAGGAAGAGGAGAAGCGTATGGGCTCCGGCCATGGCCGATTTGCTCAGTAGTATCCGGGAAGGTTTCTCTTCGCTGTGCGTGTAAGGGATATTCAGCCCCATCCCCCCGGTTCCGGACGTTCCGATTTTGATATAGGCGGAGGTGCCTGCCTGCAGCAGACCCTCGTAAAGGATCTGGATATGCCGGATCAATTGAGGCGTATACAGGGTGCAGAGATGCCGTTCCAGGACCCCTCGGAAGGTTTCGATTCCATGCTCCTTGTCCAGGTGGTCCATCACCTCGGCCGCGGACCGGTAGATGTCCTGGTAGGCGAGGGCGGTGGCGGTGTTCACGCAGTCCACCACCAGATCGGGCCGATGTTCTTTCAGAACCTGGTACAGGAAAGAACGCTGCAGGATCGCATCGTCGAGAGGATGAATGGTGTCGGAGATGATCGCACGACGGTGCTCCCGGTTTTCCAGGATCTCGTTCCGGTCGGCGTCCTTGAGCCCGGTTCGGACGAAAAGATTTCCATGAATTCCGACGAATTCGGTGACGGACTCCGGGAATTCCTTCTTCAGCAGCGCCAGGGCCGTCTCGGTCTCTTCCTGGAGCAGAGAGCTGACGATCAAGGTCTTCGGCTGCAGGGAGAGGAGTTCCCGGCAAACGGCCGTTCCGACCAATCCGGCGCCTCCAAGAACGAGCACGGTTCGATTCTTCACATCCATGATGCACCTCGCTGGATCGGGGAACGGTCATCCTGACACAGGAAGGTGCCGAATTCCAGACCGATAAAGTCGTCCTTGACGCCGGAAATATGTGGAATTACGTTTTCAGCGGGTCCTGGAGGCCAGGATCCATATTCGCCCGGGATTTTGGTTCAGAAGATCCACTCCAGGGCGAAGGTGGGAGAACCGAAACGTGATTATTGCATGCCCGTCCTGCAGCACGAGGTACGAAGGGCCGGAGGGAGCCGAACGGTGCCGTTGCGCGGCATGCGACAACGTGTTCCGGCCCCGCCGCCCTGTCCCGTCCTACACCGTGTCCGCGCGGACCCGGGTCGAGCCTCCAGGCGAACCGGCTGAGGAGGGCCTCCCGCCGGTTCTGGCTGGCCCGATCCTGCGGGGCCCACTGGCCGGGGCAGCGACCGGCGCGGGATGCGCGCCCCCGGCCACCGCACGCGGGCGTCC
>CAZZIV010000044.1:0-15708 GCA_964654385.1 uncultured Acidobacteriota bacterium | reverse complement strand
GCAGGGTTCCGTCGATCATCGGCGTGACCGCCGACCGGGACAGGAGAGCGGAAACTGCTTCTTCGCCGATCTGCGCGGCCGATACGATGCCGACCCCGCCTTCCATCCGCCGGTTGAGGTACTCGGTATGGACGCCGCCGAATCCCAGGGTCAGGACCGGCCCGAAATCGTCGGTCCAGCGCAGGCCGACCAGCAGTTCGCCGCCGGGTGAACGGTCGTATTCGATCTTCTCGAGGACCAGGAAGCCTTGGAGGTCCTGGCCGGCCAAGCGGGCTTTCATCTCCCCGATCGCCGCCTCGACCGATTCGGCGGAACGAGGAACGATCCGGACGCCGCCGACGTCGCTCTTGTGCAGGATTCGGGGGGAGACGACCTTCACCACAACTTCCGTGGTGGAAAGGGTTGAGAGGGCGGACGGATCCAGCGGATCATCCAGCGGCAGGAAGAAATGAGCGGGAACCGGGATACCGAGCTGTGTCAGCAGGGCGATCCCTTCGGTTTCCAGGAGAACGGCCCGTGGTTCCCGGCCGGCCGCTTTCCCGGTCAGGTCGATCGGGTCGGCTCGCATAGGGCGGCCTCCATCCCGGCCCGGAACGCCTTCCGGTTCGTTTCCACCACCTTTTCCCCTTTTTTTTCGAACCGGTGGAGGATGAACCGTTCGATCGCTTCGGCGTGGACCGGCAGAAGGTGGGCGGCGGCGCCGACCATGACCATGTTGGTGGAGCGGGCCGAGCCGGCCTGCTTCGCCAGGCGTTCGGCGTCCACCAGGATCGAATGGGGCAGCCGGCGGATCGTGCCGAGCAGTTCCTCCATGTCCGGGTAGTCCTCGATATTCAACACCGGCTGGGTGGAGGTGACAATCGTTCCGTCGGCGGCCAGAAAGTCCGCGTAGCGGAGGCTCTCCATCGGCTCCATGCTCAGGATCATGGTCGCGCGGCCTCTAGGGATCAGGTCGCTGCCGATCCGTGCGTCGGAGATCCGGAGATGGGCCTGCACCGCCCCGCCTCGCTGGGACATGCCGTGGACTTCCGACTGCTTGACGAACAGCCCCTCCTCCAACGCGGCGGCGGCGATGATGGCGGAGATCGACAGAACGCCCTGTCCTCCGACCCCGGCCAGAATGATGTCGCATTTCATGCCGTCACCTCATCGATTCTTCGCCGCCACGGCGGCGGTCGCTTTTTCCCTCTTGGCCGTTTCGATGCATTTCCTGACGGCGATTACCACCGACAGACCTTGGTATTCGAATTCGGAACGAAGCGCCTGGGCCAGTGCATCGACCTTCTTCGGGTGAGCGGAGAGGACATGGAAATGGGCCGGGTCCACGCCGACTCCCAGGACGATCTTCTCCAGGCGGGAACCGGGAACCAGCGGATTCTGCCCGCCGGTCATGGCGGTCGCCTCGTTGTCCAGGATCATCAAGGTCATGTCGGTGTTGGAGGCGACGGCGTCGATCAGCGGCGTGATCCCCGAATGGAGGAAGGTGCTGTCGCCGATCACTGCGACCGACGGTTTGTGGCCTGCGTCGGAGGCGCCCTTGGCCATCCCCACCGACGCTCCCATGCAGACGCAGGACTCGATGGTGGAGAACGGCGGCAGGGCTCCCAGGGTGTAGCAGCCGATATCGGCGGTGACCAGCGTATGCTCCAGCCCTTCCACCGCCTTGGCGATGGCGTGGTAACTGTCGCAGTGGGGGCATCCGCTGCAGAGCTGCGGCGGGCGGTGGGCGACCGGCAGTCCGTCCGCCTTCAGCCCTTCCGGAGGCGCCAGCCCGAGAGCCTGGCGCACGTTGTCCGGATCCAGTTCGCCGGTGGGAGGGACCGTGCCGTCCATTTTGCCGCGGATCACCGGGCTCCCTTCGGACCTGGGGAGGATCCCCCGGATCTGCCGTTCCAGGTACGGGTACCCTTCCTCCAGGATCAGGAGATTCTTCACATGGTTGGCCAGCTTCCGGATCTTCTCCACCGGGGCGGGGTACATGCCGATGTGCAGGGTCGAGGGGCGCCCTTTCATGTCGTCCAGGTTTTCGAAGTAATAGTTTCGAGCGATGCCGGTGGTGATGACGCCCAGGGTCTGGTTTTCCTGGTTCAGGTCGAGCCGGTTGATCAGGCTGTTCTCGCTCCGCTCCTGCAACAGGTGCTCCCGGCAGAGGAGCGACTGCCACTGTTTCCTGGCGTTGGACGGAAGCAGGATCCAGCCGGCGCGGTTGGTCGATTTGTGGAGGGGGCGTTCCGGTTCCGGGTCCTGAAGCCGAACCACCGCCCGGCTGTGAGCCAGCCGGGTGACCAGCCGCAGGATGACCGGCGTGCCGTACCATTCGGACAGCTCGAACGCCTCCCGGGTCATGTCGTACGCCTGTTGCTGGTTGGAAGGCTCCAGGCAGGGGAGCCGGGCGAAATCGGCATAGAACCGGCTGTCCTGCTCGTTCTGCGAGCTGTGCATGCCCGGATCGTCGGCCACGGCGATCACCAGCCCCCCTTCGATCGCCAGGAGGGCCGAGTTCATCATCGGATCGGCGGCCACGTTCATGCCGACATGCTTCATGGAAACCATCGCCCGCCGGCCGACCAGGGAGACTCCCAGCGCCTCTTCGAAGGCGGTCTTTTCGTTGGCGGACCAGGCGGCGTGGGGGCCACCGTGGGTTTCGGTGTAGCGGAGGAGGAACTCGGTGATCTCGGTGGAGGGTGTGCCTGGATAGGCGTACGAAGCAGAGAGGCCGGCGTGGATCGCGCCCAGCGCGACTGCTTCATCGCCCAGAAGGACCTGTTCGTTCATGGTTGATTTCTCCCGCGGCGGCCGCGATTTTTTCAGCCTCGAAGGTCAACGTAGCGCACAGGCGAAGCGTTCGCGGGAGGGGTGACTGGATAAAATGGACGGGAATGGGCGATTGAATTCTCAGGAGCGAAACGGGGTGCTTCGAGGATGGGGCGGGGAGAGTTCTCCTGCGATCGGCACCGGCATCGCTTTCCGGACTTCCTCGGTGGAATCCAGGGTTCCGAACAGGTACATCAGCTTCACCGCGGCCGCCTCCAGGGTCATGTCGTCGATCCCGATCGCCCCGGCGTCCTGGGCCCGGCGGCCGCCGGCGTACAGGTTCAGGTCGACCCGGCCGTTGGGCGACTGGCTGCCGATCGCCACCAGGATCCCCTTCCGGGTGAGGAGTTCGATCGCCCGGGCCGTTCCGTCGGTCTCCGCCGGGATATTCCCGCTGCCGAACGCCACCAGGAGGATCGCCCGGGGGCCGGCTTCCCCCAGACGGAGGAGAAGGTCGGGGGATGGACCGGGCGCCAGCCGGAGCACGGCGACCCGGGAGTCGAAATCGCCTTCCACACGAAAAGGGCCGTCGTTGCGGAGGGGGGTGTTGTACGACTGGATGCTGGTCCCCACTTCCGCCAGCGGGAGGAAATTCGGGGACTTGAAGGCGCCGTAGGCAAACGTACTGGTCTTCGTGACCCGGTTCCCGCGCATCAGCAGGTTGTGGAAATAGATCGCCACTTCCGGGATCGGATGGCAGGCCAGGTCGACGGCGCCGACCAGGTTGGCCGGGGCGTCGGTCCGGGCGTCGGCCAGCGGGAGTTGAGATCCGGTCAGGATCACCGGGCAGGGGAGGTTCCGGAGCTGGTAGGAAAGAGCGGCGCCGGTGTACGCCATGGCGTCGGTCCCGTGGGGGATGACGATGCCGTCGAAATCGTTGACCGCGCCGGCGATTTCCCGGGCCAGGGTCTTCCAATGTTCCGGGGTGATATCGGAAGAATCGATGTTGAACAGGACCCGTGTTTCGATTTCGGCGAACTTGGAAAGTTCCGGGACGAACTCCAGGATGGTGGTTCCGATCTGGTCCGGCGCCAGCACCTGGTCCGGTTCCCTCGGCTTCATCCCCAGGGTGCCGCCGGTGTGGAGGATCAGGATTCTCTTGCGCATAAGCCCCATTATGCATGAAAGTGCTTCTGAAATCGCAGGTCGGCCGATGGAAAAGCGTTGCCGGGCCTGGAGGAAAAGGATCGATGCAGGTACGAAACGCGATCCTGGCTGTGGTTCCGGCCCTGGTGGTGGTTTTGACCCCGGCGGCGGCGGGAACGGCAGCGCGCGCCAACGCCGATGTTGCCGCGGGGATCCCTCCAGGAAGCGGCACCCCTGTTCCGGCGGCGATCCATGTCCATTCCACCTTCAGCAACGGCGAGCACGACATCCTGGATCTGGCCCGGATGGCGGCGCAGGAAGGGGTGCAGGTGCTGGTTCTCACCGATTCCTTCCTGACGACCGTGAACTACGGCGTTCCGCCCCTGGACCGGCTGGGGATTCCAGGCCTGAACCGGATCGTCCGGCCCGGCGTGCTGGATCACGGCGTCGACCGGTACCTGGCGGCGGTCCGAAAGGCGTCGGAGACCTATCCGAACCTGATGATCCTGCCCGGTGCGGAAGTCGCCCCCTACTATCGCTGGTCCGGCCGGCCCTGGGGCCGCCTGGAACTGCGCGACTTCGACCAGCACCTGTTCGTGGTCGGCCTCGCGGAGGACGCCCTCCGGAACCTGCCGGTGATCGGCAACGAAACCTGGTCCAACACACGGTTCCGCTTCTCCCGTGCTCTCCTTCCCCTGGTGCTGTTGTCGGCGGGAGCGGTCCTCCTGCGGACGCTCCGCAACCGTTCCAGGCAGACCTGGCCGGCCTGGCTTCTCCTGGCCGCCGGGATGATCCTCGCCTGGAATCACTGGCCCTACGGAACCCTGGGCGACCCTCATTCGACCGATCCAGGCGAACGGCGAACGGCCGATCAGCGGCTGATCGATTATGTACAGGATCACGGCGGCCTGGTCTTCTGGTGCTATCCCGAGGCCCGGTACAAAGAGGTGAAGACCGGCCGTGCGGTGATGATCAGCCGGCCCCATCCGGAAGACCTGATCGCGACCCGGAACTACCAAGGGTTCGAGGGACTCTACGGCGACGAAATCACCGCGACCCTTCCCGGCCGGGAGTGGGACCAGGCGCTCCAGGAAGTCCTGGCCGGCGAACGGGAGCTTCCCCCATCGGTGGTGACCGGGATCGATTATCACGGGAAGAAAGCGAAAAAGGACGGAGGCGACCGATGGGACAGCCTGACCGGCGGCAGGACGGTGCTGTACCTGAAGACCCGGGACGCTGCCGGTGTGCTGCACGCTCTTCGTACCGGCGCCGGGTATGCGACCTTCCAGGGGGAGGAGGAAACTTTCCTGCTGGACCGGTTCCAGGCCGAGGCCGATTCCGGCGGGAGGATCCAGGTCGACCTGGCGATGTCCTGGGAGAACGAGGCCCCGGCGTCGCCGAGACCGTTCCAGGTGGAGCTGATCCTGGACGGCGCCGTCGTGTTTTCCGGCGAGCTGGAACTTCCGTTCCGGCGGCGGTTCCACCTGGACGCCCAGGCCGGTCCCCATTACGTCCGGATGCAGGCTTCCGCCGGCCGGCTGAACCGTCTTCTTTCCAACCCGATTTTTCTGGAGGTCGATGGCGGAGAGCGCCGACTCTCAAGCGGTGTAGAATAACCGGCATGCCTCGTCATCCTCACACCACCGCCTCCATCGACCAGGTCCACGGATCGGTTTTTTCCTCGGTGGCCGAGGTGCTGGCCGAATACCAGGGCGAGTTGTTCCGTTTCCAGGTAGGCGACACCTGGATGGAGCCTGCCGAACGGTGCCGGATGCAGGATCTGACGGTGGAGGATCATCCCGGCATGCACCGGTATACCCGGACCCGGGGGGTTCCGGAACTGGTTTCCGCAGTGGCCGAGCGGGTCACTTCCAGGAGCGGCCTTCCTACCGACGGTTCTGAGGTGGTGATCACCGCCGGCGCCACCGGCGGCTTGGCGTCGATATGCGGCACGATCCTCTCCCCAGGCGACGAGGTCCTGGTCCTGGCGCCCTACTGGCCCCTGGTGGACGGGGTGGTCCGGGTGAACAGGGGAACGCCGGTGCCGGTTCCGTTCATTGGCACGGTGGAAGGTCCCGACCAGGCGGCGCAGGCGGTGGAGCAAGCGGTTACTTCCCGCACCGTGGCGCTGTACGTCAGCACGCCGAACAACCCGACCGGCCGGTTGATCCCGGCGGAGGTTCTTTCCGCCCTGGCCCGATCGGCCACGGAGAACGATCTCTGGCTGATCTCCGACGAGGTGTACGAAGACTATGTCTATGCCGGAACCCATACGTACTTGCGCCCATACGCGCCGGAGCGGACGCTCTCCGTCCACTCCTTTTCCAAGGCGTTCGGCATGGCCGGCAATCGGTGCGGTTACGTGGCCGGTCCTCCCGAGGTGATCGGGAAGATGGTGAAATTCACGACCCACACTTGGTACAACGCGCCGACCGCCTCCCAATTGGCGGGGCTGGAAGCGCTGAAAGGGCCCGGCGACCGGTGGGCGGCGGCGGCTCGGGAACAGTACCGGGAGACCGGGTACCGGGCGGCGGAAATGCTGGGCGTGGAACGGCCCGAGGGAAGCACCTTCCTGTTCGTCGATGCCCGGCGGACCCTGGAACGGGACAGGTGCGACCTGCAGGCGTTGATGATCGACCTGGCCCGGCAGGGGATCGCCGTGGCGCCCGGTTCCGCCTTCGGCCCGTACCCGACCCATTTTCGAGTCTGTTTCACCGGGGACCCTCCCGACAAAGTTCTACGGGGGATGGAAAAGCTGGCCTCCAGGCTGTCGTGAGAGGAGCCGGAGGGAGACGCCCGGCGCAGGCGGACGATTCACGCAGGCGATGAGAAGGATTGCGGTCCTGAAAGGAAAGGAGCCCGATGTCGATTTTGGATTTGCTGGGGTTCGGCGGCGGCGCCGGAGGCAAAGGGTCCGGCGCCGGAGACGGAGCCGTGATCCGGAAGATCGCCTCGGCTCTCGAGAACCTTCCGCCGGAGCAGGCCCGGTACATTGCCGCCTTCGCGTACATCCTGGGCCGTGTGGCCAACGCCGACCGGGTGATTGATCCTGAAGAGGTCTCCACCATGCGGAGGCTGGTGCAGGAAAAGAGCGGGATCCCCCAGGAGCAGGCCGCCCTGGTGGTGGAACTGGCGCAGCGGCAGGAAGAACTGTTCGGGGCCAGCGAGGACTACCTGGTGACCCGGGAGTTCCGGGATCTCGCCACGAAAGAACAACGGTTGGCCCTTCTGGACTGCCTGTTCGCCGTCTCGGCGGCGGACCAGAGCATTAGCGCCCTGGAAGGACGGGAGCTGTTGCAGATCGCCGATGAGCTGAAGCTGGATCGGAAGGACTACACCGCCCTGCGCAGCGCTTACCGGGAGTATCTTTCGGTGCTTCGGAAGCCGGGAGAGGACGGGGAGCCGGAGAAAGCCTGACGAACATCCCCGGAGCGGAAGGATTCACCAGCCCCCGAGCTTCGATGAAAAACACAGGGATGGGGAACGGTTCATGAAAGGGACCGGCCTTCTGCCGCCATCGTCTCCTCGTGTTTCAACGTCTTCATCAGCCACCCCAGGAGCAGTCCGGAAGAGAGCAGCGAGGCGAACATCAGGCCGCCGATGATCCCGTACATCGGATGGATCCCGATGTACCGTGCCGCCTGGATCCCTCCCCAGGCCAAAGGGAAGGTCAGCCCCAGGTAGCGGATCAGGGCGGCGATCAACCCTGGGCGCCCTTTCTGCATCCCCTCGAACACCGGGCGACAGAACAGGAACGGCGCTCCAAGCAGGCAGCTCAGCGGCACCAGCTTCAAGGTGACGTCGGTGAGATCGGCGCTGACCGCCGATTCGGTCAGGGACCGGGCGATCCATCCAGAGGTGGCGAACATCACCGGGGCGACGATCAGGATCGAGTAGACGGCCATGCTGAGGGCCGCCTCCCGGATCCCTTTCCGGATCCCGGCGAAGTTCCGCATTCCGTAACGGAGGGCGGTGTAGGGAAGCAGCGCGACGCCGATGGCGATCACCGGATTCAGCATGAACAGCGCGACCCGGTAAAAGATGGAATAGGCGGCAAGCAGAGCGGTTGCGTTTTCCATCCTGGACAGTAGGAAATTCACCAAGCCTGTTTCCGAGGCCATGAGGGTAAACGTGAGTGCGGAAGGGATCGCCAGGCTGAAGATCGTCCGGTAAGGGTGGGGGTCGGGTGTACAGTCGGTCTCGGTCTGTCGAGCTTTGCGGCGGGTTTCGTGTCCGCGGGCTCTTGCCGTGGCGAAAACCAGGCCGCCCAGCCGCCCCAGAACGGTCGATAGCGCGATGCCGAAGATCCCCCAGTGGAAGACGAAAAGGAAGACGCAGTTCATCAGCAGGTTCAGAACGTTGGATATGATGCCTGCCCACATGGTGGTCTTGGTGTCCTGGTGGGCCTTCACCATCGAGTCGGGAAGGATCGACCAGAACGAGGTCAGGGAGGCGCCGCAAAGCATGGTGGTGCCGTAGATCTGGAACTGCCGGGTCACGTCCGCGTCCAGGCCCATCCGGGGGGCCAGGAACCAGATGCCGATTCCGGCCACGGCGAATCCGGGCGAGATGGTCTGGACGATTCTCAGAACGGAGTGAAGATATTGCTCGATCCGCCGGTTCTCGCCGCCGCCGACCGACTTGGAGAGGTTGGAGGTCAGACCGGTGGAGATCCCGACCCAGAGAGCGATCAGCAGGAATTCGAACGGGACGGTGAGACCGATGGCAGCCACCGCTGCGTCGCCGATCGTCGCGGCGAAGATCGTATCCACCAGGGTGAAGGCGGCTCGCATCCAGAACGAGATCACCAGCGGCATCGCCATCCGGAGGACGGACGGTTGCCGCTGCGTGAACGTGAACTCGTTGCCGGTCATCGGGATGCTCCTGGAAGGATCGGTGAATCGGGATTCTACTCTCGATGGAGAGCCGCCGCCCTACCCTCTCCGGGCGCCGGAGAGCGGGCCGTGGGTTCCGGCGTTCCCCCAGGTTGGGCGCGGGGGCCGGGAAGCCAGCGAATTCGGGCCCTACCGGACTTTCCGTACCTGGAACGGGGTGGTCTTCACCGGCCGGTCCCCCTGGATGAGGATCGTCTGGAAACCGGGGGTGGAGAGGACCACATGGGCGCTTCCCCCGTCCAGAACCACCCGGTACCTGCCCGGCGGGAGTGAACGAACCTTCCATCGGCCGGAACCGTCCGGCTCGACACGGGCCGCCTCCTTGAGGATGCTGTCCGGCCCCAGGAGAACCACCGCCTTTACATCCTGCGCCGCGGGACCGGTCAGGGCTCCCTGGACCTGGTAACGGCCCTTACCGGCCTGGGGCGTCGGGTCGGATTCCGTTTCCTGGGCAGGGGCAGGTTCCGTTTCCGATGCGGGCTCCGGTTCGGGAGCCTTCCTGGGTCCGGAAACCGATGCAGGTTCTGGAACCGGGTCTGGCTCCAGGACCGGCGGCGGTTCGGGAACCGATTCGGACACCGGAACCGGCTCGCGGATCGGTACCTGTCCTGGAACAGGTTTAGTTTCCTGGGCGGGTTCAGACGGTTCTGCGGTCTTGGCTTCCTGCTCGGGAACCGTTTCGGGCTTGGAAATCGGCCCCTGCTTTCCCTCCGGCTGGGCGGCGGGGGCGGAAGCAGGCTCGGGTTGCGGGACCGGTTCGGTTTTGGAAATCGGCCCCTGTTTTCCCTCCGGCTGGGCGGCGGGAGCGGAAGCAGGCTCGGGTTGCGGGACCGGTTCGGTTTCAGGAACCGGCTCCCGTACCGGCTCGGGGGCGGCCGCGACCTCCGTCTCCAACTCCAGCCGGTCCACAGGGAGATCCACCGGTTCTCCTTCAAGGGTCAGTCCGGCGAGCCGCCGCAGATCGGCGGACAGGGTCATGACTCGAAGCGGCGATCGCGCGGCCATCTTTTCGCGGATCGGGATGTCTTTCCTGCCGTGGGAGTCGTGGAGATTCACCAGAACCAGGTCGTCCCGCCGGCTCACCAGGAAGAACGGCCGCTCGCCGACCTGTACGAGGGAGTGATTACCGCCGGGCAGCGGGTACAGCGGTCCACTGCGAAAATCGGGGAGGAGGAAGGAACGGAGTTCTTCGCTGCATGCCACCAGCACCTGGTCGGATCCCTTCCAGAGTTGGATGCCTCGCGCCGAGTCCGGCAGAACGGAGAGACGGCTGGGCTTCAACGTGGAGAGCGGAAAGACCTGCAACTGGGTGGTCGAGGGACGCCTCTTGAACTCTCTGTGGACCACCGCCAGGATTTCATCGCCGCCGGGGAGGAAGAGCAGCGCCCGGATCGCTCCATGGACCGTGGTCATGCGGCGTTCGGAACCCTCCGCCTCCTGCACCACCAGCCGGGAATCACCCGGTTTCTCTCCAGGGTAGGCCCAGGCCGTCCGGCCGTCTTCCGCGCTGTCGATGGCGGTGACCCGGGCGAGATCTTCCCGGCTTACCGGCCAGGGCAGGGAAGACGCGGAGAGGGGAGTGGTGAGCAGGCCTCCCAGCAACAGGCCGGGGGCCAGGAGGCGGCAGAGAGCAACGGCGGAACCGGAAACAGGCCGGGGACGGAATCTGTTCATCGCGCGTACACCTTTACCGACCGGCCGATATCGTCCAGGATTTCCCGCAGCCGGTCGTAGTCGGGGTGGCGCGCCTGGAGCCACGCGTTGGCCATGTATCCGGCCTCCACAGGCTGGGTCGGCGTTCCCTCCAGCGGGAAGTGGGACCGGATGATGTGCTCTCCGTAGGATTCGAACATCGAATCCACGCCGGAAGTCCCGGTGATTCGGCCGTCGCAGGAAGGCCGGAGCGCCAGGAGCCCTGCGGCGTACCTGCGGCTGGGGGCGCCGGCGGTCCTCTCCCAAGTTACCGCCAGGGCCCACTCCCGGTAAAGATCGAAATCGTTGGCGGCGTTGTAGAGGTCCCAGGTGCCGACGCCGGGAGGGCGGGCGCCGATCTCTGAAAACTTCAGCCCCTTGGGGCCGAAGAACCATTCCATGTGGGTGGCGGAAGTCTTGATGCCCAGTTCCCGGATCACCCTGGCTCCCATCTCCCGGACTTCCCGGTAATCGGGGGCGTCCATCCGGTTCGTGGTAACGATCTGGGGGGAGATCCACCGTGTCCGCATCGCCTCCAGGACGTTCGGGTAGTAATGGGAGATGAAATCGAACCGGACCTCTCCCTGCACGGTCAAGGTGTCGTAGAACCCTTCATGGCCTTCGATAAATTCCTCCACGGCGACCGGGGCGCCCCGGTCGGCACCCGATTCCCTGAGAACGGTTTCCAGACCGGCTTCATCGTCCGCCCTCCAGGTCCCGGCGGCGCCGGCGGCGTCCCGGGGCTTGAGCACCAGGGGGAACCCGTGCTCCCGGGCGAACTCCCGGACCTCTTCGGCGGAGGATGTTCCGGTGGAGGCGGCGCAGGGGATTCCGGCCTTGCGGAGCGTTTCTTTCATGGCCGGCTTGTCCCGGCAGAGGAAGGCGGTTCGGGGCGAAGTTCCCGGAATCCCGGTCGCCTCCCGCACCTGCGCCGCCGGCTGAATGTGGGATTCGACGGTCGCTTCCAGACGGTCCACCCAGCCCCGGCTCTGGACCCGGCGAACGGCATCGAGAAGTTCCCCGGTGTTGCAGACCGAGCCGACCTGCTCGTAACCGGACAGCCAGCCTTTCACCTGGTCGTCGAGATGTTCGGCGGGTTGTTCCCCGATCCCCGTGATTCCGGCTCCGATGGAGGCCAGCGCCCGTACGAACTCCTTCTGGTTCGGAGGGAAGGACGGTTCCACGAACAGAATATGCATGGGTGAACGCTCCTTGATCGTCCTGGAATGATATACCGGGGAGCCCGGGACGGAGGAAACAATGTTGAGGAAAGGGAGCGAGTTGATACCATGAGGCCGGATTCGGTGTGTTTCCCAGGCCGGAGAGGACAGGATATGCGGGTCGTAATCTTCGTGGCGCCGTTCTTCCTGGAGACCACCCTGCGGTTCGTCCGCGCGACCGCCGAACTCCCCGGCACCCGGTTCGGCCTGATCAGCCAGGATCCTGTGGACAGGCTTCCGGGCTCGATCCGGAAACATCTGGCCGCCCACGAGATCCTGGAGGACGCCCTGGACCCGGAGAAGATCGCCGGCGCGGTCCGCAGGATCGCCGGAAGGCTCGGACCGGTGGATCGGTTGCTGGGCGCCCTGGAACAACTGCAGGTCCCCCTCGCCCAGGTCCGGGAGGCGATGGATATCGAAGGGATGAGGCCGGACGCGGCGAACCGGTTCCGGGACAAGGCACTCATGAAGGAAACGCTCCGGAACGCGGGAGTTCCCTGCGCCCGGCATCTCCTGGCCCGGTCGCGGGAGGAGATCGACACGTTTCTCCAGGAAGTCGGATACCCGGTGATTCTCAAACCGGTGGACGGCGCAGGCGGGAAAGATACCTTCCGTGTGGATCGCCCTGCCGATCTTCCCGGCTGGATCGATCCGGAAGGAAGGGGCGCCGGCAAACCGGTTCTGATCGAGGAGTTCGTGAAGGGAGAGGAACATTCCTTCGACGCCGTTTCGATCCACGGCCGCCCGGTCTGGCATTCCTTGAGCCGCTATGATCCTCCCCCGCTGCAGGTTCTGGAGAATTGCTGGATCCAGTGGTGCGTGCTGATCCCACGGGAAACCGGCGATCCCTGTTACGACGACATCCGGAAGGCGGCGGCGTCCGCGCTGGACGCCCTGGGGATCGGAACCGGCCTGAGCCACATGGAGTGGTTCCGGCGCCCGGACGGAGGCCTCGCGGTTTCCGAGGTGGGGGCGCGGCCGCCGGGCGCCCAGTTCACAACCCTGATCTCTTATGCCCACGATTTCGACCTGTACCGGGCCTGGGCCCGGCTGATGGTGTTCGACCGGTTCGATCCTCCCCGCACCCGGTACTCGGCTGGAGCGGCCTACCTGCGCGGTCAGGGAGATGGCCCGGTCCGGGCGGTGCGCGGATTGGACCGGGTGCGGGAGGAGCTGGGAGACCTGGTGGTGGAGGCCCGCCTGCCGGTGATCGGCAGGCCCCATTCCTCCAGCTACGAAGGAGACGGTTATTTGATCGTCCGCCACCCTGAAACCCGGGTGGTGCGGAGCGCGTTGCGGAGAATCATCCAGACCGTTCGGGTGAAATCCTGAACCGGGATCGACCGGATTTCCCGGCAGTTGGACCGAATTCGATCCTAGCCGGAATAAAGCCTTGACATTTTTCCGGGTTTTGGGGATATTGTTCCTTCATATTTAATTAGCTTAAATAAGTTAAGGCAGCGATATGAACGAAAAAGCAGTGTTCACAACCTTCGAGGCCGCGAAGCTATGCCACGTTTCCCCTCTCTCGATCATCAACTGGGTCAATGCCGGGCGGCTTCCCGCTTTCCGCACTCCCGGGGGGCATCGCAGGATCCGTCGGGAAGATCTGGTCAAATTCATGAAGGAAAACGGGATTCCACTGGATCCCCAGCTGAACGCAGGCTCCGGCCGGGCGAAAGTGCTGGTGGTGGACGATGACGCCACGATACGGGACGTGCTGGCCGAACATATCAGCACCCGGGAGAAGCCGTACGAGGTGATGACCGCCTCCGACGGTTTCGAAGCCGGCCGGTTGGTCGCCACGTTCAAGCCGGATGTGGTGTTGCTGGACCTGAGGATGCCCGGAATGGACGGGTTCCAGGTCTGCCGCACCATCAAGGCCGATCCGGAATCCTCCACCACCATTGTGATCGCCATGACCGGCTATCACACTCCGGAGACCGAGGCGAAAATCAAGGAGTGCGGCGCGATTGAGTGTTTCGCCAAGCCGGTGGAGCCGTCCGTTCTGGCGAAAAGCATCGACCAGCAACTGGAGAAGGCGATCGCCTCCCGCCAGCGCCGCAAGCGGGCGACGCGAAAGAGCTGAACTTCAAGGACAGCCGGCGGCGGCCTCCTGGGTGCTGGTGGCCAGGCAGGCTCGCACGGAAGCCGGGTCCAGTTCACAGGAGCCGGCGTTCCAGTCACAGATCAGTCCGGACAAGTCCGATCCGAAATCCACCACCAGGAGTTGGAGAACCGGTCCGGGGGAAATCCCGTTCAGCGCCAGGTCCAGGGAGATCGTCGGCTGCCCGTTCAGGAAGACCGTCGCCTCGTCGGTGCAGGCATCCCCGATCCCGTCGGGAGCGTGTTCGGAGGTATTCTCCTGCAGCGGGTTGTCGTGGAACGGGCAGTTGTCGGCGATATCCGGCACGCCGTCCATTTCGCTGTCCAGGAACCAGCTCCGGACGTCTCCCACTCCGCCTGTGGAGTCGAAGGCGCAGGCGCGTCCGATCTCATCTCCGAAATTGTCGGTGACCACATCCAGTTGATCGTCTCCACCGTTGGCGATCAGCGGGCAGTTGTCTTCTTCGTTGAGAACCCCATCGCCGTCGACGTCGCCGCCGACCGGCAGGTCGACCGGTCTGACCCGGGAGATTTCCATGGTGGTTGTCAGGCTTAACGAACCGTTGATCGGGGAATCGTACGTCGCCACAGGAGCGCCGAGGCTGCACTCGCCTTCGCTGGCGGTAAAGGTGATGTAGGACTGGAAGTGTACGCATGGCCCTTTTTCCGCCAGGTCGGCGGTGGCGTCCGGTAAGGTCAGCAAGGCGGTATCGATGTTCCAGACACTGAGCTGGATACCGGATTCGCCTAACGCCGGAATGGACTGGGCCGGATGGACCGGGTGGAGCCGCAGAACCCCTACTTCCGTGACTCCGTCGTCGATCTCGCTGCAGGCGAGGGAGAAGAGCGCGAGAACCGCCAGCAAAACGATGGCGGAAAAGCGATGCATCAGAAAGTAACCCAATCCAGCGAATCCAGCTCATCCAGGAACTGGTTCGCGTTAAACCCGATCACGCAGGGAACCGGAGCGGATGGGCCGAGCACGATCCTGCAGGTGCTTTCCACGTCCGAGCAGGTGAAGGCGTTCTTGTACGCCTGGATCAACAAGGAGGAATTGATCCCGATCGAATAGTTCAAGGTGTCGCCGGAAGGGATCTGAATGAGCGTGTTCGGATGCAGGGTAAGTCGGTCCAGAGACTGCCCGAGGAACGCCGTGGAAACGATGGACTTTTCACCGGTAGTGCCCGGAATCAGGGTCTTCCGGTCGATGCAGGCCGCCGCCATCGGATCCGCATCGTTGTTTTGCAACTCGATCGGAGCTTTTCCCGGCGGGAAGAAGTTCACGTTCTCCAGGATAAAAGAACCGGCGGGCAGGTTTGCCGGGTCGATCGAGGTTTCGCTTGCGTTCAGGTCGATGAACCTCACTTCGTTGGCCAGCAGGGCGATGGTGGCGCCGCCCAGGGATTGTTGGGCCTGGACTTCCAGCGGCCGCACCGTGACGCTGAAGACCGTGAAGGTGCCTTGTTCGTACTCCGTACTACCGCTATTGTTCACCTGAAACTGCAAGGTGAGAGTCCCGGCGGGGGTTTGCAGAACGTTCGTGTCGCTGCAACCGGCCAGGACGAGTGTCAGGACCATTCCGGTCAGGAAGATACCGCCCAGTAGTTTTTGATTCAGTTTCATCGAAACGCCCCCTGGCTACCTATACAACGGAATAAAATACCGTACTTCCAATACCGGAAAGAGGCAAAACTATAAACGAACTGCTGCGGAGAGACAACAGCGCCGCCCGGCCGGCCCCAGGGCGGGGCATGGCCGGAAGCCTGCTAAGTATTCGTATGACAACAGTTAGCAGGCTGCCGCAAAACGGCGATAGGATATGAAATGGTCCCTTCGCGGCACGCCTGCGGCCGCGAATCGCTGCGGGTGCCCGACCTGACTGGCATCTTCGGCTC
>CAZZIV010000043.1:0-15714 GCA_964654385.1 uncultured Acidobacteriota bacterium | reverse complement strand
GGTTTCCACCGAGCGCAGCGGGAGCTGCACAAGGAGGAGAGCCAGAATCCCGGCGAGGAGATAAGCGATCATCGCCCGGCCGGCGGTCCGAGGCTGCCCGATTCCGATCAGCAGCAGCCAGGCCCCGGCGACGGTGAAAATCGGGCGGGCCACCGACTGGGGAAACTCCGCCTGGGCGACCCGTTTGAACCCCTGGAGAACGGCGCTCCGAATCGTCAACAGGCTGTTCACCGGGATCGCAAGGCAGCCGAGGAGGAACGCCCCGGCCAGGGTCGGCGCCAGCCGGCCGGAGAGGGCGTACACCAGCCCCGCGGTGAGCAGGCCGACGCCGACGGAGGCCAGGATCCCGATGCCGGCGGACCGCCGGAGGAACCCTTTCAGCTTCCCGGTTTCCCCGGCGCCGTGGTACGCGGCGGTGAAACGGAGGCTCGCCGTGTCCAGGCCGATCTTCCCCAGGAGCGCGAGCACGTTCAGCCAGGTGAGAACGTAGATGTACCGGCTGTATTCTTCCGCCAGGAGCATCCGGGCCAGGAACAGTTGGGCCAGGAACCCAGCGCCCAGCCCGGCGACACGCACCAGGAGCCCGCTTCCTCCGCCTCGAAGCAGGGCGCCTGCGGCGGCCCGGCCGGTCACGGCTGTTCGCCTTTGTCGCTGAAGAGGCCGGTCCAGACCGGGGAAGCGATCACCGCTTCGGCGAACACCCGGTGTCCCTCGGCGTTCCAGTGGGCGTTACCGGGAAACTCGAACCGTTTTCCCCGGGCCCGGTAGTCCGCCTGGAAAAGCGGCTGCATGTCCGCCACCTGGAACCGGGCGGCGGCGGCCCGGGACAGAAGGGCGCGGCGCATGACGCCGAAGTAACTCCGCCGGGCGTTCTCCAGCGACGGCGGATCGTACAGTTCGGGACGGATCCCGTCCAGTACCAGGAGGATCCTTTCCGGCGGCAGGCCGGACGCTTCCGGCAGGCGGGCCAGGAAGGCGTCGATCGCGTCCAGGGATGCGGCCACCCGTTCCTCCGATGCCTCCCGGGCGGTATTCCCGGTGTAGGCGTTTCCCTTCCGGGTAAGCTTGGCCCGGAGCCGGGCAGGGAGAGCGGGCAGCTCCAGGTTCGTCACGAAGTAGCGGGCCAGGGAGGAACGCCGGGCCAACCGTCGCAGCAGGCCGGGGCGGAATTCGACCAGTTCCAGGCTCGGGTCCAGGCGGCCGTCGGCATCCCGCCGGAAATAGTGGAAGCCTGCGGGAGCGCCTGGGCGCAGCAGGCTCTCGTCGAAGTCGTTCCCCACCGCGACCACCACCAGGCCGTCGGGGTGGAAACGGTCCCGGGCGTATTCGGAGTAGGCCAGGTATTGACTGAGCGGCGAGCCGGAAGAGGCGAAGGCGTAGACCCGGGCCGCCCCGGCCGCCGCTTCCCATAACCTTCCGGCGCCGGTCTCGGGGAACGGGACCATCGCCGCCTCCACGTAGCTGTCCCCGATCACCGCCAGGAGCGGCGTAGTTCCGTGCGGGTCGTAATCATGGTCGTGAACGAACCCTTCGTTGTTGGTGTGAACCTGGTTGACCAGGTTGAACCGCCAGCCTCGGGACCATGTGGAATCCCGGTTCGGCACGAAATGCAGCACCGGGTTCTCCCGTGTGACCGGCACGGTCACCAGGCCGTCGTCCACCGGAAGGAACAGGAAAACCAGCTCCAGGGACAGGAACAGCAACAGGAACCCGGCGCCGAGGGCGGCGGCCCGGAAGAGGATCCCCTTGAACCGGCTTGCCTTCATCTCAGCAGATTCTCGGCAACTGCTCACCGGCGAGCATGTCCAGGATTCTCCAGGTGCCCATCCGGGTCCGGAGAGAAACCCGTCCCGGGCTTTTCTCGGTGACGTCGCCGATGATGGCGGCGTTCTTTCCCAGGGGATCGGCGCGCATGGCCCGGAGGACGTCCGTGGCCGTTTCCGGGGCGACCAACGCCAGGACCTTCCCTTCGTTGGCCACGTGGAGAGGATCCAGGCCGAGCAGCTCGCAGGCGCCCTGTACCGCCGGGGCGACTGGGACCTTTCGTTCGTCCAGGCGGATCCCCAGGCCGGAGATTTCGGCGAACTCGTTCAGCACCGAGGCGACGCCGCCCCGGGTCGGATCCCGCAGGGCGTGGACACCCTCGCCGGCGGCATCCAGGATCGATCCGATCAGCCGGTGCAGGGAGGCGCAGTCGCTTTCCACCGGTGTTTCGAACGAGAGCCCTTCCCGGCAGGAGAGGATCGCCATGCCGTGGTCACCGACGGTCCCGTTGACCAGGAGGAGATCGCCGGCCCGGATCCGTCGCGCACCCAGTTCGAACGGCCGGTCCAGGAGCCCGATGCCGGCGGTGTTGATGAACAGCTTGTCGCACTGCCCCTTGTTCACCACCTTGGTGTCGCCGGTCACGATGGCGACACCGGCTTCCCGGGCGGCCGACTGCATCGACCGGGTGATCCGCTGCAGATCCTCCAGGGGGAACCCTTCCTCGATGATGAAACCGGCGCTCAGGAACAGCGGCCTGGCGCCGCTCATCGCCACGTCGTTCACGGTGCCGTGGACCGCCAGGCACCCGATGTCGCCGCCGGGGAATTCGATCGGATCGACCACGAACGAATCGGTGCTGAACGCTAACCGGGCGCCGCCGGCCTCCAGCACCGCCTGGTCTTCCCTCCGGGACAAGGTTTCGTTGTCGAAGGTGGAAAGGAAGATTTCCTGGATCAGGTCGTTCATCATCCGGCCGCCGCTGCCGTGGCCCAGTTGGACGGTGCCGTGGCGCTGGATCGGCAGGGGGCAGGATCCGGAGAATTCGGCGTTGTCCATGGTTCAGTTCTCTTCGGGAGTGTCGTTCCCCGCCGGTGCTCGATAGGCGTAATACGCGGCACAGGCCCCTTCGGAAGAGACCATGGTCGCGCCCAGGGGGGTTTTCGGCGTGCAGGCCTTTCCGAAAGCCGGGCACTCGTTCGGTTTCTTGAGCCCTTGCAGGATCACCCCGCTGATGCATTCGGCAGGCTCGGAAACCGACATCTCGCCCAGGTCGAACACCTCTTCCGCGTCGAACGCCTTGTATTTCTCCCGCAGGTGCAGGCCGCTCATCGGGATCGTCCCGATCCCTCTCCACTTCCGGTCGCCGACTTCGAACACGTCGGAGATCACATGCCGGGCCAGGAGATTTCCCTCCTGCCGCACCAGCCGGGCGTACTGGTTCCGGACCAGGTGCTCGCCGTTCTCCAGCAGGCGGACCACCAGCAGCACCCCTTCCAGGATATCCAGCGGTTCGAACCCGGTGACCACGATCGGCACCTTGTACTTCTCGGCGATCGGCTTGTACTCCTCCCAGCCCATGACCGTGCAAACATGCCCGGCGGCCAGGTAGCCGTTCACCCGGTTGTCCGGAGAGGAGAGCAGCGCCTCCATCGCCGGGGGAACCAGGACGTGGGAGACCAGGACCGAGAAGTTGTCCAACCCTTCGGTGAACGCCTGGGACACCGCCATGGCGTTGGCCGGCGCGGTGGTTTCGAACCCGACGGCGAAGAAGACGACTTTCTTGTCCCGGTTTTTTCGCGCGATCTCCACGGCATCGAGAGGGGAGTAAACCACCCGGACGTCTCCGCCCTCGGACTTGACCATGAACAGGTCTTTGTTCGAGCCGGGGACCCGGAGCATGTCGCCGAAGGAGGTGAAGATGACGTCTTCCCGGGCGGCGATCGCCAACGCTTTGTCGATCTGTTCGAGAGGAGTGACGCAGACCGGACAGCCGGGACCGTGGACCAGTTCGACCTGTTCCGGGAGCATCTGGTCCAGGCCGTTCCGCATGATCGAATGGGTTTGGCCCCCGCAGATCTCCATGATCGTCCAGGGGCGGGTGACCAGGGAATCGATTTCAGAGGCGATCTTCCTGGCCGCTTCCGGGTTGCGGAACTCTTCCTGGTATTTCAAGAACTCCCTCCTTCTCCTGTGTCGTCTCCGGCATCGGGCAGCGGCTTGCCGAACAGGTCGGTCCCTTCCTCGGCGGCCGCTTCCGCCATCTCGCCCCACAGTGCGAGGGTCTTCTCCGCCTCTTCTTCATCCAGGACGCTGATGGCGAACCCGGCATGAACCACGGCGTATTCGCCGATCCGGATTTCCGGGACGTATTCGAGGCAGGCCTGGCTGATCGTTCCCGAGTAATCGATCCGGCCCATTTTCAGGCCGTTCACTTCGAACCGTTCGATCAGTTTTCCAGGGATGGCCAGGCACATAGGATCCTTCTCGAGGATGGATCGGATTGGCAGGATTGCGTCATTCCGATCCATCCGGGCGGCCCCATTGTACATCGGCGATCATCGCCTGCCCCAGGGATATCCCCCCGTCGCCGCAGGGCAGGATCGAATGGGTCAGGACGGTCAGGCCGGCCTCTTCCAGGCCGGCCCGGGACCGGGCCAGGAGAAGCGCGTTCTGGAAGACGCCGCCGCTCAGGCCGACCTGCCGGATACCGGTCCGTTCCGCCGCCGCGATCACCGATCGGGTCAGGATCCGGGCCAGTTCGGCATGGAACCAGGCGGCCAGAACAGCCGGGTCGGCGCCGTCCAGGAAGGCGCGGGTGATATTCCGGATCAGCGGTGTAACCGGGATCGGCCCGGCCCCCGATCCCGGCGCCGGGTCGAGACGGGCGGGCCCCGCCGGTTCGGGAAGACGGCCCAGGTGCGGAACCGCGTCCCCCTTTTCCAGGCCCGCCTCCGCCGCCGTCTCCAGGTCGATCGCCGCCTGGGCCTCGAAATCGATTTCGTGCCGCAGGTCCAGGATCGACGCGACGGCGTCGAACAGCCGTC
This sequence comes from uncultured Acidobacteriota bacterium, assembly GCA_964654385.1. GTDB lineage: Bacteria > Acidobacteriota > Polarisedimenticolia > Polarisedimenticolales > Polarisedimenticolaceae > Polarisedimenticola. The sequence goes on along the minus strand of CAZZIV010000043.1, from coordinate 10,903 downwards.
CACAACTGGAGGTGACCGGCGCGTTGATCCTGCGCCGGACCGCCTGGGCCAGGAGGCCGGCCTTGCCTCCTTCCCAGTACCGGGCGGCCGGCAGTTCCGGCATCTCATCGCCGAACGCCGCCTGGAGCCAGGCGAACGCCATCCGCCACGGCTGCCGGATCGCCGCGTTGCCTCCAGGCATCGGGACGGTCTCCAGCCACGCCTCCCGCCGAAACCCTGTGTAGTCTCCTGCAAGGATTTCGCCTCCCCAGATTGTCCGGTCGATTCCGTAGCCGGTGCCGTCCAGGATCAGGCCCAGGGTCGGCGTTGTGACGCCGTTTTCCGCCATCACCGACGCCAGGTGGGCGTGATGATGCTGCACCGCCAGGCCGGGAAGGCCGGATCGTTCCCTGGCCCACTTCGTGGAGAGGTATTCCGGGTGGAGGTCATAGGCGAGCCGCTCGGGACGGATCCGGAGAATCCGCCCCAGGTGACCGATCGTGTGTTCGAAGAACGCCAGGGCGGACGGGTTGTCCAGGTCGCCGATGTGCTGGCTCAGGAACGCTTGGTCTCCCCGGACCAGGGCGACCGTGTTCTTCAACTCGCCGCCGCAGGCCAGGATCGGCGCGTGGACGGCTTGAGGTAGGAACACCGGGGAGGGCGCGTATCCCCGGGCCCGCCGGATCATCCGCTCCTTCCCGTCCACGACCCGAACGATCGAGTCGTCGCAGCGCTGCAGGATCTCACGGTCGTGGAGGAGGAAACCGTCCGCCAGGTGTTGAAGGCGACGGGCGGCTTCCTGGTTGCCGGTGGCGATCGGTTCCTCCGAGAGGTTGCCGGAGGTCATCACCAGGGCGTCCATCGGGCCGGCCAGGAGCAGTTCGTGGAGCGGCGTGTACGGCAGCATCACTCCCAGCTTCCGGTTGTTCGGGGCGACGGCGGGGGAGAGGTCGTGGTCCGGCCGGCTCCTGAGCAGGACGATCGGCCGGGAGCGTTGCTCCAGAGCCTGCCGGTCCTGTTCCGGAAGTTCGACGTACCGGCGCACCGTCGCCGTATCCCGCATCATCAGGGCGAACGGTTTCTCCGCCCGCCCTTTTCTCCGCCGCAGCTCCCGGATCGCCCGGTCGTTCCGGGGATCCGCCGCCAGGTGGAAACCGCCCAGCCCCCGGATCGCCAGGATCCGTCCTTCCTCCAGTTGCTCGAGCGCCTTCTCCAGGGCCGCCTCCCGGGCAGCGAGTGGTTTCCCGTCTCGATCGATGAAGAGCAAAGAAGGGCCGCAGTTCGGGCAGGCGTTCGGTTGGGCGTGGAAGCGGCGGTCCCGCGGATCCAGGTATTCCCGTAGACAGCCGTCGCACATCGGGAACCGCTTCATCGAGGTGTTCCGGCGATCGTAAGGGATCGACGCGACGATGGTGTACCGGGGGCCGCAGTGGGTGCAGTTGATGAACGGATACCGGTACCTCCGGTCGGACCGTTCGAACAGTTCCCGCCGGCAGTCGTCGCACAACGAGACGTCCGGCGAGATCAGGGTGTCGGCGGCGTCTTCTTCACGGCTCTCCAGGATCCGGAAGTCGGCCGACCCGGCGGAAGGGATCGCTTTCCATTCGCAGGAAACGATCCTGGAGAGGGGAGGGGCGTCGGTTACGAGAAGGCTCCGAAACGTCTCCCGGTCCCGGTCGGTCCCTTCCACCTCCACCAGGACCCCTTCCCCGTCGTTCAGGACGAAACCGGTCAGGTTGCAGTCCAGGGCGATCCGATAGACGAACGGGCGGAAGCCGACCCCCTGGACGATGCCGCGTACACGTATTCGCTCCCGCTGTTTCGCCACCGTGCCGCCTCACGCCTTCGGTACAGTCCCGGCCTCTCCACCATATCAAACCAAGGCAGGGTGATCTCGATCGAGCAACCGCCTGCATACGAGGAGGTGACGAAGTGTGCCGGACCCGGGCTAGGGTACCCGGCCGAGGCGCGAAGGGAGGACGGAAACCTCTTCCAGAACCTGGCGGGCGATCTTCGGCACCGCTTCCTGGACCGCAGGCGACAGTTCGGTGGAAAGATCCGGAATCTCCCGGACGGAAACGGCGAACAGAGTGACGTCCGGCGGACGAGTCCCCGTGAGATGAAAGGCGTCCAGAAGATCTTTCAGTCCGATGTCGTGGGCGGTCAGCGTAGGGGGATAATCCCGGGAATAGCGTGGCCGCATCTTACGGACGGTTCCCGGTGGGTTCCCGTCCATCGTGGCGTCGATCAGAACGATCTTCTCCGCCTCCTGCATCGGTCCCAGGAGAACCAGCCCTCCGGTCCCGCCGTCCAGCAGCCGGACCCCTTGGGGGAGGGCCGTGCCCTCCAGGTGGCGGACCACGTGGACGCCGACCCCTTCGTCTCCCAGGAGGGTGTTGCCGACGCCCAGGATGAGAACCCCTCCACAGGCCTTACTCAAGGATGTCTTTCCGTTCGAATTTCCAGCCGCCGATCATGGACGAGGCGGTTCCTCTTCCTTCCACGTAGTCGTGGTAGAAGACCAGGTAGACGTGAACGATGACGAAAATGACGAAAAACCACATGGCGGCGTGGTGCCATTGGCGAACGTTGAAATCGCCGCCCATGAGCGGAACGACCCAGGTGAACATCCGGGGGAGAAGAGCGCCGGAATTGGCGGCGTAGAGCGCGAACCCGGTGATCGACTGGAAAGCGAACGCCAGGAAGCTCAGGAAGTAGATGAACCCGGCCAGGGCGTTGTGGCCGATCTTGTGGTGCATGGCCGGATCGGCCTGCAGGATGTCCACCCGGAGGATATCCTTCGCCTCTTTCCACTGTTCCCCGCGGAGGGGGATGAAGTTGTTCCAGCGGGAGAAACGGTTTCCGACGAATCCCCAGTAGATCCGGAACAGGAAGTTGAAGAAGAACACGAATGCCGCGACGAAATGGGTGAACCGCACGATCCCGAACCAGTACTGCTGGTACGCCTCGGCGGAGGAGAATACGGTTTGCGGGTTGCCGATCAGGAAGCCGGTGACGATCAGGACGCAAACCGCGGCGGCGTTCAACCAGTGGTAAAAGCGCACCGGGAGTTCCCAGACGTACAAGCGACGGTACCGGCCGACCCGTTCGTGGTCCATCTCGCCCTCCCTATCCGACCTGGATCTGATGCAGGTGCCTGCCGTCCGGATCGTACAGATGGACCGCGCAGGCCAGGCATGGATCGAACGAATGGATCGTTCGTATGATTTCCAGCGGTTGGTCCTCGTTTCCCACGGGAGTGCCGATCAGGGCCGCTTCGTAGGAGGACTTGCCTCCCATCGGGTCCCGGGGGGAGGCGTTCCAAGTGGTCGGAACCACCATCTGGTAGTTGGCGATCTTTCCGTCCCGGATCCGAACGAAATGGGCGAGGGCGCCACGGGGTGCTTCGGTCAGGCCGAGGCCCTGGGCCTCCTCCGGCCAGGCGGACGGCTCCCATTTCTCCCGGGTGAACGTGGAGGTCTGGCCTGATTTGATGTTGGCGACCAGCCGGTCGAAGTACTCCTGGTTCCAGTGAGCGGTGAGAAGGGTTTCCAGGCCCCGGGCCGCGGTGCGGCCCAGGGTGGAGAACAGGGCGGCGACCGGTACCCCCAGCTTGCCCAGGGTGTCGTTCACCACGTCCTGTACGTCGGTTCTTCCGGAGGCGTAGGCGACCAGCAGCCGGGCGAGAGGCCCCACCTCCATCGGGTGGTCCTTCCAGCGAGGGGTCTTGACCCAGGAATACTTTCCTTCCACGTCCAGCTGCTCGAACGGAGGTTGGGGGCCGGTGTAGTTGAGTTCGGTCTCCCCCTCCCATGGATGGAGGCTTGCGTCATCCCCGTCCTTGTAGGTGTACCAGGAGTGCTTGATGTATTCCCTGATCTCCTCTTCGTCCCGGCCGTTGACCTGGTGAACCTCTTCCAGGTTCCGGTCCAGGATCGCTCCCCGGGGGAGATGAAACGTTTCGGGGCTGTGATACCCCTGGGTCGGGAATTCACCGTACGCCAGGTAATTGGAGAGACCTCCTCCGATGGCGCCCCAGTCCTTGTAGAAACCGGCGATGGCGAGGAGATCCGGAATGTAGACCTGTTCCACGAATTCGATCCCGCTTCGGATCAGGCTTCCGACCTGGTTCAGGCGCTCCGAATTGACGGCGTTGACTTCGTTCAGGTTGATGGAGCAGGGGACCCCGCCGACCAGGTAGTTCGGATGGGGGTTTTTCCCTCCGAAGATGGCGTGAATTTTGACGATATCCTTCTGCCATTCGAGCGCTTCCAGGTAGTGGGCGACCGCCAGGAGGTTCACCTCCGGCGGGAGCTTGAACTGCTTGTGTCCCCAGTAGCCGTTGGCGAAGATGCCCAACTGGCCGCTCTCCGCGAACCGTTGGATCCGGGACTGGACGTCGGCGAAGTATTTCGGCGAGGACCTGGGCCATCGGGAGATCGAACGGGCGATCCGGGAGGTTTCCGCCGGGTCGGCGGAGAGGCAGCCGACCACGTCGACCCAGTCCAGGGCGTGCAGGTGATAGAAGTGCACCACGTGGTCGTGGACGTAGAGCGTGGCGTTCATGATGTTCCGGATCAGTTCGGCGTTTTCAGGGATGATGATCCCCAGGGCGTCTTCCACGCAACGCACGCTGGTCAGGGCGTGGGTGGTGGTGCAGACGCCGCAGGCCCGCTGGGTGAACGCCCAGGCGTCCCGGGGGTCGCGCCCGCGCAGGATCAGTTCCAGGCCGCGCACCATCATGCCGGCGCTGTAGGCGTCGGTGATGACGCCGTTTTCCACCACCGCCTCGATCCGGAGATGGCCCTCGATGCGTGTGACCGGGTCTACGACGATTCGTTTCATGATTTGTCCCTCTTCACCCGCGGACCAGACACCGATTCATCCATGGTCTCCCGGATCTGTTTCCGTTTCCGGATGTTGGTGGTGACCGCGTGGGCGGCGACGCCGGCCGCGGCGCCGATCCCGAGGACGGTGCCGATGGTGTCGGCGGTCGATTCGATTCCGAAACCGGGGAAGGAAGCCAGGTGCCGGTAGAACGGACCGTTGTCCCAGAAGCCGGCCTCGCTGCAGCCGATACAGCCGTGGCCCGACTGGATCGGGTAGCTGGTCCCTTCGTTCCACTTGGTGACGGCGCAGGCGTTGTAGGTCACCGGGCCGCGGCAGCCCATTTTATAAAGACAGTATCCTTTCCGGGCGTTCTCGTCGTCCCAGGACTCCACGAACAGGCCCGCATCGTAATAGGGCCGCCGATAGCAGGTGTCGTGTACCCGCCGGGAATAGAATTCTTTCGGACGGCCCTGGCTGTCCAGTTCGGGAATGCCGCCGTAGAGCAGCACATGGGTGACCACACCGGTCATCACATCGGCGATCGGAGGGCAGCCGGGCACCTTGATCACCGGGTTGGAGATGATCTCTTCGATCGGCGTGGCGCCGGTCGGGTTCGGAGAGGCCGCCTGGACGCAGCCGTTCGAGGCGCAACTTCCCCAGGCGATCACCGCCGCGGCGTCGGCCGCCGCCTCTTTCAGGATCGATTCGGCGGTCCGGCCCCCGATCATGCAGTAGACACCATCCTTCTCGGATGGAACCGAGCCTTCCACCAGGAGGATGTATTCTCCCGGAAAATTCTTGACCGTGTCCCACAGGCATTTCTCCGCCTGGTGCCCCGAGGCGGCCTGCAGGGTCTCGGAGTAATCCAGGGACAGGTAGTCCAGCACCACGTCGGCGACGATCGGGTGGGAGGAACGGATGAACGATTCACTGCAGCAAGTGCATTCCTGGAAATGCAACCAGACCACAGGGGGGCGGGGCTTCGTCTCCATGGCGTGAACCACGTCGGACAATCCGGAACCGGTGATTCCGGCCATGGCCGCTGCGGCGGTGCAGTATTGAAGGAAGTCTCGCCTGGTGTACCCCTTGCTCTGCATCACTTCCCAGACCGTTCGACGGGTCGGTTTCGACATGACAGTCCCCTTATGAAATGCATGGATGACAGGCCTACTCTAAAAGGGAAATCGCCAAAGAAGAAATAGAATTCATTTCGGGCGTTCGATCTTCCCGTGGAGCGAATCGGGTCCATCCAACCGGATAAACGGTGAAATGCAGGAATATTCATCGAAAAATGGGTGGATATCGATATGGAAAAGTAGGTCCGCGCTGGAGAGCAAAACAGGACCTTATCCGTCGATAATTATCTGTAAGAACTACCCCGGCGCCGGGAACGGCCCGGCGACGGTTGGGTCAGGATTCGGTGTCGGTCTTCAGAACGGCGACGAAAGCTTCCTGGGGGATCTGGACGGCGCCGACGGTTTTCATCTTCTTCTTGCCTTCTTTCTGCTTCTCCAGCAGCTTCCGTTTCCGGGTGATGTCGCCGCCGTAGCACTTGGCGGTGACGTCTTTTCGAAGAGCCGAGATGTTGGACCGGGCGATGATGGTTCCGCCGATCGCTCCCTGGATGGCGATCTTGAACTGGTGCTTGGGGATCGATTTGCTCAGGCGGTCGCAATAATTCAACGCCCGGGGCCGGGCCTTTTCCCTGTGGACCAGTTGGGACAGGGCGTCGACTTTTTCCCCGTTCACCAGGATATCGACTTTCACCAGGTCGGTCGGCCGGTAGTCCAGGATTTCATAGTCGAAAGAGCCGTATCCCTGGGTCAACGACTTGAGGCGGTCGTAGAAATCGTACAGGACTTCCGCCAGGGGCAGTTCGGAAGTCAGCTCGACCCGGCCCACCGAAAGGTAGGTGAACTGGGTGTTCACGCCGCGCCGCTCCCGGCAGAGTTCCATGATGGTGCCGACGTACCGCTCCGGCATGATGATCGAACCTTTGATGTACGGCTCTTCGGCGTCCCGGATGGTGGACGGATCCGGGTAATAGCTCGGGTTGTCCACGTCGATGGTTTCGCCGGAGTCCAGGGTCACCTTGTAGCGGACCGACGGCGCCGAAAGAAGAAGGGAAAGGCCGTACTCCCGAAGCAGCCGCTCCTGCACCACCTCCAGGTGAAGAAGGCCGAGGAAGCCGCAGCGATAACCGTACCCGAGCGCCGCCGAAGAGTCTTTCTCATAGGTCAGGGCGGCGTCGTTGATCACCAGCTTGTCCAGGGCTTTGGTCAGCTCGGCGTAATCGTCGCTGGACATCGGGTAAATAGAGGAGAAAACCACCGACTTGGCTTCCTTGTAGCCTGGGAGCGGCTCTGCCGCCGGACGCTCCACGGTGGTGACCGTATCCCCTACACTGATGTCCCGGACGGTTTTGATGCCGGCGATGCAGTATCCGACGCTGCCGGCGGACAGTTCCTTCTTCTTGACCCGTTTGAGCTGGGAATACCCGACCTCTTCCACGGTATATTCCTTGCCGGTGTGCATGAAGCGGACCGGGTCGCCTGCTTTCAAGGTCCCTTCCTTCACGCGCATCATCAGGATGACTCCCAGGTACGAGTCGTAGTACGCGTCGAAGACCAGCGCCTGCAGCGGGGCCTCCGGATCGCCTTCCGGGGCGGGAAGCCTCGTCACGATCGCCTCCAGGATCTCGTCGATGCCGATCCCTTTTTTCGCCGAGCAGAGCAGGGCGTCATCCGGCTCCAGCCCCAGGTCCGATTCGATCTCCTCCCGGATCCGTTCCGGCTCCGCCGAGGGGAGATCGATCTTGTTGATCACCGGGAGCATTTCCAGGTCGTATTCCAGCGCCAGGTAGAGGTTGGCCACGGTTTGCGCTTCGACCCCCTGGGAGGCGTCGACCACCAGGAGGGCCCCGTCGCAGGACATCAGGGACCGGCGGACTTCGTGGGAGAAATCGACGTGTCCCGGCGTGTCGATCAGGTTCAGCAGGTACGCTTCTCCGTTGTCCGCCTGGTATTCCAGGGTCACGGTGTTGCTCTTGATGGTGATCCCCCGTTCCCGCTCGATCTCCATGGAGTCCAGGATCTGGTCCCGGAACTCCCGCTTCTCCACCGCGCCGCAGTGCTGGATCAGCCGGTCGGCCAAGGTCGATTTACCGTGGTCGATATGGGCGATGATGCAGAAGTTGCGGTATTGCTTCACAGGTCCCTCCAGGGGCAACCATCCTAGCCACTTCCAGATGGTTGGGCCAGAGAGGATAGGCCGAGGACCCGGAATAGTTCAAATAGGCCGAGATCCGGTCCGGTTTCCCCGCGCGTTTCCCTGCCGGCGCTGTTTCGGTACCTGCGGATCCAAGGTAAATTAGGGGGTGGGAAAACCGGAGGCGCACCGGAATTCTTTCGACCTACACGAAAACATGAAACAAGGAAAGCAATCATGAAGAAACGAATTCTGCTCTGGATGACTCTCTCCGCGATGACACTCTCCCTCGTCCTCCTGGCCTCCTGCGGAGGAGCCGGTTCCGACGGCACCGCCGGTGTCCTGGGGAAATCGGCGGCCAACGCGGAAGACGGGTTCACGCTGACCCTGGACCCGGCGGAACTGGTGATCGACCTGACCGATCCGAACACGCCGGTGGACCCGGGTACGGGCAAGGCGACCGGGGAAGTTCTCCTGACCGTCACTGCCGAAGACCTGGAGACCGACGCTCCCCAGGAAGGGCTGGAGGTGACCTTCTCCGCCGCCGCCGGAACGCTTGCATCCCAGGGCGCGCCGGTCCTGACCGACGCGGATGGGAAGGCGTCGGATACGCTGACCGTCTCCGAAGACGATCCGGAGGAGATCGAGGTGACGGCGACCGACGGAGCCCGGATGGAAACGGCCGTTCTCGTGAAGACCCTGGTCCTGCCGAACCGGCCGCCGGTGGCGGACGCGGGAGCCGATTTTTCCTCCGAGTGTTCTTCCCGGGAAGGGACGCCGGTGACGCTGGACGGGTCCGGCTCCACCGATCCGGATTCCACCGAAGGGACCCACGACGACATCGTCCGCTTCGCCTGGTTCACCGGGTACGGCACTCCGGACGAACTCCTCCTGGGAGAAGGGGAGCAGTTGGAGGTCGCCCTGGATTTGGGGGTTCACGTCATCACCCTGGAGGTGACCGATTCCCAGGGGGAGACCGGCACCGACGAACTGACGGTGGAGATCGCGGATACGGCGCCTCCGGCACTGACCCTCTCGATGGATCCTGCCGCTCTCTGGCCGCCGAATCACATGCTGTGGGATGTCCACGCCATGATGACCGCCGAAGACGTCTGCAGTGACGTGACGGTATCCCTGGTTTCCGTGACCAGCAACGAGCCGGACAACGGCCTGGGAGACGGCGACACCGAGAACGATATCCAAGGTGTCGACCTGGGGATGGAAGATTACGACTTCCAACTCCGGGCCGAACGGGCCGGCGGAGGGTCGGGCCGCGTCTACACGATCGTTTATTCGGTCGTCGATGAAGCCGGCAACGAATCCGAAGCGGCTGGAGAAGTGGTCGTCCCCCACGACCAGGACTGACCCGCCTTCGTTCCATGGAGCCGGGCCGTGGCCCGGTGAGTCCAGAGAAGGGCGCCTCGCCGGATGCGGGGCGCCTTTCTTGTGTGGGGTAGAATAAGCCTGTGGAACAGCCGGAACCGGAGGGTGTGTGCCATGAGCGAAACCGGGAAGATCCTGAAGCAGGCGTTCGAACTCCTGGAGTCCTACCTGGACGAAAACCGGCGAGGAGAGGTTCCGGTGGTGGTCTACCGGCCGGCCCAGGAGTTGAGAGGCCAGGTCGATCTGGGCCTGGACGAGGACGGAGTGCCGGCGGACCGGCTGGTGCCCCTCCTGGAGGACTATCTCCGGAACAGCGTTCGAACCGGGCACAAGGACTTTCTGAATCAACTGTACGGCGGCTTCCTGCTTCCGGCCTGGCTGGGAGACGCCTTCGGCGCCCTGGCCAATTCCTCCATGTATACCTACGAAGTGGCGCCCCTGGCCACCTTGATGGAACTGGAACTGGTCCGGAAAATGAACGCGCATCTCGGGTACCGGGAAGGCGAGGGGATCTTCTGCACCGGAGGGAGCAACGCCAACCTGCTGGCGATGCTGTGCGCCCGGGACCGGGCCTTCCCCCATGTCCGGTCCGAAGGCTACCGGGGCGGCGAAAACCCGGTCTTGTTCATCTCGGAGCAGGCCCATTACTCGTTCGCCAAGGCGGCGTTGCAATTGGGCATCGGAACCGGGAACGTGGTGAAGATTCCTACCGATGACGACGGGAGAATGATCCCCGGAGAACTGGACGCGGCGGTGCAGGCCCGGCGGGAGGCAGGGTCCACCCCGTTTTTCGTCGCCGCCACCGCCGGCACCACGGTCACCGGCTCCTTCGATCCGATCCGGGAACTCCGCCGGGTGAGCCGCCGTCACGGCCTGTGGCTGCACGTGGACGGGTCCTGGGGCGGTCCGGTGATCCTCAGCCGGAAGCACCGCCGGCTCCTGGACGGGGTGGAGGAGTCGGACTCGTTCACCTGGGACGCCCACAAAATGATGGGCGTACCGCTGATCTGCACCGCCTTCCTCACCTCCCGGAAAGGAGCCCTGGAACGAAGCTGCGCCCTCGAGAAGCCGAAAGAGACCGAGTACCTCTTTCACGCCGACGAGGACGCCGGCTTCAACCTGGGGCCGAGTTCTCTTCAGTGCGGCCGCCGGATCGACGCGCTGAAGCTCTGGCTTGCCTGGAAGCACCTGGGCGACGCCGGTTTCGAGCGGAGGGTCGATCATCTCTTCGACCTGGCCCGCTACGCCGATGCCAGGGTCGCCGCCGATCCCGACCTGGTTTCCGCGGCGCCCTTACAGTCGCTGAACGTCTGCTTCCGGTATGATCCGGGACCGGGGCGGGATCCGGACCGGTTCAACCTGGAACTACGGGAACGGCTCCGGAAATCCGGGCGGTGTTTCATCAATTACGCCGGCGTGGACGGGAAGGTAGCCCTCCGGCTGGTCTTCCCCAACCCGGACCTGACGGAACCGGAGATCGACCGGATTTTCCAAACGATCCACG
>CAZZIV010000042.1:0-15848 GCA_964654385.1 uncultured Acidobacteriota bacterium | reverse complement strand
GAACGTGCGCGTCGCGCGCGTTTCGGTGCGCGCTGGGGTGCCGCCACTCCCCGGACATCGGACCGGATCAGTCCCCGCCCGCCCCCCCGGCGGAAGGTCTGTTCCTGGAGAACCCGCAGCAGTTTCGCCTGGAGGGATTCATCCATTTCGGAGATCTCGTCCAGGAACAGGGTGCCGCCGTCGGCCATTTCAAAGCAGCCGATTTTCCTTTGGGTCGCTCCTGTGAAGGCGCCCCGTTCGTGACCGAAGATTTCACTCTCCAGGAGAGTGGCCGGGATCGCCGCGCAGTTGAGGGCGACGAAATCCTTCCGCCGCCGGGGGGACAGGTCATGAACGGTTTGGGCCACCAGCTCTTTTCCCGTCCCGCTCTCCCCGACGATCAGGACCGAGAGGGTGCTGGGGGCGACTTTCTCGATCTGGAGAAAAACCGAGCGCATCGGCTCGGAGGCTCCCCGGAGTCGGCCGAAGGATCCTTTATCCCGCAGTTCCTCCCTGAGGCGCCGGTTTTCGGCCAGCAGCTCGGAGGTCTCCTCCATTTTGTTCAGGAGGATTTTCAGCTTGCCGGCTTCCACCGGTTTTTCGAGGAAATCGGTGGCGCCCAGCTTGATGGCTTCCACCGCGTGCTCGATGGTGCCCTGTCCCGAGAGTACGATGACCGGCACCGGATACTCGTACCGGAGCTTCTCCACCAGTTCAATGCCGCTCATTCCGGGCATGACCAGGTCGGTGATGATCGCCGCCGGTTGATGCTCCCGAACCTTCTCGAGGGCTTCCTCGCCGGAAGCGGCGGTGGCGACTTTATACCCCCAGACTTCCAGCAGCCGCCGGAGGGAATCGCGGCAGGAGGTCTCGTCATCCACAACCAGGATCTTTTCGAGCATACAGCCACCCGGTCCGGAATCGGGGGGAGGACGCCGACAGGGGGAGCCGGGCCTGTCAGGACCCTGTCCGGACCCTGTAGATATTACCTAATTATAGAAGTTTTGACACAAGCCGTGTCAGGAGTGAAAGAATCACCGAAGCGGTTCCCAGGGCAGCCCCCATGGTTACCACGATCGCCCCAACTACAAGCAAAACCTGCATTTCCGCTCCAATGGCCGGTCCTAACCTGCCAGGTTCCCGGAAGAAAACCGTTCTTCAGTGTCCATCACCGTAAAGAGTAACTGCAAGCGGCGGACCAATCAAGGAAACGAGACGGAAAAATCATTTTTCGAAGCGGATTTTCCCTGCGTCCCCCATTTCCTCGAGAAGAAACGCTTTCAATCGATCCTTGATCCGGACCTCCGCCTGCCGGGCCGCTTCCCGGGATGTACCGAACCGCTTCCCGATCTCCTGTAGGGTCACAGGATCCTCGCTCAGGATCCGCAGGTCCAGGATCATCCGGTCCCTCTCGGACATCCCCGCCCGGAACTTGTCCAGGGCGGCTTCGACCCGTTGCTGCAGCTCCTTCCGCGCGACCTCCTCTTCCACGTTCGCCGCTTCCCCTTCCATCAGGTCGCCGTGGCTCGGCCCGTCCCCTTCTCCCACCGGGGCGTCCAGCATGAGATCGTGAGAACCGAGCGCCATCTGGATATCGGTGACGTCTCGTTCCGAAACGCCGAAGTGTTCCGCGAGGAGCTTGGGCCCGACTTCGTAGCCCAATTCTTCGAGCTTGCGCTTCTCCTTTTCCAGGTTGTGAAGCAGCTTCCGCCGGGCGTTGGTGGTGCCGACCCGCACCAGCCGCACGTTGTCAAGAAGAAACTTCACCATGTAAGCGCGGATCCACCAGGACGCGTAGGTGGTCAACCGGTTTCCCATCTCAGGATCGAACTTCTGCACCGCCTGCATCAGGCCGATGTTCCCCTCCTGGATCAGGTCCAGGATATTCCGGGCCGCCCTTCGAAAGGACTGGGCGACCCGCACCACCAGCATCAGGTTGGCGGTGATCAAGCGGAAGAGCGCCTCCCGGTCGCCTGTGTCCCTGTACTGGCGGGCCAGTTCCTGCTCTTCCTCCCGGGTGAGCGGAGGGTACCTGCGCACCTCGGCCAGGTAACGCCGGAACGGGTCCGAAGGGGCCAACTCCCGGCCGGAAAGGGGGGTGAGAGCGCGGGTGGCGGCCGGTTCGGGCGTACCGAGAGGGTCCTGGAGAACCTCAGGATCCAGTTCCGATGATTGATCCGAGTTCATCCAAGGCAGGTTACCACGCGGCCGGAACGGTGTCAGAAACTCTTGTCACCCAGGAATTTTCTTGGATCGACCCGCCGGCCGGACTGGAAAACCTCGTAGTGCAGATGCGGACCGGTGGAGCGGCCGGTGGAACCGACCTTCCCGATGATGTCGCCCCTTTTCACCCGTTGTCCCGGCTTCACCAGGATCTCGCTCATATGCCCGTACCGGGTGGCGAACCCGTACCCGTGGGCGATATGAACCATCTTGCCGTATCCCATGTACCGGGTGGCCCGGGTCACCACCCCATCGGCCGTGGCCCGGATCGGAGTGCCCCGGTTGGCGACGATGTCGATCCCCTGGTGGAATTCCCTTTTGTGACTGATCGGATGGATCCGCCATCCGAAACCGTGGGAGAAAAAGCCTTTCACCGGATGGATCCCAGGGGTGGCGGCCAGGAGGCGCATCCTTTCCTCCCAGGCGCCGTCGATCATGTTCATGGAACGATCCAGGGTGTCGGCCCGGGCATTCAGCACCTGCATATCGTCTTCCAGCATCCGCTGAAGGCTCAGGATCGACGGCCGGAGCGCCCTAGCCCCGCCGGCGGCCGGCTCCGAGGAGGGAATCCGCTCCACCCCCAGTGCTTCGGCCAGCTTGGTGGCGTGAGATTCATACTCATGCATCCTCGCGGTCATCTCCGCCAGTTCCGATTCGAAAACGAGCTTCTCTTCGCGGAGGCTCCGGTTCTCGGACCGGAGCCGCTCCATGGTGAAATCCTGTGTCCCCAGTTTCAGAAGGAGATGAGGCGCCGCCGCGCCGACCAGGAGCAACGCCGCCAGGAGGGCGGAGATCGTCCAGACGAAATTCTTCGAGATATGAATTTTCTTCATTCGCGAACGGGCGTGAGGCAGGATCAGGATGGTATAAAATTTACGGGACATTAAGTCTGGCTCCGTAAAAACCGGAATGAACGGAAACTCCTGGAGATAAAGATAAAATGAGGACTTCATCTCCTGTTGTCAAGGGCGCCCGATCCAGCGCCACGCACGGAAACGTAACACCCGTTCCCTGGAGAGTCAACCAGGTGGGAAAACCCAGGCACCTGACCTGATTTCCTTGTTATTTTGACCTTTTTGGAGGACCTCGTGATTCGAGCCGAACCGAAGGAGGCAGCCGGCCGGGTGTTGACGGCCGGTGTCGCCGGCCCGGACCTGGCGGCGAACGAGCGGGAGATCCTTTCCGATCTGGCCCCTGGCGGGATCATCCTTTTTGGGCGGAACATGGTGACCGAAGAGCGGTTGAGCCGGTTGATCGGGGACCTGCTGAACCTCCTCCCGCCTTCTCCCTGGCTGGCGATCGACCAGGAGGGGGGAAGGGTGAATCGGCTGGAACCGTTCCTCGGTCCGACGGTCTCCGCCGCCGAACGGGGTCGCCTGGGAGGAGAGGCGGTGGAGGCTTTCGGCCGGCAGACCGGGGAACTCCTGGCCGGATTCGGCTTCAACCTGGATTTTGCGCCGGTGGTGGACCTCTGTCCGGCGGACGCCCCGAACGGCATCGGCGACCGCTCGTTCGGGGAAGAGCCTTCTCGAACCGCCGAGTTGGCCGGGCGGTTCCTGGCGGGCCTGCAGGGAGCAGGGGTCGCCGGATGCCTGAAACACTTCCCCGGGCTGGGCGATACCCGGGTCGATTCCCACCTCGTGCTGCCGGTCTGCTCCCGGCCGCTGGAACAGATGCGCAGGAAGGACCTGCTCCCCTTCAAGCTTCTCGCCGATCGAGCGGCGGCGGTGATGATCTGCCACGCCGCCTATACCGATCCGGGACTGTCGGAGGAAACCGGCGGATCTTCGCCGGGACCCGCGACCCTCTCGCCAAGAATCGTCCACGGCCTGCTTCGCGAGGAATTAGGGTACCCGGGCATGGTGGCGACCGATGATATGGAGATGGGAGCGCTCGCTCCCCTGGACAGAGGGGGATCGGCCGCGGTCGCGGCGATCCAGGCGGGTGTCGACATGGTCCTGTACTGCGCCGACCTGGAAAAAGCCCTGGCGGCGAGAGACGCCATGGCGCGGGAAGCCGCCGAGGATCCGGCCTTCGCCCGCCGGCTGATGGACGCCGCCACCCGGGTGGAGGAAACCGCCGCGCGGTGGCCGGTCAGGCCAACTCTTCCTGGCCGGTCAGGATCCTGAAGACCTGGAGATAGCGGTCGCGGGTCCCCTGGACGATCTCGTCCGGCAGTTCCGGCACCGGCGGCTGCTTGTTCCATCCGGATTCTTCCAGCCAGTCCCGGACATACTGCTTGTCGAACGACGGCTGGCTCCTGCCCGGCTCGTACCGGTCGGCGGGCCAGAAACGGGAGGAATCGGGCGTGAGCATCTCGTCGCCGATAATCAACTGTTCGTCGTCGTACCCGAATTCGAACTTGGTGTCGGCGATGATGATTCCCCGGCTCCTGGCGAACTCGGAAGCAGCTTGATAGAGCCGGAGGGTCATGTCCCGGACTTCCGCCGCCCTCTCTTTTCCGATCATCCGCTCCACCTCCTCGAAAGAGATGTTCTCGTCGTGGCCCTCCTCGGCCTTGGTGGCCGGCGTGAAGATCGGTTCGGGCAACTGCTCCGATTCCTGGAGCCCGGGCGGGAGTTGGATGCCGCAAACCGAACCGTGCGCCTGGTACTCCTTCCAGCCCGACCCGGCCAGGTATCCTCTCGCCACGCATTCCACCGGGAGCATGTCCAGCTTCTTCGCCAGGGTGCTCCGCCCCCGGAGTTGGTCGGCGAACGGCTTCAACGCTTCCGGAAAATGCTCCACGTCGGTTTCGATGATGTGATGAAGGCAGATCCGTTCCGACCGCCGGAACCAGAACTCCGCGACCTGGTTCAGAACCTTGCCTTTGTCCGGAATCGGATTGGGGAGAATGTAGTCGAAGGCCGAAAGGCGGTCGGTGGCCACGATCAGGACATGCTCGCCCAGATCGTACATATCCCGGACCTTCCCCCGGCTGAGCAGATCCACTCCGGGCAGTTCGGTCCGGTAGACCGGCACGCCGGCCGTCGTTTTCTCCAAACTCATCGCAACGCCTCTTCCCGCGGACAGGCTCAGGCGTCCCGCCGCCGGTCGTAAATGACGGTCCCCGCGACAACGGTCATCACCGGGGCGCCCTGCAGTTTCCAATCGAGAAAGGGACTGTTCCGGCTCTTCGACTCGAACCGGGTTCCGTCGATGACGAACTCTCGTTCCAGGTCGAGGACCGTCAGGTCCGCTTCCAGACCGACGGCGATTCTACCCTGTTCCAACCCCAGAACTCCAGCCGGACCGGCGGTAAAGAGGCTCACGAGCCGCTCGAGGGGGATGACCTTCCCGTGGACCAGCCGGTCCAGGCAGATCGGTACGGCGGTTTCGAGACCGATGATTCCGAACGGGGCCCTGCTGAACTCCACGCATTTTTCATCGGAATGATGGGGCGCGTGGTCGGTGGCGATGGCGTCCACCGTCCCGTCGGCCAGGGCTTCCTTCAACTGTTCCAGGTCGCTCGCCGCCCGGAGCGGCGGGTTCATCTTGGCGTTGGTGTCAAATTCCATGACCGCTTCGTGATCCAGGACCAGGTGATGGGGCGTCACCTCACAGGTCACCCGGCTTCCCCGGCCCTTCGCTTCCCGTACCAGCTGGGCCGACCGGCCGGTGGACATATGGGCGATATGGACATGCCCCCCGGTATATTCGGACAGGAGAATGTTCCGCATCACCATGATGTCTTCGGCCACACCCGGCCAGCCTTTGAATCCCAATCGGCTGGAAACCCTTCCTTCGTGGACTACCCCGTCTCCGACCAGGTCCGGGTCTTCGCAGTGGTCGATGACCGGTACCTCGAACAGCCTGGAGTATTCCAGGGCCAGCCGCATCACCTGGCTGGAGCGGATCGGTCGTCCGTCGTCGGAGAAAGCCACGGCCCCCGCTTCGTTCATGTCACCGAGTTCGGCCAGTTCCCGGCCCTCCTGGCCCTTGGTCACCGCGCCGATCGGCCAGACCCTGGCCAGGCCCGCCTCCTCCGCCCGGGCCCGGATAAACTCCACCGTCGACCGGTTGTCCATCACCGGGACGGTGTTCGGCATGCAGGCCACGGCGGTAAAGCCGCCTGCGGCCGCAGCCGCAGCGCCGGTGGCCACCGTTTCCTTCCATTCCTGTCCCGGCTCTCGGAAGTGGACGTGCATATCGATGAAACCGGGGCAGACGACCAGCCCGCTCATATCCAGGATCTGGCCGCCCTCGCCGGCGTCAAGGCTGCCTGCCTCCCCGATTTCGGCGAAACGGCCGTCCTCCACCAGGAGATCCAGCACCTCGTCGGTGCCGCCGGCCGGATCGATCACCCTTCCGTTCTTAAACAGTCGCTTCACGGGCCGGTTCTCCTGCCAGGAGGTAGAGCACGGCCATCCGCACCGCCACCCCGTTGGTCACTTGTTCGAGAATCACCGACCGATCGCCGTCGGCCAGGTCTCCGGAAATCTCCACGCCCCGGTTCATCGGTCCCGGATGCATCACGATGGCGTCCGCCTTGGCCGCCTTCAGCCGGGTGCCGTTGACCCCGAACTGGCGGGCGTATTCTCGGGTGGTCGGGAAGTAGCCGGCCGCCATCCTCTCGTTCTGCACCCGGAGAGCCATGACCACGTCGGCCCCTTCCAGGGCTTCCTCGATCCGCCAGGTCACTCGGCATCCCATCGCTTCGAGTTCCCTGGGAAGCAGCGTCGGCGGCCCGCAGACCACGACCTGGGCTCCCATGGTGCTCAGAAGAATGATGTTGGAGCGTACGACCCGGCTATGGTGGATGTCGCCGACGATCGCGATCTTCAACCGGGCCAGTTTTCCTTTCCGTTTCCGGATCGTGAAAGCGTCCAGGAGCGCCTGGGTCGGATGCTCATGGGCCCCGTCTCCGGCATTGACGATCGAGGCGTTGCAGTGCCGGGCCAACAGGTGGGGCGCACCCGGCTCGGAATGGCGGATGATGATGAAATCGGGAGACATCGCCTCCAGGTTCTTCGCCGTGTCGAGCAAGGTTTCCCCCTTGCTGAAACTGGACGTGGAGGCGCTGAAATTCAAAGCGTCGGCCGAAAGCCGTTTCTCCGCCAGTTCGAACGAAGAACGGGTCCGGGTGGAAGGCTCGACGAAGAAGTTGACCACCGTTCTGCCGCGCAAGGTCGGCACCTTCTTGATCTCCCGTTCGGAGATCTGCGCGAACCCCTCGGCGGTATCCAGGATCAGCGAGATCTCTTCCCCGGTCATGCCGTCGATTCCGAGAAGGTGTCTGCTTCGGAGTTTCATTCCTTCCCCTCACCGTCGGACAGCAGAACCTCGTCCCTGCCGTCCGGCTCCTGGAGGAGCACGTCCACGCGCTGCTTCTTGGAGGTCGCCGTGTTCTTCCCGATGTAGTCGGCCCGGATCGGCAATTCCCGGTGTCCCCGGTCGACCAGGACCGCCAGTTGCACCCATGACGGCCGGCCCAGGTCCATCAAGGCGTCCAGGGCGGAACGGATGGTCCGCCCGGTGAACAACACGTCGTCCACCAGGACTACCACCTTGTCGTCGATTTCGAACGGGATCTCGGTCCGCTTCAGAACCGGGTGGTAGGCGATCCGGGAGAGGTCGTCCCGGTACAGGTTGATGTCCAACTCGCCGGTCGGAACCGCCTGATCGCCGATCTCCGCCAGCCGCGCCGCCAGCCTCCGGGCCAGGGGAACCCCCCGGGAACGAATGCCGACCAGGGCGACATTGCGGAGGTCCCCGTTCTTTTCCAGGATCTCGTACGCGATGCGGTGGATGGATCGAGCGACGTGTTCGGCATCCATGATCCGGATGCTCTTCCTGGCTGGGCTCATTCCGTCTCCTTGGGGCCTCGCGGTGCCGACTTAAAGGATGACCGGCGGTATCCTAGTCAAACGGAGAGGCCTCCGTCAAGGCCATCGAGGGTTTGCCCGGACCGTTGGGATGGACTATTCTCCCCCCGACCATGATCCAGGACATCGAGACAGCCGTCACCGGGAACCACCCTTTGGGAAACGGCGTTTTCCTTCTGGAATTCAGCCATGGGGACCTGGCGGGATCTCTCTCGGCCGGTCAGTTCGTCATGGTCGGCATGCCGGGCACCGGCATTTTTCTCCGGCGCCCTTTCAGTGTCTGCGGTCTCCCGGGAACCTTCTCCGACTCCCCCCCCGACGCCGTTCAAATCCTTTACAAGGTGACCGGCCGGGGGACCGCAGTGCTGTCCGGCCTGGCTCCAGGCGCGGCGTTGACCGTGCTGGGTCCCCTGGGAAACGGGTTCCCGCTTCCCGCCGGCGGCCGGATTCCGCTTTTGATCGCCGGCGGAATCGGTTCGGCCCCGTTTCCCGCCCTCGCGGCGGCGATGACATCGGCGGGCCGGAAACAACCGATCCTGTTTTACGGGGGACGATCGGAAAACGATCTTCCTCTCCTGGACTGGTTCCAGGATCGGTGCGAGACGGTTCACACGGCGACGGAAGACGGGAGCGCCGGGGACAAAGGGTTCGTCACCGAACCATTGCTGCGCCGGCTGGATGACTGGAAGGCCAGCGATCTGGAAATGTTCGCCTGCGGACCGGAGCCGATGCTCCGGGCGATACGGGACCTGGCGGTCCCCCGGGAGATCCGGTGCCACGTTTCCCTGGAAGCCCACATGGCCTGCGGCTTCGGTGTCTGCATCGGCTGCGT
The DNA here is from genome assembly GCA_964654385.1 of uncultured Acidobacteriota bacterium. Taxonomy (GTDB): domain Bacteria; phylum Acidobacteriota; class Polarisedimenticolia; order Polarisedimenticolales; family Polarisedimenticolaceae; genus Polarisedimenticola. The sequence goes on along the minus strand of CAZZIV010000042.1, from coordinate 6,989 downwards.
GGTGCCGACCTGGAACGAGAACGGTTCCAGGGAATACACCAGGATATGCGTCGACGGCCCGGTCCTTCCGGCGGAGAAACTGGCATGGTGAAGCCCGACCTTCGAACCAGCGTGGCGGGAATCGACCTGAAAAACCCGATCCTCACCGCGTCCGGCACCTTCGGCTACGGCCTGGAGTTCCGGGATTTCCTGGATCTCTCCAGTTTGGGGGGAATGGTGACCAAGGGCCTGTCCTCCGAACCGAGAGAAGGGAACCCGCCGGCCCGGATCGTGGAAACCCCGGCCGGTATGCTGAACGCCATCGGTCTTCAGAACATCGGCGTCCCGGCGTTCATCCGGGAGAAGATGCCCGCGTTGCGGCAATACGACACCCGGATCATCGCCAACGTCTTCGGCGCCACCGACGCCGCCTACACGAAAGCGTGTGCAATGCTCGACGACGTGCCGGGGATCGACGGCATCGAGTTGAACGTCTCCTGTCCGAACACCGAAGCGGGGGGGATGATTTTCGGCACCGATCCGTCCTCCCTCGGCCGGATCGTTTCGATCTGTCGCAAGGCGACCGCTCTTCCGCTGATCGTGAAGCTCTCGCCCAACGTGACGGACATCCAGGTGATGGGGAAGGCCGCCGAAGAAGGGGGCGCCGACGCGCTCTCCCTGATCAACACCCTGGTCGGCATGGCGGTCGACGTGGAACGGCGGCGGCCGGTGCTCGCCAATATCTCCGGCGGCCTGTCCGGCCCGGCGATCCGTCCAGTGGCGGTCTGGCAGACCTGGCAGGTCTCCCGGGCGGTGGAGATTCCGATCATCGGAATCGGCGGGATCATGACCGCAAGCGACGTGGTGGAGTTTCTCCTGGCCGGGGCGTCCGCGGTGCAGGTCGGGACCGCCAGCTTCATCCGGCCGTCGGTGGCGGCGGACATCGTCCAGGAACTCTCGGACTGGTTGACGGAAAGGAACATCCCCACGGTCCGGGAACTGATCGGCGGACTGGAGATTCCGCCCGGGGAACCATCGTCATGAATCTACGTACCGAACACCCCTCCCGGCGACCCTCCGTTCAGGGAAAAGAACGGATCCTGGTCGCCCTGGACACGCCCGATTTAGAACGGGCCCGGGAACTGGTCCGCGTCCTGGCCGGCCGTGTCGGCGGCTTTAAAATCGGGCTGGAGGCGTTCCTTTCCCACGGAACCGGCTTTCTCTCGGAGACCCGCGAGGCCGGCGGGAAACTGTTCCTGGACCTGAAGTTTCACGATATCCCGAACACCGTGGCCGGAGCGGCGGCGGCGGCGGCGCGTCTCGGCGTCTCGTTCCTGACGGTTCACGCCCTCGGCGGCCCGGAGATGATCCGCCGCGGCGTGGAAGCGGCCCGCCGGTCGGCCGCTTCCGAGGGCCTTCCGGCCCCGGCGGTCCTGGCGGTTACGATCCTTACCAGCCATTCGGAGGAGGATTTGGAAACGATCGGGCTGAACGGGAGTTGTGAGGAGGCGGTTCGAAACCTGGCGGAGGCTTCCAGGGAGGCCGGCGCCGACGGCCTGGTCTGTTCCCCCCTCGAGGTGGCTTCGGTGCGTTCCGTTTTTCCCGACGGCTTCCTCGTGGTGCCCGGCATCCGGCCCGCTTCCGCCTCCATCGACGACCAGGCCCGGGTCGCCACCCCGTCCCAGGCGGTCGCCGCCGGCGCCGATTTCCTGGTGATCGGCCGGCCGATCACCCGGGCGGATGATCCGGCGGAGGCGGCGGACTCGATCGCCGCCGAACTGGACTCGTGAGAATCACCTTTCTCGGGACCGGGACCTCCACCGGCGTACCGGTGATCAACTGCTCCTGCCCGGTCTGCACGAGTCCGGACCCCAGGGACAGGCGGCTGCGACCTTCGATTCTCCTGGAATGGGAGTCGGCCTCCGTGCTGGTCGATACCTCCACCGATTTCCGTCAACAGGCCCTCCGCCGTCCGATTCCCAGGCTCGACGCCCTTCTCTATACGCATCACCACGCGGATCACATCCTCGGCCTGGATGAACTCCGGCTGTACAACTGGCGACAGCGGATGATGATCCCCGCGTACGGCTCCCGGGAAACCCTGGACGCCATCCGCAGGACCTTCTGGTACGTCTTTGAAGAGGTGCAGGCCGGCGGCGGCAAGCCTTCCCTGGACCTCCGCCCGGTGGACGGTCCATTCCGGCTGCTGGGCAGGGAGATCGTTCCTGTGCCGGTCCTCCACGGCTCCATGAGGATCTTCGGCTACAGGATCGGCCGATTCGCCTACCTGACGGACGTCAGCCGGGTCCCGGAACCGTCGGCGGCCCTCCTGGAAGGGCTGGACGTCCTGGTGGTCAGCGCCCTCAGGCCGACCTCCCACCCGACCCACCAGAGCCTGGAGGAAGCGGTGGAGCTTGGACGCAGAATCGGCGCGTCGAAAACATGGTTCACCCACATGGGACACGACATGCCCCACCAGGAGACCTGTGCCGCCCTCCCGGCCGGTTTCGAACTTGCGCGGGACGGTCTGGAACTGGAGGTGGACGGTTGAACCGTTCTCCCAACCGAACTCACCGGGGAAGGATGCCGGTCGTCAGGCGTTCTCTCCGCGCCGGTCGGCGGCGCGGTCTCCCCGCTTCGGTTCTGCTCCTCTCTACCGCCGTTTGGATCGCCCTGATCCTCCCCGGACCGGCCCGGGCGGAGCAGCCCTCCCTCACCGATGAGGAGATCGTCCGCATGGTCCTGGCCGGAACCCCGGAGACGGCGATCCTGGAAGAGATCGACCGGAGGGAACCGGCTTTCGATCTTTCGGAAGAGATGATCGAAGAGCTGAGAATCGCAGGCGTCTCCGCCACCGTTTTGCAGGCGATGGAGATGAGACAGAAGGAGACGGAAAAAGAATCGGTTCCGGCGGCGACGGGGGAATCCTTTCCCACCGAACAGCCCCCGGCCTTGATGCTTCAGTTCGAAACGAAAAAACCGTTCCGGCCTCCCGGTCCTCTCCTCTTTCCGGAGGACCTGCCCAGGGAGTTGGAAAAAGAATTCGGCCTGGACGGAGGAGAAAGCGGGTTGAAAGTGACCGGCGCCGCGGTCTTCGTCCTCTGTACGGCCTCGACCCATGTGCCGAGCTACTGGAGAGGCAACTCGCCGCTCGGCCGGGATTTCCACTCCATCCCCAGGCATCGGGTGCTTTGGTTCGAACGGGCCCTCGGACCCGATCGGACCGTCCCGCCGAACGAGCGGGGCGAAGCCGAATCCTCCGCCGCCGCACACCGGCCCCACGAGGTCAGGCTTGAGATCCCAGGGTCGGTGCGGGTGGAACTCGAACCGGAAGAATCTCACGACCTGCTGATCGGTATCGCCGTGGAAACCGGCGGGAGAATGATGAGCCTGGCCACAGTGGCCGTCCCGAACGTGAAAGCAGGGCCAAAGGACCAGGAGATCGTCGTGAGGGCAACCCAGAACCGGAAACGACCGTTCCAGGTCCGACTGGAACGTCCCGACCGCAACCACCCTTGAATGCCTGCGGCGGGTCGAAGCAACCATCCGGAAGGATCCCTGGAGGAGAGGACCCCTCGAACGGTTCGGGTCTACCGGGTGAGAACGACTTCGAACCCTTCGAAATCCGGGTGCCCAAGGTAGGTTCCCTCCGGCGCCCGTGCCCGTCCATGAGCCTTTCGGAAGCTTTCCGATTCAGTCCAGGCCGTGAACGCTTCCCTGGAATCCCATTCCGTGTGGGAGACGAACAAGGTACCCTTGCCGTCCGCCGGGCCGTGGAGTAGTCGGAAAGCTCGAAACCCCGGCACCTGGTCCAGGTACGATTCCCGGTTCCTCCAGATCTCCATGAATCCCTGTTCTTTCCCCGGGGCGATCCGAAACCGGTTCATTGCGATATACATCGGTCTTCCTTCCAAGACCCCCATCGGGCGGTGACGGGGCGTCGGGATCCCAAGTTCAATCGAGACTGAGACTGACCAGTTTGGAGACGCCGGGTTCTTCCATGGTGACGCCGTAGAGCAGGTTCGCCGATTCCATGGAGACCTTGTTGTGGGTCACCAGGATGAACTGGGTGTTTCCGGCATACTCGGAGACCATCCGGGTGAACCGTCCGACGTTCAGATCATCCAGGGCCGCGTCCACCTCGTCGAGAAGGCAGAAAGGCGAGGGATGGAATCGGAAAATAGCGAACAGGAGAGCGATGGCGCTCATCGATTTCTCCCCTCCGGAGAGGAGTTGCACCGACCCCAGGCGCTTGCCCGGGGGCTGGGCCAGGATCTCAATGCCGCTCTCCAGGACATCTTCCCCTTCCTCCAGCCTCAGGTCGGCTCGCCCACCATTGAACAGCTTGGCGAAGATTTCCCGGTAGTTGTTCCGTATCGCCTCGAAGGCGACGGCGAACCGGTCCCGTGAAGTCCGGTTGATCTTTCGGATCGTGTCCTGAAGCGATTCCATCGACTGTTCCAGGTCGGCCTTCTGTTCGGTCAGGAAGGCGTATCGTTCTTCCAGGTCGGTGAATTCCTCGATCGCCATCATGTTGACCGGCCCGATCGAATCGATTTTCCTCCTAAGCTCTTCCACATCCCCGGCCAGAGCCTCCAGGTCGGGAGCCTGCGCCGGGTCTCCCTCCTCGGCGGCCTGTTCTTTCTCGAGCCGCTCCAGCGCCTCGACGGTTTCTTTCGCGGAGCAGCCCAGCTCCTGCCGGCAAAGTTCCTCGAGATGCCGCCGGTCGGAAACGGCCCGGGTCAACTCCATCTCCGCGGTCCTGCTTCGATCCCGGATTTTTTCCATCCCGGCTTTCATTCGATGGAGTTCTCCCTCGGAGCGGGACAGCGCATGTCTTCGTTCCTGGATGGCCGACTCCATTTCCTGCAGCGCTCCGGCTTTCCCTTCCCGAAGCTCAAGGCCGGAAGCGAGTTCCACTTCTGTCCTTTCAATCCATTGCAGGGCTTCCTCGGCCGCCGACCTGGATTGTCCGGCGATCTTTCTCTGGGTTTCGATCCTTCCGTTGAGATCGGCGATCGCCTCCTCCAATCGCTGTTGTTCCCGCTCGGCCGATTCCTGCTTCTGGATCCGGGCGGCCAGGGCGGCCCTCTGCTGGGCGACCTGTTCATTCCTCCGCTGCAACCCGGCCTCCAGGCGTTCCAAACTCTCCGCTCCGGACGTCCGTTTCGCTTCCAGACCGGCGTGTTCCTCTTCCAGTTCCGCCACCCGCCGGGTCACCGAGGCCATCTCCTCCTGGAGACGGGCCGATTCCTCCCGGCGCGCCGCAAGCTCCGATTTCAGGACTTCCGTCTGTCGGGAACTCTTGGCTTTTTCCTCGACGGCCCGCTGGGTCTTGAGTTCCAGTTCGACGCCGCGCCGGCCGGCTTCCTCGAGGATCATCCGTTCTTCCAGGACCCGCGCCTCCAGTTCCGACGCCTCCTTCCTGTCCGCGGCGACAAGCGTGTCCAGTTCCCGGACCTGGGTCTCCAGCTTCTCCAATTCGATACGGGTCTGCTGGGTCTGCCGGTTGTGGGCGAGGAGGCCGTTCCGGGTTTTCCCGGCGCCGCCGGCGGAGACCACTCCCGAGGCGAAGACGATTTCCCCGTCCTGGGTCAGGTAATCGGCGGTCGGACAACGGGCGTGGAGTTCCAGAGCGGTTTCCAGCGTATCCACCACCACCGCGTCGCCGATCCGGTTCCGTACCACTCTCATCCCGGCATGGAGCTTGATCTTGTTTTTCAGCCGCCCAACCACCCGCGGGTCATCCATGATTTCGGGAGGAGCCGGCAGGTTGCCGTTGGTGTAGACGCCAACCGCCATCGCCCCCGCCGGCTGGGAACGACAGATGAACCGGGTCCTGCCGGCGTTTTCTCGGCGGAGCATCTCCGCCGCGGTCCTGGCGTCGGAGGCGTCTTCCAGGATCACCGCCGGAAGGATTCCGGCGAGGTAACTTTCCGCCAGAGCCTCGAACTCTTCTCCCGCCTCCACGTAATCGGCGACGACGCCCCGGGTCCGGACTCCCGCACCGGCGCCGGAAGTCAGGAGCGTTCCAACGCCATCGGAAACTCCGGCGAACCGGGTCGCCACATCCTGGAGCGTCTTGAGCCGGGCCCGGGCGGACTGCTCTTTCTCCCGGGTGGAAGCCAACGCCTCGGTATTCGAGGCGAGGCGGGTTCGAACCGATTCCAGCTTCTCCCGATCCTGCCGGTGACGTCCCGCAATCTCCTCCAGGCTGCTCCGGTGATCACGGAACTCCCGCCCTAGGGCATCCGATTCCTCCTCCAGCCTGGAGAAGACCGTCAGGACGCTTCCCAACTCCTCTTCCAGGGAGGCCCGGTCCGCGACATTTCTCTCGATCGATTCCTCCACCGCCCGTTTCCTGTTCCTGGACTCAGCCCCTCTGTTCATCGAATCGAACATCACTCTCCGAAGCCGGTCCAGTTCCTCTTTCGCTTCCAGGATTTCCTCGTTCAGCTCCCGGAGGCTTTCCTGACCGGCGCCCAGGTCGCTCTGGAGCTCCTCGATTTCGGCTCTCCCCTGCTCGAGAACGCTCCGGTGTTCTTCGGCGCGCTGGAGAATTTCGGATTTTCGCCCCGCCAGCCGTTCCGCTTCTTCCTCAGCGCCGGCCGCCCGCGTGTTTGCTTCCGAAATCCTCTCCCGCGCGTGTCGGATCGACGACTCCTGCCGATCGATTTCGATTTCCAGGTTGTGGAGGGAATCGGCTGCTTCCCGGAACCCCCGATCGGCTTCTTCCAGGGACAGTCTGTCTTCACCGATCGCCGCTTCCGCCCGGGCCAGGTTCGCGGCCGCCTCGGTTTCCTCGCCTGCCGCCGCCGCCTGGGCCTCCTTCAATCGGGCCAGGGCGGCATCCATCTCCCTGGTGCGGTACCCGAACAGGGTTCTTTCCCGCAGCCTCAGATCGTCCCGGATCCGCCCGTACCGACGGGCCTTGGCCGCCTGCCGTTTCAGTGAGGTGATCTGCCGCTTCACCTCGGAGATGATGGCGCTCACCCTGAGCAGGCGAAAGA
>CAZZIV010000041.1:0-16015 GCA_964654385.1 uncultured Acidobacteriota bacterium | reverse complement strand
CCAAGTAGCTGAGGTATAAGAGAGAATTTCCGCCAGATTCTGGCGCAGGACTGGTTGTTGAGTCCTTTGTAAAGCCTCACAACCTTGCGGGAGACCAAAAAATGCTGGCGAGGGGTTGATCAATGCGAGGAGCGGGACTTGAACCACCACGTGTGTGAGCGCCAAGAATACCGTAGGGGGTCGCCCTCGACCAGAGGTGTGAGGCAAACCCGTCGTTGAGGCTCCGCATTTGACCTGTTCCTATCGAAGCGACGCCGACGGACGAGACACCTCCCACCGGAACCGTCGAAAGAGACCGGGCCAGGCCGGCCGGCCCTCCCACGGCGGTCAACGCCGCCACAGGAAGGGCGACGGAAGTCAGCGCCATCACCAGCCCCTGCACGGTGTCGGTGACGCTGACCGCCCAGAAACCGCCGACCAGGGTATACAGCACCACCACCCCGCTCCCGACCAGGACCGCCTCCGTCGAACCGATCCCGAAGGTCTGGGAAAACGTTTTCCCGGCGCCCTGGAACTGGGAGGCGACGTAAAGGGTCAGGAAGACCAGGACCACGCCGGAGGCAAGGAAAACGATCGGCTTCCGGTACGGGGTGCCTGGAGGGCCTGCCAGGAATTCGGTGACGGTGACGGCGTTCCGGTCCGCGGCGGCGGCCCGGAGTCTCGGCGCCAGGACATACCAGTTCAGCAGGAAACCGCCGACGCACCCGGGGAACAGCCAGACCGCCGACAGGCCGAAGCTCCAGGCGAAACCGGAGACACCGAGAAGGGTCCAGGCGGAGGAGGAACTGGCGGATGCGCTCAAGGCGGCGACCCACGGGCCCAGCCTGCGGCCGCCCAGGTAGTAATCCTCCTCGGACCGGGTCCGGCCCGAGGCCCAAACCCCGATCCCGATCAGGACCAGGTTGTACGCCGCCAGTGTGGCCAGGATCGCCGTGGTCCGGAACATCATTCGCGGATGGTAAACCGGCCCGGTCCGGAATCAAACCCCTCCGGCCGGGCGACCGTCCTGGAATCAGGCGTCGGACAGCTCCTTCGGCTTCCACTGCCGGACGAACCGGGCGGCTTCGGGATCCGGCCAGGAGCCGTCCCATTCCACGAGTACCAGGGAGGCGGTCGGCATACTCACCTGCTTTCCGGTCAGGTTCTCCACCAGGGTAGCCACCGACGGGTTGTGCCCCAGGATCAACCCCCTGGAGCTGTCCTCCGGCATCGCTTTCAAGAGATTCCGAAGATCGGCGCCGGAGGCGAGGTAGATCTCCTCCATGTATCGGGGCGTCGCGTCGCACCCGGCCGCGTCGGCGAGCCGTTCCCAGGTCTCCTGGGTACGGCAGGCGGTGGAAACGAGCACCGCGTCGGGAAGCAGGTTTTCCTCCGCCAGCAATCTCCCGATTCGGGCCGCGTCGCGCCGGCCTCGATCGTTCAACGGCCGGTCATGATCCCTCAAACCGGCATGATCCCAGCTGGACTTGGCGTGGCGCAGGATCAGCAACTGTCTCACCACGGCCTACCCCTTCCACCCGATCACGTACGCCAGCCAGCTCTCCTGGTTCTCGAACTCTTCGGTCCGGGTGAAGATGCCGTCGGACTCGTCGGCTTCGTCGTCCCAGCCTTCCAGGTAGACCTCGCTTGCGGTGAACCCGGCTTCGCCGAGCAGTTCCCGCATTTCCGGCAAGGTCCACAGCCGCCAGTCGTAGGTGAACGCCCGTTTCATTTTCCGTCCGCCGGACAGCTTGAAATGGATGTGGCAGATCAGTTCATGGGTCACCGGGTTGAACCGTTCCTGCTCCCAGGTATAGTCGAACGCCGGGGTCCGGACGCCGTCGGGATGGACCTTAGCCTCCTTCCGCTCGGTCTCCTTCATCTCCATCATCGCCTCGGTCCCGCCGAACAGGTCCATGATCAAGGCGCCGCCGGGAGCGAGGGCCCGGTGGGCCGCCTGGAAATAATCGAGCAGCGCCTTCCGTGTCTTGAATACCGAGTAGGAGAAGTTCAGGGCGGCCACCACGTCCGCCGGAGGGCATTTCGCCTTCAGCACGTCGGCCCGTTCCAGGTGAACCCGTTCGGCCTCCTCTTTCTCCAGGGCGGACAGGCGATGCCGGACCCCCCAGTCCAGGGTGTCCTGGTCCAGGTCCACCCCCCATGCCTCCCGGTCCCCGCCGCCTCGAACCCATTCGCAGGCCAGGGAGGCGGTGCCGCAAAAATCTTCACGGAGTACCCGGAACGGTTTCCCGTGGCGCTCCTGGTAGACCCGCTCGAAAAATTCGATATCCGCTTCCACGTTCTGCACCGCCGCTTCGTACAGGGCGTGCCGGTCCGGCAGGGTTCGTTTCGGCCGTTTCTTTTTTCCCATCGCTTTCGCTTTCTTCCTGGATCCGGGCCCTGGGCCCTCCCCGGCCGCCACCGGAAGATGTCCGGCATGGAGCACGGTTCCGGCACCACGGATCGGAGCGGGCGATGGTACTCCACCGGGCCGCCGTGGTTCAACGAAAACCGGAAGCGCGTTTTCGCCGAGCCCCGGCACGAACCGGCGGGAAGAGCCGTCCCGATCGCCTGCGCTCTCTGGTAAGATGCTTCTTCCCCGGCCGCACATCCCAAGGCAGGAGGTACTTTCCCATGCTGCGACGCGTCGTCTCCGTTCTTCCGGCTCTCATCCTCTTCTTCGCTTTTTCCGTTTCGATCGCCTTCGCCTCCCGGCCGGATCCCCGGGGGCCGGCCACGGCGGAAGACCGGCAGGCCGCCTGGAGCCTGCATAAGAAGATGGCGGAAAGTTCCCCGTTCCAAGGGCTCCCCTGGCGTTGCGTCGGCCCGTTGCAGATGGGCGGCCGGATCGTGGATATCGAGGTGGTTCCGGACCATCCGTACACGTTCTACGTGGCGTTCGCCTCCGGCGGCCTGTGGCGCACCGTCAACAACGGCGTCACCTTCGAGCCGCTCTTCGACCATCAGCCGACCACCATCATGGGCGACGTGGCCCTGGACCCGTCGAACCCGAAGACGATCTGGGTCGGCACCGGCGAGAACAACTCCTCCCGCTCCTCCTACGGCGGCTACGGCCTGTTCCGAAGCGACGACGGTGGAGATACCTGGAGTTCCGCCGGCCTTTGGGGCTCGGACCGGATCGGCCGGATCCTGGTGGACCCGCGGGACGGGAACCGGGTTTACGCGGCGGTCCTGGGAAAGCTGTACACCCCCCAGGACGACCGTGGGATCTACCGGACCGACGACGGCGGAAAAACCTGGAAGCGGGTCCTGGACGGCGACGCCTGGACCGGGTTCATCGACATGGTGATGGCGCCCGGGGATCCGGACACCCTGTACGCCGCCGCCTGGGAGCGGAAACGGTCGCCCTGGGACTTCACCGAGGGGGGGACCGGTAGCGGCATTTACAGGAGCACCGACGGCGGCGACCACTGGAACCGGCTGGACGGCGGATTCCCCCGGGGAGAACAGGTGGGGCGGATCGGCCTGGCGGTGACGCCCGCGGCGCCGGATACGGTTTACGCCTTCCTGGACAACCAGGAACTGCTGCCCGAATCGGAATGGGACATGGGAGACGGCGCGGTCACTCCGAAACGGCTTCGGAAAATGACCAAGGAAGAGTTCCTGCGGCAGGACCCGGAAGAGATCGAAGACTTCCTTCGCTCCAACGACCTGGACCCGACCCTGGACGCCGAAAGCCTGATCGAAAAGATCCGGAACGACGAGCTGACGCTGACCGATCTCACCGACGCCCTGAACGACGCCAACAGCAACCTGTTCAACACCGACATCCGGGGCGCTGAGGTGTACCGTTCCGACGACCGGGGCGACACCTGGACCCGGACTCATGACGAGCCGATCCGGCAGATGGTGCACACCTACGGATACTACTTCGGCCAGATCCGTGTCTCCCCCGCCGATCCGAACCGGCTCTACATCCTGGGCGTCCCCCTGCTCCGGTCCGACGACGGAGGGAAGAGCTGGCGAAACGTCAACGAGCCGAACGTCCACGGCGATCACCATGAAATCTGGATCGACCCGGCGTTCCCGGAACGGGTCCTGGACGGGAACGACGGCGGCCTGAACATGAGCTACGACGGCGGAAAGAGCTGGTTGAAGCTGAACCCGATCCCGGTCGGCCAGTTTTACAGCATCGAAGTCGATATGGCCGAGCCGTACAACATCTACGGCGGCCTGCAGGACAACGGCGTCTGGAAAGGGTCCAGCAAGACCGACCTGCGGGCCGGCTCCCACTGGACCATGATCGGCGGCGGCGACGGGATGCAGGTGCAGGTCGACACCCGGGACAACAGCACCGTCTACCAGGGGTTCCAGTTCGGGAACTACTTTCGGAACGGGAAGTCCGGCCGGGCCCGTGTGAAGCCCAGGAACGGTTTGAAGGAACCGGCCCTTCGGTACAACTGGAACACGCCTATCGCCTTATCGACCCACAACCAGGACATCCTGTACTACGGCGCCAACAAGGTGTTCCGCTCCATGGACCAGGGGGAAACGTTCGAAGCGATCAGCCCGGACCTGACCCGGTCGGAGAACCGGGGGGATGTGCCGTTCGCCACCCTGACCTCCCTGGCCGAATCGGAAATGAAATTCGGCCTCCTGTGGGCGGGGACCGACGACGGGCAGGTCTGGGTGACCGACGACGGCGGCGTGAACTGGAACGACGCAGGCGACGGCCTGCCGAAAGACCGGTGGGTCAGCCGGGTGGAACCGTCCCGGCACGAAGAGAAGCGGGCGTACCTGAGCCTGAACGGCTACCGGGAAGACGATCCGTCCCCCTACGTGTACGTCACAGAAGACCTGGGCCGGACCTGGACATCCTTGGCCGAAGGGCTGCCCCTAGAGCCGGTGAACGTGATCCGGGAAGACCCGGTGAACCCGGACGTGCTGTACGTCGGCACCGACAAGGGGGCGTACGTTTCCCTCGACCGTGGGAAGAGCTGGGAATCGCTCTCCGGCGGCCTGCCCAACGTGCCGGTCCACGACCTGGTCATCCACCCCCGGGAGCGGGAGCTGGTCGCCGGCACCCACGGCCGGTCGGTCTGGGTGATGGATGCGCTTCCGGTGCAGGAGTTGGACGACGAAATTCGGGGGGAGGCGGTTCACCTGTTCCCCCTGGAAGAGGTGAAGGCGTCCCGGCGATGGAAATCCAGGCGGGACCGGTGGTGGCACCGGCCCGAATACGAACCTTCGATCCGGATCCCCTACTGGTCCAGGGAAGGGGGCAAGGCCGCCCTGTCGGTCCTGGACCAGGACGGTCGCCTGCTCTGGACCGGGGACCTGGAGGCGACACCCGGCATGAACCAGGCCGAGTGGGACCTGGTCCTGGACAAGGAACTGGCCCTGGCGGCGGAGAAGGAACGTGTGGCGTCGAAGGGGAAGGACGACGACGCCAAGGGAAAAAGAAACAAGAAGGCGCGCAAGAAAAAGAAGAAGGCCGGTCAAAAAGCGGAAGCGGGCGACGAAGAACCGACCGTCGCCGACACGCCCTGGGCCGAGGCGGTCCGCCTGCGCCGGCCGGTGTACGTGACGCCGGGAACCTACACGATCCGCATCACCGCCGGCGACCGGAGCGATGAAACCGAGTTGAAGGTGAAACCACCGGAGCCGAGGAAGCCCCGTGTGAAGAAGAAGGAGCCGATCCGGGGACGGAAGTAAGAGCGGGATCAGGTTAAGGTCGCGAATCGCGAGGACGCCCGAGATGAAGGCAGTTTCGGCTCCACAGTAGGTGCTTCATGCATAAAGCGGGTAAAGTAACGGCAAGAAGAAGGGCAAGGGGGACGTCTATTTGCTTGACGGAAGCCTTCTAAGGCGCCCCCCTGCATATATAATGGCGCCGTGTCCGGGAAGAACTCAGCCGGTGAAGGGGAGCGGGGCCGGGGGCTCGACCGGCTCGTCGCCTTTCATGAAAAAGTCGACAGGAGGGCGGCGGTGCTGGAAAGGCGGCACGCCGAACGGCTGGAATGCAGGGGCGGCTGCGCCGATTGTTGCGTGGACGACCTGCAGGTGTTCGAAATCGAAGCGGAGCTGATCCGGAAGCAACACAAGGTCCTTCTCTCGGTGATGACGCCGCATCCTCCAGGCGCGTGCGTCTTCCTGGACGAAGAGAACCACTGTCTCATCTATGAGAACCGGCCGTATGTCTGCCGGACACAGGGGCTGCCCCTCTCCTGGCTGGAGGTGGATCCGGAAGGAAACCGTGTCGAGCACCGGGACATCTGCCCCCTCAACGATGAAGAGGGAACCGAACCGATCGAGGGACTGCCGGCCCGGGACTGCTGGGAGATCGGCCCTCACGAAGGAGAGCTGGCCGCTCTTCAGAAGGAATGGGGCGGCGGAGACATGAAGCGTGTGCCTCTTCGGGATCTGCCGGAAAGCGATTCCTGATGCGCGACCCCCTCGCCCTGATCCCGGTTCGCTACAAGCTGCCGCTGACCTTCGCCTTCCTGTGCGCCGTCGCTTTCGGGTTCGGCGGCTACATCGTTCTGAGCACCGCCCGGGAAGCGCTGGAGAAACAGATCGAGGCGCGCCGGCATGGACGGTTTCACGACAGCGGCCACTCCGGCGGATCGATCCTCTTTCGCGGCGACGCCTGGGCGTACGCCGTGCGGGGATCGTCGGTCGGTTCGGGGGTTTCGGCGCCGTACTTCCGGGCGATCTCCGCCTTGGGATACCAGAGCTTATGCTCCTCGGGACGATGCCCGATGGTCAGGAGAGCGCAGGGGGCGTCTCCCTCGCCGACGAATACATGGCTGACGCCGGGAGGGCAGTGGACGAAGTCCCAGGGACCCAGTTCTTGTTCTTCGCCGTTCACCAGCAGACGGCACCGGCCGGAGAGGACCAGGAAATCTTCCTGGCCGTTTTCCCGGTGATAGAGACAGTTCGATTTCCCCGGCTCCACCAGCCAGAGCCGCACGCCGGTGTGGAGGAACTTCACCCCTTCCTTTTCGAACGATCCGACTCGCCCGTATTCCGGGCTTTCGGACCAGCGAAGATCCTTCACGTTGACCACGTACCAACCGCCCTGTTCTTCGATCATTCCGGACCTCCTGTTCGCTCGATCCTTTCCGAAAAGCCGGGTAAACCCGGAGCATACAGCAGAGAAGTATAAGGAGCGGAGAAGAAACCTCTGATTTCCTGCCCGGTTTCGGAGTATAAATAAGGTTGTACCGGTCGCCGACTTCCTGGAGGGTCACGGTCGATTTCTTCGAAGATGGCGAGTATTGGGGGAAACATGTCCATATTATGGAAATACATGGGCCGAAATCACAAAAAGATGCCGCTGGTGGTCCTGGGGATGATTCTCGGCACCCTCGGAATCGCCGCCGGAGCCTTCGGAGGGGCGCCGTCGGAGAAGCTGGCCGGAGACCTTCCCCGGGTCCTGGAAGAAGCCGGGCCCGATGAACTGATACCGGTCAGCATCATCCTGGAGGACCAGCTGACCGGGCCCCGCCTCCGGGCGAGGGCGGCAGGCGTCACCGATCCCGACCAGCGCCGGAGGGTGTTGGTGGACTCGCTGAAATCCCACGCGTCCCGGACCCAGGCGAAGCTGATCCAGGCGCTTCAAGCGGCGGAACTCCAGGGTCGGGTCGATTCGATTCGACCGCTCTGGATCGGGAACATCGTAGCGGCCGATCTCACGCCGGAGCAGGTGCGGGCGGTGGCGGCGCGGCCCGAAGTGGATCATGTGAACTGGGCGCCGAAAGTGGACGTGTTCCTGGAACGCTCCTCCGACGAAATCGGCCTGGGCGGGTCGCTTCCTTTCTCGCCGGGAGCCGGTCCGTTCCAGGACGGCCCGGGGATCGCCGAAATCGAATGCGGCGTCGACCTGATGCAGGCGCCCCGGGTCTGGAACGAGCTGGGGAACACCGGGGACGGTACCGTGATCGCCCTGATTGATTCCGGCGTCTGCTGGTACCACCCGGATATCGAGAACCAGATCTGGGTCAACCCGGGGGAGGACCTGGACGGGGACGGCGTGGTGATGGACGCCGATGACGAGAACGGAATCGACGACGACGGCAACGGGTATGTAGACGACCTGATCGGGTACGACATCGACAACAACGACAACGATCCGAACGACGACAACAGCCACGGTTCCCACACGGCAGGCACCATCGCCGGTGACGGCACCAGCGGCTCCCAGACCGGTATGGCGCCGGACACCCGGATCATGGTTTTGCGGGTCGGCCTGACATTCGCCGACGAGCCGGACGTCTGGGAAGCGATGCAGTACGCCGCCGACAACGGCGCCGATTCCATCTCCATGAGCCTGGGCTGGCCCCACAATCAGAATCCGGACCGGGCGACCTGGCGGCAGAACTGCGAGAACACCATCGACCTGGGAACGGCGATGGTGATCGCGGCCGGAAACGAAGGAGCCGGCAGCGAGCCGGACAACATCCGGACTCCCGGCGACGTGCCCCGGGTGATCACCGTGGCGGCCACCGATTGCAGCGACAACATCGCGTCGTTCTCCAGCCGGGGGCCGGTCACCTGGCAGGATGTACCGCCGTACAACGACTGGCCGTTTCCTCCCGGCCTGACCAAGCCGGACGTGTCCGGCCCCGGCGTCAATACCAAGAGTGACGCGCTCTGTTCCGGGTACAGCACCAAGTCGGGAACCTCCATGGCCACGCCCCACGTGGCCGGCGCGGTCGCCCTGATGAAATCGGCCAACCCGGGCCTTTTGCATGACGACCTGAAACAGATCCTGGAGGACACTTCCATCGACCTGGGGGACGTCGGCAAGGATAACGTCTACGGCACCGGGCGCGTGGACGCGTATGAAGCGGTCCTGGCCAGCCAGACGAGCGACGGCCGGATGAACATTCGGGAACGGGAGGTGCGTTGTTCGGGAGGCACCTTCAACCTGGTGGTTTCCGACCAGGACCTGAAGAGCACCGGGACCCTGAACGTGGAGATCGAGTCGACCACGGAGACCACGCCGGAAACCGTGACCTTGACCGAAACCAGCGGCTCTTCCGGGGTGTTCAAGGGAACCATCGACACGGCCGAAGGGCCGCCCTCTCCGGATGGCGTGCTCCAGGTGGCCAACGCCGACCTGGTGACCGCCACCTACATCGACGCCGATGATGGAAACGGAGGCGTCAACGTGCCGAAGACCGATACCGCAACCACCGATTGCGCCAGCCCGGTCATCGGCAATGTGCGCTCGGACAGCATCACCGACGTATCGGCGGTGATCCGATGGGATACCGATGAACCGGGAGACAGCCGGGTGAAGTACGGCGACTTGAAACCGCCTGCGCAGGACGCGAGCGCCCCTGGAATCGTGACCTCCCACGCCGTCACCCTGACCGGGCTGTCCTCATGCACGATTTACTATTACCAGGTGGCCAGCGCCGACGAATTCGGCAACGATGCGGTGGACGACAACGCCGGCGAGTACTACTTTTTCGAAACCTGGGGCGATTTCGGCAACGGCCTGCAGCCGTGCCACGCCGGCCAGGTGACGCTGGATCGATCCATCGCTTCCTGCTCCGATACCCTGGGAATCCAGGTGGTGGATCTGGATCTGAACCTGGACTCGGGGTCCGCCGACACGACGACGGTGGAGATGAGCTCTACGTCGGAGACGGCGGTCGAAACCGTCCTGCTCACCGAGACCGGCCCGAACACCTCCGTCTTCGCCGGGGCCATCGACACCGGCACGCTCCCCGCGGCCGAGGGGGACGGGGTGCTCCAGTCGGCCGATGGAGACGTGCTCACCGCCACCTACCATGATGCCGACAACGGCACCGGCAGCGCCGGGGTTTCTTACGCCACGGCGACCGCCGATTGCGCCGGAACCGGCATCGTCTCCATCAAAGTGGTCGGGTTCACCGACGAGAGCGCCCAGGTGCAGGTGACCACCGCCGAGGCGACTACCGTGGATGTGGACTGGGGGGAGACGGCGGCCCTCGGTTCCCGGGTATCGGATACGAACCTGTCCACCGTTCACACCCTGGACGTCGGCCTCATCCCCGAATGCGGTCGTTTTTTCTTCACCGTGAGCACCACCGACGCCTATGGGAACCCGGCGTTCTTCGACGCGTCCGGTGCGCCGTACGAAGCGAACGTCTACGAGATTCCCGGCGCCGTCTTCAAAGACGGCTTCGAGACCGATACCGGGTGGAGCCTGGATACGGAATGGGAGATCGACGTTCCCCAGGGGCTAGGAACTTCACCGGGAGATCCGACGGCGGCGTATTCCGGCTCGAACGTCCTCGGCGATGACCTGAACGGGTTGGGCTCTTACCCCGGCGATTACGAGCCGGGCGGCGGAACGATCACCTACGCCACCAGCCCGGCCATCAACGGATCGTCTCTTACCAACGGTGAGC
This sequence comes from uncultured Acidobacteriota bacterium, assembly GCA_964654385.1. Lineage (GTDB taxonomy): Bacteria > Acidobacteriota > Polarisedimenticolia > Polarisedimenticolales > Polarisedimenticolaceae > Polarisedimenticola. The sequence continues at coordinate 5,669 of CAZZIV010000041.1, read as the reverse complement.
TGAAATTCCGTCGCTGGTTGAACGTAGGCGGCGGCGCCATCTCCAGCATCCAGGTGAAGGAGTCGGGGAACAGCTGGGTGACCATCTGGAACTCGGACAGCCTTCTCGGCGAGTCCGACACCGCCTGGTCGCTCCAGACGTTTGACGTCTCCCCATACGCCGACGGGAACAACCAGTTCAAGGTTCGGTTCAAACAGTCCGCCGGGATCCAGACCACAGCCAACCGGGCCGGCTGGAACGTGGACCGGTTCATCGTACGGGACGGAAGCCTGCCCGAGTTCGGCGCGTGCGGCGGTTGCGGAGGCCCCCCGTCGTTCGCGGGAGCCGATTCGGCGGTGGACAACGACGCCTGCGGCGGTGCCGGCGTCACCGTTTCCTGGAAAGAGGCGGCGGCCTGGGGGACCGGCGCCGGCGGCTCCTATGCGGTGTACCGGGATACAGTGCCCGGCTTCGTTCCGTCCGCAGGGAACCGGGTGGCGTCCGGGATCACCGCCCTTTCCTACATCGACGCCGCCGCGCCTGACGGCCAGCAGTGGTATTACCTGGTGCAGGCCGAAAACGACGAAACCTGCGGGTCCGGGCCGAACAACGGCGGGATGACCGACAACAACGGAGCGTACGTGGCGGTGACCACCAGCTCCAGCCGGCCGGTGCCCGGCGAGGTGACGCCGATCCAGGTCGACCTGGTGAACCACGTCCACGCCCGGGTGAGCTGGAGCGCGGTGCCCGACGCCACAGGCTACCGGATCTACCGGTCCGATTCACCGGACCCGGCGACCTTCACCCTGGCGGCCGAGACCTCCGGCCTCTTTTGGGAAGACCTGAACCAGGCCGGGAACGCCAATAACTGGCACTACAAAGTGGTGGCGATCAACAGCTGCGGCAACGAAGGGCCGTAGCACGCAAAAAAAGGGGTCAGATTTATTTTTTTCGTCGGAAAACAGGTGTTTTTCCGCCGAAAAAAATAAATCTGACCCCTTTTTAGGTTTCAGCGTACATATATGCTTCCGTAGCATTTTTTATCATTATTAAAGGTTGAATATCCGATGAAACGAATCCTGATCCCGGCTTCTGTCCTGGTTTTTGTTCTTCTGCTCCCGGCTTTCCTTCCCTCGGCGCTCGCCTTGACGCCTCCTGAAAAAGGGAACCTGCCCGGCGTGGATCTCTCCGCTTATGAAACGCCCCGTGAAGGGGGCGCGATCGGTATCGGCACCATCTCGGTGCCGGAGTTACCGGCCGGCGCCCGGCGCCTCGGCTGGGAACGTTTTCTCGCGGACCAGGACGGCCGCTGGACCGTCCGGCTGGACAGCCGCTCCGGTCTTCCGGCCCTGGCTTCCGGCGCAGGGATCCCCTGGGTGCCCGGTTCCGGCAACCGTCTCCAGGGCCCGGAACCGACCGTGGCCGCGCTGGAAACCCTGGCCCGGAACTTCCTGTCCGACCACCGGGAGATCCTGGGGGACTGGGACGGCCAATTGGTCCTGGATCGGGACTCGACCGTCGCCCGGGCGGACCGGGTTTGGCAGGTATCCTTCCGGCAGGTGATCGACGGCGTCCCTGTGGACGGCGCTCACTACACCTTCCAGGTATCCCACGGGAACCTGGTGGCGTTCGGCGCCTCCCGCCTCGGCAAGGTCCGGGGAAACATGACGCCGGCGATCTCGGCGGAAGAGGCCCGGATGAAACTGGACGATTACCTGAACCTGGAGGGCGCCGCATCGTTCGAGGACCTGGAGCAGGCCTCTCTTCATATCCTGACCCTGGACCCGGCCGCGGGGCAGGGCGACCTCTGGCAGGGTCCCGTCGGCGAGGGATACAAGCACCGGCTGGTCTGGCGGTTCACCTTCGCCGACCCCCGGTTCGACCCGACCTGGGTCGGAGAAGTCGACGCCCGCACCGGTGCCGTCGTCTCCTTCTTCAACGACACCAAGTACGATCGTATCCAGGGCAGCGTGAACCCGATCAAGGATGACGGCGACTGCGCAGGCGGCGGCTGCCCGGTGGCCGGCTACCCGATGCCGTTCACCGACTTCAGCGAAAACGGCGGTGCAGACCAGATCACCGGCGATTTCGGCCTGTACAGCTGCGCCACCCTGGGATCCACCATCCAAACCAACCTGGACGGACCGTACGCCTGGATCAACGACGTCTGCGGCGCCGTCTCCGAAACGGTTTCCTGCGATGACCCGCTGGACCTGGGCGTGAACGACGGCATCAACTGCGGTGTGGCGCCGGGCTCGTCGCCGGGGAACACCGACGCCGCCCGGTCGTCCTTCTACAACATCGGCCGCGTCAACCAGAAGGCGAAGTTCTGGATTCCAGGGAACAGCTGGCTCAACTCTCCGCTGGAGATCCGCACCAATGTCAACTCCACCTGCAACGCCACCTACGGCGGCCGCCTGAACATGTACCGAGCCGGGAACGGGTGCGGAAATACCGGCCAGCTCCAGGGCGTCGTGGTCCATGAGTGGGGCCACGGTCTGGACGGAAACGACGGGGGCGGATCGGACAACCCGTCCGAAGCGTACGCCGACGTCGTGGCGATTTTCGAAGACCGGGATTCCTGCGTCGGCCCCGGTTTCAAGCCGGGGCAGAATTGCTCCGGTTACGGCGACACCTGCCTGAACTGCACCGGTATCCGGGACATGGATTGGGACGCCCGGCAGGCCCACACGCCGGCCACGCCCAGCGTGTTCAACGCCAACAACTGCGGCGGCGGCGGAGGGCCCTGCGGCAAGGAAGTGCACTGCGAAAGTTATGTCCCTTCCGAATCGATGTTCGACCTGGCGGCCCGGGATCTGCCTGCCGCCGGGATGGATCCGGATTCCGCCTGGCAGACGGCGGAGAGGCTGTTCTACGAATCCCGTCCCGGTTCCGGCGGAGACGTCTACAACTGCACCCTCCCCTCTTCGGACAGTTGCGGCACCGGGTCCTGGTACCAACAACTCCGTCTCCAGGATGACGACGACGGCGACTTGGCCAACGGGACGCCTCACGCCGGGGCGATCTTCAACGCCTTCAACCGCCACGACATCGCCTGTGGCGCCGCCTCCGACCCGGAAAACCAGAACACCAGTTCGTGCCCGATTTTGGCGGCGCCGGTGATCACCCTTTCCTCGTCCACCAACGCGGTGACCGTCCAGTGGGACCCGGTGGCCGATGCCGCTACCTACCGGGTCTACCGGAACGAGCACGGCTGCAACCGTTCCCAGGTGCCGATCGCCGAAGTGGCCGCGCCGACCACCTCTTACCTGGACGACGGCCTGGCCAACGGCGTGCCGGTGTACTACCGGGTGGAGGCGGTCGGTTCCAACACCGCCTGCACCAGCCCGGTTTCCACCTGTGAAACCACCGAGGCCCAGCCTCTTGCCGGCAGGATCAAGTTCAGCCAGGCGTCCTACGCCTGCGGGACCACCATCCAGATGCGGGTGACCGATTCCAACCACAGCAGCAACACCATGACCGTCACCATCTGGTCCGATTCCGAATCGGCTCCCGAGTCGGTGGTCCTGACCGAAACCGCTCCCGGGTCGGCCAAGTTCGACGGATCGATCGGAACCACCACCGGAGCGGCCGCGGCGGACGGCCTTCTTTCCGTCGCCGACGGCGACCTGATCACCGGCGAGTACATCGACGAGGATGACGGCAACGGCGGCACCAACGTTCCGGTGCAGTCCACGACCCTGGCCGATTGTGCCGGGCCGATCATCTCTTCCGTCGGCGAGCAGAACGTCAGCGATGTCTCCGCCAGTATCGTCTGGACCACCGACGAAGCCTCGGACACCGAACTGGACTGGGGCGAAACCACGCCGCCGACCGTTCATGAGACCGGCGCGCCGGATGTAACGAGCCACCAGGTCGACCTGGCCGGCCTGACCGAATGTACGATCTACTACTACCAGGTCCAGTCCACCGATCCGGTGGCCAACACCACCCTGGACGACAACGGCGGCCAGTTCTATCACTTCGAAACCTTCGGCAACTTCGGCAGCGGCCTGCAACCCTGCCATGCCGGGCAGGTGAACCTGGGAGCGTCCACCTATACCTGCGGCGATACGGTTACCTTCGACCTGGTCGACCTGGACCTGAACCTGGATCCGCTGACCGCCGATACGGTGGCCATCACGTTTACCAGCACGTCCGAGATCGAGCCCGAAACGGTAATCGCGACCGAAACCGACGTGAACAGTGCCATGTTCACCGGCTCCATCGCCCTGGCGACGGGGGCCCCGGTAAACGACGGCGTTCTGCAGGTCGCCGACGGCGACACCATCACCGGCACCTACCTGGATGCCGACGATGGCCTGGGATCTCCTGCCGTCTCCTTCACCACCGCCCAGGTCGACTGTGTCGGGCCGAAGGTGCAGAATCTGCGCGTGGCCGGCATCTCCGACCAGCGGATGACCGTCTTGTTCGACACGCCCGAGCCGGGGAATACGGTGGTGGAATGGGGTCTGACCCCGAGTCTGGGGAATACGGAAACCGCCCCGGCCCTCACCACGGGCCACAGCATGGTCTTGAACAAGCTGGATACCTGCCAGCAGGTGTACATCCGGGTTTCGTCCACAGACGCCTACGGCAACACCGCCGTCGGCGACCTGGCCGGGTCTCCTCATGAAGTCAACACCTGGGACATCCCCGGGCTGTATTACCGGGAGACCTTCGAAAGCGGCGCCGTCGACTGGACGCTGACCGGCGAATGGGAAACGGGCGCTCCCCAGGGGCTGGGCGGCAGCAGCGGCAACGCCGATCCGACCGCCGCCTACAACAACAACGCGATCGCAGGAAATGATCTGACCGGCCTGGGCGCTACCGCCGGCGATTACGAAAACTTCGCCGACGAATCGGCGACCTCTCCCACATTGAGCGCCCTCTCCTGGACCAACACCAAGCTCCTGGTGCAACGCCGCCTGAACGTCCGGGTGGATGACGACGCCAGCATCTCCATCCTCAACAAGCACAAGAGCGACCTGGTTTACAGCAGCCTGGGTTCCACGGTGGCCGAGTCGGCGTTCGGACTCCAATCCTACGACGTGTCCGCCCTGGTGGACGGGAACCGGACCATCGAGGTGGAGTTCAAGATGCTGGCCGACGGCCCGGCGCCGTTCGGAGACGACGGCGTCTCTTCCGGCTGGAACATCGACGACGTCATCCTGAAGGACGGCACCCAGCCCGATTTCGCCGCCTGCGGTGGATGCGGAACCGCGCCCACCTTCAACGGCGCCCGCTCGGCGGTGGACAACGACGCCTGCGGTGCCGCCGGCGTCACCGTGTCCTGGGAACAGGCGACCGGCTGGGGTACCGGCGGAGGCGGGACCTACACCGTCTATCGTGACACCGCTCCCGGGTTCACGCCGTCGGCCGGCAACCTGGTGGCCTCCGGGATCGCAGCCCTTTCCTACGTGGACAACACCGCGCCGGACGGCCAACAGCTGTATTACCTGGTCCGTGGCGAGAACGACGAAACCTGCGGCACCGGGCCGAACAACGGCGGGGCCGTGGACGCCAACGGATCCTACGTGTCGGTTAGCACTACCAGCACCCAGGGGATCCCGGCGGAAGTTCAGCCGATATCGGGTGATCTGATCAATTACGCCCACGTTCGGATCCACTGGCCCGCCGTGGGCGACGGCGTCAAGTACCGGGTGTACCGGTGCGTCTCTTCCTTTGAC
>CAZZIV010000040.1:0-16169 GCA_964654385.1 uncultured Acidobacteriota bacterium | reverse complement strand
ATCGCCCCAGGTTCTTATCAATGAGCGTGAGCAATTCAGTCTTGTGCGCCACCGGGGGCACACCGCCAATGGCGAAGCCAGTAGCCTCCCGCACCTGGTCGGCGTTGGCGATCTTCACCCGTCTGGCTTTGAGGATTCTCTCCAGCTTTTTGCGATCAGCCCGCTTATCGCCGGACACCGGGATGAGCACCGGCTTCACATCTGGCATGAAAAGCAGTGACTTGACGATAGTACACAACGCTGCTCCCCCCTCCAGCATGTGATTGCCGGCCTTTCTATTTTCTTCCTCGTGATCGTGAGTATCGGAATCGCTCCTGTTTTCCAGGGAACGGATCCGGGAAACCGCTGCGGTTCCGTCGTCGTGCAGTTCAGCCTGATATTCAGAGATAATTTTTTCTTCCAGCATTCTGCGTGTCTCGCTGTTGAGAGGATGGGCGATATCCCGGAACGTGCCGTTCTTCCTTTTCTTGCTGGGCATGGAGACGAACAGGCCGTTCACCCCATCGATGATTTTGATGTCGCTCACCACGAAGCAGTCGTCGAAGATGATCGAGACAAACGCTTTCAGTTTGTCGTCATCGACCGGGAAAATCCGGATCTGCGTAATATCCATGCCTGACCGACCTCCGATGCCGGCGTCATCGTATCAGCCGCACCGCCCCGGGAATCGTCCGACTCCCGCGGAGGCGCCAGCCTGGAAACCGTCCAGCGAGCTTCCTCGCCGCTCTTTCCGGACCTTCCCGATCCCCGAACACACCAAAAACAGTGGACCCGCTTCCACTGAGCATGGCATGCTCAGCGCCTTCGATCATCAGTGCTTCCCGGAACCGCTTCAAGTCGCCCCACCCGGCAAAAACAACCGGCTCCAGATCGTTGACCGCGAAGTCGAAGTCCTTGTTTTCCGGCAATTTAAGCGCCCGAAGCCTGCCCAAACTAACATCAATCCCGGAGGGTGTCAAATTACCGGCCCAACGGCGGTAAACCTCCTCCGTCGAGATTTTCACCGGCGGAAACCCGAGCAAAAGGTGCTTTTCTCCTGCGAAAGGGATCGGTTCCACCTGGTCGCCCTTCCCCAGCCCGAGGGCGGTGCCCCCGTGGAGGAAAAACGGAACATCGGCCCCCAACCGGCTCCCGATGGAAACCAGCCGATCCCCGGGCAGGCTCCAGCCCCAAAAGGCGGCGAGCCCGACAAGTGCGGCGGCGGCATCCGAACTCCCTCCGCCTAATCCCCCGCCTTCGGGGATCGCTTTCCGGAGGTGAACCTTCGCTCCGGGAACCGGCTCCCCCCTCTCTTCGGCCAGTGCTTCCGCCGCTTTCCAGACCAAGTTTTTCGAATCGGCCGGCAGGGAAGGGTCGTCGCAGGTCAACTCGAACCGCTTCCCGGGACGGATCTCCAACAGGTCCCAAAGATCGATCGCCTGGAAAACCGTCACCAGTTCATGGTATCCGTCCTCTCTTCGTCCAAGAATCCGAAGCACCCAGTTGATTTTTCCGGGGCAACGTACCTGCAGGGCCGGCCGGGTCACTGCCGAACCTCAGGGAGGATCTCCTCCAGGGCGAAAACCTCCCAGCCGTCCGGCGGCCGCCCTGTCCCCAGGCGTTCCTCAGCTCCAGCCGGGAGCGCGTGGCGATGCAGCATGAACAGTTCCAGCCTCGACCCATCCAATCCGGCCTCCAGCCGCAGCGGGAGCCCGGACCCTGAAGGAGGATCGCGCAGCCAGTGATCGAGTCCTGCGGGCGCTTCGCGCCCGGTGAGGCCCCGCACCAGTTCTCCCAGGGTCAACCCCACTCCCAGGACCGGCGTCAGTTCTCTTTCGGCGGCGTTCCCGGCATAGGCCGCCTTTTTGCGCAGGTCGACCACCAGCAATTTTCCACCGCCACCGTCCATCACCATGCGGGTCCCTCCCATCGGCCCGTACACCTCCACATGAAGTCGATCGGGAAGGGCCGCCCACACCCAGGCCTTGAAACGGCCGGATTCGCCGTCGGCGGCGACGTAACGTCCTTTGTAAACCGCCGAATCGGTCGGCCCCGAGAGCTCGTAGGTCCGATCTGCGTGGAGGCGCCGGGCACAGCCGCCGAGAGCGGCGCATAGGATGGCCAGGATCGCCCATCGGCCGATCCGGGCCGGGACGATCACCGGTCTTCCGCGCCCTGCCCGAGGAGGGATGCGATTTTGGCCTGGATCACCTCGGAACCTTCGCCGGGTCCCGCCTCCAGGGCCGACCGCCAGGATTTCAACGCCGATTCGTTTCTTCCCAACTTCAGGTACAGGTCTCCCAGATGATCCAGGATCGTCGGGTCGGTCGGCAACTCTCTCGCCGCCTGTTCCAGAGGCTCCAGGGCGCTCTCATAGCGTCCCAGCTTGAAATAGGCCCAGCCCAGAGAGTCGAGATAGGCGCCCCGCCAGGGATGGATTTTCACCGCCTGACGGATCAGGTCGAGGGCCTCTTGTAGTTTCTCGTTTCTCTCCAGCAACGAGTAGCCCAGGTGATTCAAGGCGTCTGCATTTTCCGGATCCAGCCGTATCGCTTCCCGCAGCTCCCGCTCCGACTGTCTGGACCTTCCCATCCGATCCAGGTATTGCCCCAGGTAATAGCGGACGGCGGAACTGGCAGGCTCTTCCTCGCGCCATCTCTCCAGGATCGAGAGCCCGGTCCCGGGTTCCCGCCCTTCAAAGAATGCGTTGGAGGCCACCAGGCGGCCCCGGCTTCCGAGCCTGCTTTCGATTTTGGCAAATCGTTTCCTCGCCTTCCCGGTCTCGCCGGAAAGTGCGAAGATCCTGCATTCCAGGAGATCTCCTCTCGCCTCTTCTCCGCGGCTCCGCATTTTTCCGGCATACCGGATAGCGTCTTCCCAATCCTGCCGGGCGATCGCTGTTTCCGCCGCCAGTTCGAGAGCATCCACCGAGGAAACGTCTTCAAGCGTCGCGAGGGTCGCCTGCGCTTCATCGGGCTTCTTCAACTCCAGTTGGAGCGCGACGATCCTGAGCCGCATTTCATCTCTTCGAACCGCCTCGGCCGGCTCCTCGGATATCAGGCGCAGCCCCTGCCGGTATTCCCCGAGCGCCTCCTCTAGCTTCCCCTGTTCCGTCAGCATCTCGGCCAGAAGGCTCCGGACCTGCGCGTGGTCGGGATACTCTGCCGCCAACCCCCGGGCCAATTCCACCGCCTCCGCGATCCGACCCTGGGTGCTGTAAACGGTGGCGAGCTGGTAGCGGAGCATCGGATCCCCGTCCGCCAGTTCCAGCGCTTTCTCCATCTGGACGCCGGCTTCTTCCGGACGACGCAAGCGTAAGAGGGCTTCACCGTAGATCGCCCGCAAATCCCCGTTCTCCGGCCGCACCTCCACCAACTCCGGTCCGACCTCCACCATCTTCTCCCAGGCGTCCTGCCCGCGAACCAGGTTCACCAGGAGGGCTACCGCGTCCTGGAATCCGTCTCCATCCCCGTCGATCCCCTCGGTCTCCGCCAGGAAGTGCACAACCGCGTCAATCGCTTCCGCGTCCCGGTCCGCGTGGAGAAGGACGTTGGCCAGCATCCGGATCGCCTGCGCGTCCCCCTGGTGGGTCCGGACGTAGGCACGGGCGGTTCGAATCGCTCCCGGGATGTTGTCAGCGCGGATGTAGAAGGTCGTCAGGAGGCGAAAATAGTCTGGCTCCGGGTCCGGGAGCTTCAGGAGCCGCTCGTAAACGCTGATCGCTTCGGCGGTGCCTTCTCCGGTCCCCCTTGCCGCGAGCACTTTTTTCGTCAGGATATCCGCCAGGATCGAGAGGGCCCGCCGATGGTTCGGTTCGGCCTGGAGCGCCTGCCGGACCAGCCGCTCGGCCTGTTGTTCCTGCCCCATCTGTTGCAGGAGAGAGGCCGCTTCCGCCTTCAGATCGGCCGAGTCCGGATCGAGCTTCACCGCTTCGTTGATGTCGCGAATCGCCTGTCCGGCATGCCCCTGCCGTGCGACGAAGAGAGCCTTCATCATGTGGAAATAGGCTTCCCCCCGAAGGTCGATCCGCTTCGGTCCCTGTCCCGGCCCTTCTTTCGTGGAGAGAACGCCCCCTCGAACGATCCCGGCCGGCCAGAAGGCAAGGAACACCGCCGCCACCAGAAACGCGGCCGCCTTTTTCTTCATCCGACGTTCTCTTTCTGTTCCCTGTCCGAGGTCATGGCCTCCAGGGCCTTCCGCCTCTGGTCTCGCAGCCTCTCCTCGTAGGTGGCGCCCTCCGGTCGAATCTCTACATCCGGCTCAACCCCTGTTTCATTCCAGGTCTCGCCTGACCCTAGTTCCCACATCCTGGCGGAAACCAGCACACCGGCACCGTTGTTCAACTCGAACAACTTCGGCTCGGCGGCCATCCCATAGGTTTTTTCTCCGTATACCCTGGCCGTCTCCTGCACCTGCAGCAGCCGGGCGAACCCTTCCGCAGCTCCCGCCGTCGCGCCATTGACCAACAGTCCGATTTCACCTTTCCAGGCTCGTTTGGATCCCCCCGTTTCGACGTTCCGCACCGGCCGGTCCTCCCTGTCCACCAGGCGATAGGCGTATCCGTCGAAAAACAGTCCGGTGAAGTCCTGGATGTCCCCAGGATTTCCCTCGGCCACGTTTCGAAGATCGATCAGGAGGCGATCGATCCCCCTGGAGCGGTAATCGTCCAGGTCCGAGACAAGAGCATCCAGGGCGATTCTGCCCGGGTCCCGCAGCTTCAGGACCACGACTCCGTCCTCGGAATCCAGGTCGTAAGGGTCGCCCCCTCGAACCGCCCGAACGACGGAGATCTTTTCCCGCTCGAAACCCTCCGAAGGGCGGACCCGTTCCAGCGTCACGGAACTCCCGGCCGGCCCGCGTAGACGTCGAAGAGACTGGTCCAGGGAATCGTCCCGGAGCAGGCGCCCGTCGATGGATCGAATCTGGTCTCCAGGACGGAAGCCGGCCTGCTCCGCGGGAGACCCTGGATCGACCTCCACTACCTGGAGAGCTCCATACCCTTTGAGCACCGTGACTCCCGGTCCCGCGGAGAGATCCTGCCCCTTCTCTTTCCAGGCGGTCAATTCGACGGGGGTCAGGTAGGCGGCATGGGGGTCCAGCCCCCGGAGCATCCCTTCGTACGCCCCTTCCAAAAGGTGATCGGGCTCCACAGGATCGACGTAGTTGTCCAGGACCAGGGAGAGCACTTCCGAGAAGAGGACTACCTGCCGGTAGGAGCTGTCTTCCGCTGCGACCCGGGTAAAGAACCCGGCGCCCAGCGCAAGGATCGCGATACAACCGGACACCAGGAAAACCGAAACTCTGAACTTTTTCATCAATTTCTCTCCACGATCCCTCGGAGGCAAACTTACAACGGCGTCCTCTTCGGCGCAACCGGCCGGGTTCAGTCGTCCCTCCCCCCCTGGAACCAGGGAGCGGGGTCCACCGGCTTTCCATGGTCCCGGAGTTCGAAATAGAGGTACGGCCCTTTCAACGAACCGGTCTCCCCCACCTGCCCTAGGACCTGGCCGCGCAACACCGATTCGCCTTTCCCGACCATCAGCACCGATGCGTGGGAGTAGATCGAGGTCACCCCTGAACCGTGATCGAGAATGACGGTAAGGCCGTAACCGCGCAGCCAGGCGGAGTAAATGACGGTCCCGTCGAAAACGGCCCGAATGTCGGTACCCTGATCCGCTTCCATATCCAAGCCGGGATGAGGAACCTTCGTCTTGAACCTGGGGTGGATGATCTCTCCAAATCCCTCTACCAAGCGGCCCTGCACCGGCGGGTCGAGCAGCCCTCGGAACTTGGCCATGGCCACGACCGGCACTCCCTTCGATGCGCCGGAGACGCCGTTCACCAGGGCTTCCAGTCCCCTGGCCGCCTCTGCGAGCTCCTCCAGCGCCGATTCCCTCATCCGGGCGTCTTCACGAATCCGCCCGAGCAGGCGGGTTCTACCGGCCAACCCTGCCTGCAGGCGGTTCCTGGCGATGGCGGACTCCTGGAGGATCCGCGTCTCCCGGGCTTTCTCTTCCTCCAGTCGCGCCTGTTCTTCCCGGAGTGTTTCCCCGGCTTTCTTGTAGGCGCGGATCACCCGCGCGTCCTTCTCGCTGAGGAACGATGCGTACCGCAGCCCCGAAAGGATGCTCTCGGCGTCTTCGGTCAGAAGGGTTCGCCGGAACTCCACTCCAGGGCCCTGCTTGTACATTTCCCGCAGTCGGAACGCGAGGTAACGCTCCCTCTCCTCCTGTTCTTTTTCCAGTGCCGCCGCCTTCTCCTCCCGCGTCCTGATTTCGACGGCCAGGGCCTCCAGCCGCAACCCGGCTTCCCGGACCTCCGCCTCCCTGAGAGCGATTTCCGCCTCGATCCTGCGGAGTTGTCCCAGGATCCCTTTTTCGCGGGTTTCGAGGCTGCCGAGTTCCTGTTTGAGGCGAACGATGTTTTTCCGGACCGACCGGAGACGCGCCTCCTCATCCGGCCCGGCCGGCCCTCCCCACGCCGTCGCCCACCCGGCGATTTCCAGGATGAGCAGGACGGCGGCCGGAATCGTTCGGGTGTTCACCTTCCCAGGAGGGACTCGCCGTCCAGCTTTTCGGAAGACTCGAGGCCGAGAAATTCCAGGATGGTCGGCATGACATCCAGCATTCTTGGGGTGTCGGTCCGGATTTCCCGGTTGAGAAAAAAGATGCCCCGGACCAGTTCCGGATCGTTGGAGCAATGGTCGCCGGACCAGGTGCGGGTGTTGTCCTCCACGATGTCCGGGGGAACGCCTCCGAGGGTGGTCTGCCAGGAAACCCGGTAGCCTTTCGCGTTTCCGACCCGCAGATCCGGAATCAGGTCGGGATCGAACCCTTCGTACATTTCCTCTCTCGTCCAGACTTTCGTCACCGGATGCCGTCCCGTCTTCGGATCGACCAGCGCCTCCAATCCATCCTTGATCCGACGCCGGACGTCATCGTATTCCCGGCCGGGCATCACGATCCCCTGCCGCTCCCTTCCCAGGAGATTGACGTAAATGCTCCCCAGGCCCAGGGCGTATGCCCGGGTCTTGGACCAATCCACGTTGGTAAACAGGTCTCCTTTGTCGAAGAGCCGTTCCAGGCTGGCGGGATCTTCCGTCTGACCTTTCAGGGTCATGAACCCGTTTTTCACCAACCAGGTGTTGTAGTTCACCCCCCGGCGGAACGAGGAAAACCCGTGGTCCGAAAGCACCATGAACGCCGCGTCCTCCCCGGCCAGGTCCCTGGCTTCGCCGACCAGGCGGTCCATATTCTTGTAGGCCTTCAACATTTCCGGCGCCATCCGCTCCGCCTCGGCCGGGTCGTAGAGCGAGTGCCCCGGATCCAGGTACCGCCAGAACAGATGCCCGATTCGATCGGTGAAATAAAAGATCTGGACGTAGAGGTCGAAATCCCCGTCGCCCAGCAGGCCGGTCATGATCTGTTCATACTGATCGACGGTGAAGTCCATATCGTCCAGGAACAGCCGGTCCCCTCCAATGCCGGAGGGCGAGGACCAGGTATCCAAGGCCCAGCCGATCGTTTTGTAGAGGCCGAAACGATCGGCGACCTCCTCGGAGAAATCAGGCGGCCAGGCGAACGCGATCGGATGGCAGTCCGGATGAAAGCTGAGCGGCGAGGCGTACAGCGCGATCTCCGGTTCCAGGGCCAGCAGCTTGAAACGGACCATCCCCTGCAGCGGTTGGACCCTGTCCACCACCGTGTTTACAGGGAAGGAGACTTCGAACCAGTCCGACCAGTCCCCGACGCCCAGGGTGCGTTCCTGGCCGGCGAGCCGGATGGTCAGGTCGTTGTCCGACGCAGTTAGTTCCATCGGCTGGTCCAGCCGCCGCGGAACCTCCCGGTCGTCCAATTCCTGCCGGATTTTCCGCTTCCGGTTCATCCGCTCCTTGGGGTCCTGGATTCCGGCCACCGCCCGGTCCACCACGTAATGGTAGAACGGTTTGTTGTCCGGTCCGATCAGGCGGGTTTGGATCGTGCCACGCCGCGCCGGCAGCTTGATCAATTCCAGGCTGAACTCGTTGTTGTCGATCCGGAACGTCGGATCGGACGTGTAATAGGACGGGGTTCCGACCCGGCCCCTCATATCCGGAACTCCCAGCCCCGACAGCATTTTTCCATGATCCATCGGCTCCGCCGGAAAGGTGGCGGGGACCCGGATCACCGCGGTTTTCAACCCGGCCCGGGAGGCGAGTTCCCAGAACGGGGTTCCCTTCCGGTTGTTCACCGCGTCCGGAATCTCCACTGGCAGATCCCGCCCCAGGCGCGAGGCGGCAGGCACCGCCAGCCCCGCCCCGATAACCAGCGCGACGACCAGGCGCACCTTCCACTTCCACCCGAATACCATGAGCAGGAGGAAAAAAAGAACCGCTCCGGCCAACCCGACGGCGGCGCCCAGGATCTTTCCGTTGTTTTCGCCGAACATCAGGACCTTGCGGACTTCTTCATTCAGGGCGAAGCTTGGCGAGTAGCTGGACGGGTCCCGCTTGAGGAAATCGAATATTTCGGTTTTACCGGGGTTCAGACCGGTGGCGAAGGTCGACCAGGAGACGGGAGTCTGGGGAGGGTTCGTCGGCTGGAGCGGCGCGTAGGTCCCTTCGTCCCGGAGCCGGGCCAGGTTGGGGAGCTCCCCTGCATCCATCCACTTTTCCACCAGGCCGGCGTCGGCGCCGTCGAAGCCGATGATGACGACCTTCCGGCCCCCCTCCTCACCTAAAGCCAGCCCGCACCCTCCCAACAGGAGCAGGACCGCCACCGGGATCCATTTCGGAATACGTAGGTTCATTCTCCCCTCGACTCGCCTGCATCCGGCGAAATGGCACAACGGAGAGATTAACACCGGAAGGCCTATTCATCACCTTCGCGTTTTGGTACTATCCGTTCCGGCCAGACGGCCGACGGACGGAAACCTGCACGGCTAAAAGCTTTTCACGGAAGCACCACAAGTGACGGTAACGGCGAATACGATCCCGGAGAGCCTTCCCCATTCCGACGAGGCGGAACGGTCGGTCCTGGGCGCCATTCTCATCGACAACAACCAGATCAACAAGGCCCAGGAGTTGATCACTTCCGACGCCTTCTACTCGGCCCGGCACCGCAAAATCTTCGAGGCAATCGAAAGACTGAGCGAAACCGGCACTCCGATGGACCTCGTAACCCTCCGGGACGAACTGGAACGATCCTCCGATCTCGAATCCTGCGGCGGCCCCGCCTATCTCTCCGACCTCCTGGACGGAGTCAGCCGCTCGGTTAACCTGGAACACTACGCCAGGATCGTCAAGGAACGGCACACTCTCCGGGAGCTGATCCAGGCGTCCCAATGGATCGGGCGCAACGCGTACAAGGCCGAAGGAACCAGCGACGACATCCTGGACGAGGCCGAAAAAAAGATTTTCCAGATCTCCCAGGGCCGTCTCCGGACAGGTTTTATCCATATCCGCGAATCGGCGGAGAAGGCGCTCAAACAGATCGAAGCGCTTTCGGAGCAGCAGGAGCCGATCACCGGCATCCCTTCGGGGGTTCTCGACCTGGACAACATGACCTCCGGCTTCCAGGACACCGACCTGATTATTCTCGCCGCGCGCCCTTCCATGGGAAAGACGGCGTTCGCCCTGAACGTGGCCGCCCACGCCGCCCTCCGGGCGGAAAAAACGGTCGGAATCTTTTCCCTCGAAATGTCCCACGAACAGCTTTTCACGCGCATTCTGTGCGCGGAAGCGCGGATCGACGCCCATCGGCTCCGGACCGGCCGGGTCAACAGCGACGACTGGCAGAAAATCATCAGGACCTACGGCGTCCTCTCAGAGGCGAACATCTTCATCGACGACACGCCGGGGGTGACGATTGTGGAGCTTCGAGCCAAGGCCCGTCGGCTGAAACAGGAACAGGACATGGACCTCCTGGTGGTCGACTACCTCCAGCTGATGTCCGGAGGCAGCCGGTTCGACAGCCGGCAGCAGGAGATCTCGGAGATCTCCCGTTCGCTGAAGGGGCTGGCCAAGGAACTGCATGTCCCGGTCCTGGCCCTTTCCCAACTCTCCCGTGCCCCGGACCAGCGGAGCGGCGACCACCGGCCTCAGCTTTCCGATCTGCGCGAATCCGGCGCCATCGAACAGGACGCCGACGTCGTCCTCTTCCTTTTCCGTGAAGAGATTTACGACAAGGAGAACCAAGCGCTGCGGGGGAAGGCCGAACTGATCGTCGGCAAACAGAGAAACGGCGCCGTCGGGAAGGTCGACTTGGTCTTTATCAAAGAGCACACCCGCTTCGAGAACCTGGAATGGCGCGAAACCTGACGGTTTACGAATGCGACCGGTGCGGTTTCCAGACGTCCAAATGGCTGGGACGCTGCCCCGAATGCCGCGCGTGGAACTCGTTCGAGGAATCGGCGGCGGACAGCGGGCGGGTAGGCGGCCGCTCCTCCTCCCCCCTTCTCGAACCGGTGCCCTATCCTGAGATCTCCTTCCGGGAAATAGACAGGGTTTCCACCGGATTTCAGGAACTGGACCGGGTGCTCGGAGGAGGTCTGGTGCCGGGCGGGGGAATTCTTCTCGGCGGGGAGCCGGGGATCGGAAAGAGCACCCTCCTCCTGCAAACTGCTTCCCTTCTGGCAAAGAGCGGGCGATCGACCCTGTACGTATCGGGAGAGGAGTCCGCCTCCCAGCTCCGCCTCCGGGGGGAGCGGCTCGGCGTTCAGGAAGAGAAGCTCCTCGTGCTGGAAGAAAACGACGTGAACCGGATCGTGGCCACCATGGAAAGCCGATCCGACCGCGGCCTGGCATGCGTCGTCGTCGATTCGATCCAGGCGGTCGCCTGCCCGGAAATCGCCTCCCTGCCCGGCTCGATGAACCAGGTCCGTGAATCGGCCCACCGCCTTCTCCGCTTCTCCAAGAGAGCATCCATCCCCCTCTTTCTCGTGGGACACGTGACCAAGGAAGGCGGGCTGGCAGGCCCGCGGGCCCTGGAGCACCTGGTGGACAACGTGATCCATTTCGAAGGGGATCGCCATCACGCCCACCGGATTCTGAGGACGCTGAAGAACCGATTCGGCCCTTCCGACGAGATCGGTGTGTTCCGGATGACCGACGTCGGACTGACCGAGGTTCCCAACCCCAGCGAGGTCTTCCTGGCCGAACGCCCCCTCGGTGTACCCGGCTCCGCCGTACACGCCGGAATCGAAGGAACCCGGACCCTGCTCATGGAGGTTCAGGCGCTCGTGGGGGAACCGTTTCAGGGTACGCCCCGCCGGACCGCCCTTGGAATCGATTCCCAGCGGCTCGCCCTGATCCTGGCGGTCCTGCAGCGCCGCGCCGGGCTGGAACTGTCCAACCGTGACATCTTCGTGAACGTGGCCGGAGGTCTCAACCTGACCGAACCGGCCTCGGATCTGGCGGTGGCCGCGTCGATCGCCTCCAGCTACTACCGGCGTCCGGTGGGTCAGGATTGGGCCCTGATCGGGGAAATCGGTCTGGCAGGAGAACTTCGATCGGTCTCCCGCCTGGACTCCAGGCTGAAGGAAGCGGAGCGCCTCGGCTTCCGGAAAACCCTCATCCCCGAATCCTGCGCGGGCGAGGCGAAACCGGCGGCCCGGACCGCCTGTGCGGCGCGGCACATGACCGACGCCCTGGAAACCTTGTTCGGCGGCAGGGAGAATCAGATCGGGTAACCGTCGTCTCCCCGATCCAGCATTCGGACCTGTCGTTCCCACTGGTTCTTCATGATCAATAGAACCCGGAACGTCATATCCGCCTCTTTTCGCGCCGGACTGCGCCAATCCTTTTCGAGCCGCTGCAATTCGGTCCAGCGGCTCCCATCGTTCCAAAGGCGGGTGGAGAGAGACCAGTGCCCGTCCTTCCCCTGCTGGGAATAGACCCAGTCGATCTGGTTCATCAGGAGCGGGTACCGGTTCACCAGCCCGAGCCGGGAGAACAGTTCGAGATGCATGAGCATTTCGTCGATGTGCCCCCTCTTCTGGTATTCATCCAGCGTCTTCATCTTGACGCCGCCGCCGCGGACGAAAGAACCCTTGGCGCTCTTGATCAGTCCCAGGCCGGGAGTCAGCTCCTGGTACATCGGCGAGACGATGTAATCGAACACCTTCTTGAGACGCATTTTCGCCATGTCGCCTCCCAGCAACCAAGGCGAACAGGAGAAGGTTCGAATCAGGTACAGATCGGGCATGAAAACGTATCCCCGGTTCCAGACCTCCCGACGGATCATCGGATGGCTCGCGCCGATCTCTTCCACCGGATGTCTCGACCCCGGGTGATCCACGAATCCGGCGGTTAATTCCAGGAGCTCGAGAATCGCCATGCGGCTTCGGTTGTCGTCGTAGCCGGTGCGAGTCAGCAGTTCCAGGGCCAGGATACGGAAGAACCAGCGGAAGTACCGATTCAATACCGGATCCGATTTCACCGTCTTGGTGAATTCGAAAAAATTCAGGTCCTTTTTCCGGGTCAGGAACGTGCGGAGCACTTTCGCCGCGGTCTTGATGCAAGCCGTTTCACGATTCCACCCGTATTCCAGGAGCCGGTGGATCGTTTGCTCCATGCTCATGTGCTCTTTCCGAGTGTCGCCTGCGTGGATCCGGTTTCCCCAGGTTCCGTTCTTCTTCTGGGCCTTGGCCAGCGCGACCGCCGGCCCGTACTGGAGCATTTCCTGGCGAACTTTTTGAACGTCCAGGTTATCTCTCCCCAACTCCAGCAACTCGGTCAGGACACGGTAACGGATCGCGGGACAGGCGTTGTCCATGAGCCACGGAATCGGATCACTTCTCAAGGCAGACTTCCAATCCGTCATCGACTCACCTCCGGCACCCTTGGCTCCTCGGCGGGAGAGGAGAGCACCATGGTACGAAATGCGTAAAAAAGTCCGATCGAATCTCTGGGTCCCGGCGATGCCTCCGGGTGGTACTGAATCGCCATCAGCCGGGCCGCCGGCACGGCAAAACCCTCGCAGGTGTCATCGTTCAGGTTGCGATGGGTCACCACGGCGCCCTCGGGCAGGGAATCCGGATCGACGGCGTACCCATGGTTCTGCGAGGTGATCGCCACCCGGCCGGTGCGGAGGTCCTTGACCGGATGGTTGCCTCCGCGATGCCCGAATTTGAGCTTGAAGGTCTTCCCGCCCAGGGCGAGGGCCGCGATCTGGTGGCCGAGGCAGATTCCGAAGATCGGATAACGTCCGATCAGGATCTTCACGGTCTCGACGGCGTAGGTCGGAACCGACGGATCTCCGGGGCCGTTGGACAGGAAGACGCAATCGGGGTCGAGGGCAAACACCTCCTCCGCCGGGAAGGAAGCAGGAACAACGGTCAGGTCGAACCCACTCTCCCGGAGCAGGCGGAGGATGTTGTCCTTGGCGCCGAAATCGAACGCGACGCAGCGGAGGGGCTGCAGATCCATTCGATCCGCCGTCAACGATTTCCACCGCCCGGGCCGGGTAAGCGTCCAGGACGCGGGCCGTGAACCGGTCACCTCCTCCACGAGATCCGCGTCTCCCGGCTTCCGGGCCTTCCGGGCCCTGGTCACGAGCGACTCCAGATCGTGGGCCGTGTGGCTCAGGATTCCACGCATCACGCCGGCAGAACGTATGTGACGGGTGATCGCCCGGGTATCCACCTCGCAGATCCCGGGAATGCCGTGGGTGTGGAGGTAGAGATGCAGGTTCTGTGTGGCGCGCCAGTTGGAGGGAAAGGAGCTCAGTTCCCTGACCACCATACCGCTCACCTGTGGAGCGGACGATTCGGAGTCTTCCTCGTTGATTCCGTAATTGCCGATCTCCGGATAGGTCATCACGATGATCTGCCCCCGGTAGGACGGATCGGTGAGGATCTCCTGGTAACCTGTCATCGAGGTATTGAAAACCACCTCTCCGGCCTTCTCGTGGCGGGCGCCGAATGCCCTTCCGCGAAAGACTCGTCCATCTTCGAGGGCCAGGATCGCTTCCATTCCGACTACTCCGGATCCACCGGCGCCACCGAGGGGCGTCCGTTTTTCTCCACCAACCGTCCTACAGGCACGGCGGGGTCATGCTCGAACACCAGCCGCCAGTCCTCTCGGACCGCCTCGGCCAGCAGCCTTTTCTTGGTGGCCAGGGTGGCCAGCGGTTCCAGGTCGTATCCCATGATCCAGGGAGCCCGCACATGGCTGGCGGTCGGCACCAGATCTGCGAGATAAGCGAAGGTTTTCCCGCCGGCCCGGATCATCGGCACCTGCATGTGCGGGGTGTGTCCGGGGGCCAGTCGAACAAAAAGGTTTCCCGTCAGCCAGCCGTCACCGTCCAGCAATTGAAGACGGCCATCCTCCGCCAGAGGCTCGTAATTCTCGGGGAAATAAGATGCCCGGGTTCGTTCGCTCCGGGATCGGGCCGTCTCCAACTCCCCCTTCTGGACCGTATACACCGCATTGGGAAAGGTCGGGACCGCCTCTCCCTGATCGTTCAGGAAAGTGTTGCCGCCGGCGTGATCGAAATGTAGATGGGTGCAAATCACCCGGTCGATCTGGTCGGGGCGGACACCGGCCGGCTCCAGGTACCGCTCCGCGTCGATCAGGTCGAACCCGAAAATGCGGGACTGCTTGGAGTTCCACTTGTCGCCGGCCCCGGTGTCGATCAGGATCTTTCTCTTCCCGTCGTCGACCAGCAAAACATTCATGGCCAGGAGAATCCGGTTGGCGTCATCCGGCCGATGCTCTTTCTCCCAGAGCGGCCGCGGGACGACACCGAACATGGCGCCGCCATCCAGGCGGAGGGTACCGGTCGGCAGAACCATGAGGGTCAGATCATCGAATTCGAATCGGACCAAAACCGTCTGTCCCCTGGAAGTTTCACACAAACTCCCGGTTTCCCCGCCGGAAGGCGGAGATTGTGTCGTGTCCATACCAAGTCTCTCCCCCCGAACATCCACCCGACCGGGGAGTTTCCGGCTTTCACTCCTCCGGATCGCGCCTCGGCGATACCGGGCCGAAGCGAGCATGGTAACGAAACCGGCGGGGATATTCAACTTCTTTATCTTTAATCACTTAGGATGACCGGCGGCGGCGGCGATTCGTTGACACTCCCAACCCCCTATGCTATTTTCGGCGGTCGTTCGTTCCGACAGGCGCGTAGCTCAGTGGTAGAGCGCTACCTTGACATGGTAGAAGTCGGCGGTTCGAAACCGCCCGCGCCTACCAGAGGGATCGAAAAACCTCGGATATCCGTTCCCTTTCGGTTCGGAGAGTGGTTGTATGTATTTACCGGCGAAAGGATCGGTCTAAACAAGATGCCTGATGGGTCCAGCACCGTGACCGTCACACTTCCGGACGGTTCCCAAAAGCGAATCGCCGCCGGGGAATCGGCGCTGCAGGTCGCAGAGTCGATCGGGGCCGGTCTGGCCAGGGCCGCGGTCGCCGCCCGGGTGAACGGAGTTCTCCAGGATCTGACCCGCCCGATTACGGCCGACTGCGAAGTGGAGATTCTCACGACGAGGGACCCGGAAGCCCTCGAGATTCTCCGGCACAGCACCGCTCACGCCACCGCCCAGGCGGTCCAGGAACTGTTTCCCGACACCAAGATTGCCCAGGGCCCGGTGATCCAGGACGGTTTCTACTACGATTTCGACCGGGAAGAGCCTTTCACCGGGAAGGAACTGGCCGCGATTGAAGCCAGGATTGCCGAGATTCGCAAAAGGAACCTTCCGATCGAACGGGTGGAACTTCCCAAAGACGAGGCGATCCGCTTCTTTGAAGAAGAGGGAGAGCCATACAAGATCCACTTTGCCACAACCAAGGGCGGCGAGACCGTCACCATCTACAGGCAGGGCGAGTGGACCGACTTCTGCCTGGGGCCGCATCTCCCCGCCACCGGCAAGCTGGGGGCGGTGAAACTTCTCTCGGTGGCCGGCGCCTACTGGCTCGGAGACGAACACAACAAGATGCTTCAGCGGATCTACGGAACCGCCTTCTTCGACAAGAAAGAACTCAAGCGGCACCTGGCCCTCCTGGAGGAAGCGAGGAAACGGGACCATCGGAAGCTGGGAAAGGAACTCCGCCTGTTCTCCTTCCACAAGGAGGCTCCGGCCAGCCCGTTTTTCCATCCCAAGGGAGCTTTCGTCTACAACCAGCTGATGACCTACGTCCGGGAACTGTACGTCCGGTACGGATACCAGGAGGTCATCACTCCACAGATCTTCGACGTATCCCTCTGGAA
>CAZZIV010000039.1:0-16340 GCA_964654385.1 uncultured Acidobacteriota bacterium | reverse complement strand
GCAATGGGGAGGAGTTCAAGGAATGGCTCGAGAAAGTCGATATCGTGGTGTGCGGAACCGCCTCTCCCGGGCTGGTGCTGGATCAGGAGATGATCCGCAGGGCGATCCGCGCCCGGCGAAACCGTCCGCTGTTCTTCATCGACATCGCCGTACCGAGGGATATCGATCCGGCGGTAAACGACCTGGACAATGTCTACCTGTACGATATCGATGACCTGCAGACGGTGGTGGATGAAAACCTTCATGAAAGGCGGAAGGCCGCGGAACTGGCCCAGAAGGTGGTGGATGAGGAAGTCCTCGCGTACAGGAACTGGCTGGAGGCTCTGAAGCTGTCCCCTGCGCTGGTCGCTCTCCGAGAATCGATGCACCAGGTCGGGTTCGCCGAGTTCGAACGGTTCCGGAAGAAACTGGGACCGCTCACGGCGGAACAGGAAGTACAGGTACACGGCCTGGTCCGGTCGGTGATTCAGAAACTGCTGCACCCGCCGGTCCGTTACCTGAAGGGGGCGGCCCGGAGAGGAGACTCCCAGGAAACGGTCTCCAGGTACCAGGATATCTTCGGAATCCGAATCCAGGATGAAGACCGCCCCGTAAAGGAAGGAAGCGGGACCGGCCCGGCCTACCTGGTGGACGGAGGAAAGGAGGGTCGCCAATGAACCGGATCGTACTCGGTACACGGGGCAGCGCCCTGGCCCTCTGGCAGGCACGTCACGTGGCCGGGAGGCTCCAGGAGGCTCATCCGGGTCTGGAGGTGGAAGAGCAGATCATCCATACCGAAGGCGACCGGAACATGAAGGTCTTGGGCGCTGCCAGCACCAGGGGAGTGTTTGTCCGCGAGATCGAGGAGGCGCTCTATACGGGAAAGATCGACCTGGCGGTTCACAGCCTGAAAGATCTTCCCACCGCCCAGCCGGAAGGCTTGTGCCTCGCCGCCATCGGCGAACGGCATGACCCGAGGGACGCCCTGGTGTCCCCGGAGGCGTACGATCTCCCGACGATCCCGCCGGGGAAGGTTCTGGGCACAGGCAGTTTTCGGCGCCGCTGCCAGATCCTGAATAGGCGGCCGGATCTGAAGGTCGTTCCGGTGAGGGGAAACCTTCAAACCCGGCTGCGGAAGTTGCGGGAAGGGAAGTTCGATGTCCTGGTCCTGGCCCTGGCCGGCGTGGAAAGGCTGAAGATGACCGAAGTGCCGGTCCGCCCGATCCCCGAGGAACAATGTCTCCCTGCCGCGGGACAGGGGGTCCTGGGAATGGAGATCCGGGAGGACGATGATCGAACCGGCGGCCTGCTGTCGGTGCTGGACCATGAGCCGACCCGAATCCGCATCACCGCCGAGCGGTCGTTTTTACATCGGCTGGGCGGAGGCTGCATGGCGCCGGCCACCGGGTTCGCCGATCTGGACGGGGACCGGATCCGGGTCCGGGCGGTGGTCGGCGATCCGGATGGGACGACCCTTCTCCAGGAGACGGAGACCGGCCCGGCGACGGAAGCCGGCGCCATCGGCCGGCGCCTGGCGGAGCGGATGCTGGACGCCGGCGCGGCCGATCTGCTGGAGAAGGCCCGGGAAGCCTCGGAGGCCTGACCGTGCAGGATCGGACGAGACCCCTTGGAGGGCGATCGATCCTGATCACCCGGCCGGAAAAGCGGGGAGCCTCTCTGGCGGCGGCCCTCGCCGAACTGGGAGCCCTGGTCGAGCATCGGCCGTCGATCTGTTTCGAGCCGGCCTGGAGCCGGAATGCGGCTCTGAAAATCTTGGATGACCTGGAGCGTTTCCGGTGGATCGTCCTGACCAGTCCGACAGCGGCGGAATTCTTCCTGGAAGCGGCCGGGGACGCGGACGCTTCGCTCAAGGAGGCCCGGTTCGCGGTGCCCGGCGAAGGGACCGCCGGCGTTCTTCGGACCTCGGGGATCGAACCGGCCCTGGTGGCGGAAAGAGCGTATGCCGCCACCCTGGCCGCCGAGCTGGCGGAGCGGGGACTCCGGGACGTGCCTGTACTGTGGCCGCGGCCAGAATCCGCCCGGCGAATCCTGGCGGAGATCCTTCGAGGGGCCGGAGCCCGGCTTACCGAGGTTGTTCTGTACCGGACCTTGCCGGCGGCGGGATGTCCGGAGATTCTGGAGGACCTGGCGGCGGGAAGGTATGACGCCGTCCTATACGGGTCCCCGTCGTCGTTTCGGTGTCTGTTTCAAACCGGCGGGCCCGGTCCGGCGGATCTGCCCGACCGTCTCCGTTCGGTCGCCATCGGCAAGGTCACCGCCGAGGCGATCCGAAAAGCCGGGGGCAGGGTGGACCGGGTGGCGGATCCTCCTGGAGAGAAGGGGATTCTCGCCGCCCTGGTCGACCTTTTTTCATCGTGAATTCTGCCGCGATTCGGGCTACTATTCCATCCTGACATCGGGTGACCGGGAGGAGGAACGGCTGTGGACCAGGTCGGAACGCTCAAAAAGACTCCGCTGTACGACGCGCATGTGCAGGCGGGAGCCCGGATGGTTCCGTTTGCCGGGTATTGCATGCCGGTTCAGTATACCGGAATCGTTGACGAACACCGGACGGTCCGCACCAGCGCGGGGCTGTTCGACGTCAGCCATATGGGCGAAATTTTCGTCCGCGGGTCCGGCGCCCTGGATTATCTCCAGCGCCTGACCTGTAACAATGTCGCCCGCCTGACCCCCGGCCGGGCCCAATACACCGGCCTGATGCTTCCCAACGGCGCGTTCGTGGACGACATGCTGGTCTATCGCCGAGGAGACGAGGAGTTCCTGGCGGTGGTGAACGCAGCCAACCGGGACAAGGACCGGGCCTGGTTCCTGGATCATCTGGAGGGGTTCGAGGCGCAGGTGGAAGACCGCTCGGAAGACTGGGGCCAACTGGCGATCCAGGGCCCTCGGTCGGCGGAGATCCTGAAGCAACTTTCCGATGTGGAACTGGAGAGCGTCCGGTATTACCACTTCGTCGATGCCCAGGTGCTGGGGGTGCCTTGCATCCTATCCCGCACCGGGTACACCGGGGAGGACGGCTTCGAACTGTACGCTCCGGCGGACAGAACCGAAAAACTCTGGTACGACCTCCTGGGTGCGGGGGCGCCGTTCGGCCTGAAGCCGATCGGCCTGGGCGCCAGGGACACCCTGCGCCTGGAAGCGAAGATGGCGCTGTACGGGAACGACATCGACGACACCACCACCGCCTATGAAGCCGATCTTGGATGGATCGTCAAGCTGAACAGCGGGGACTTTATCGGCAGGGAACGGCTCCTGGAACAGAAGGAGCGGGGCCTGGACAGGCTGGAGCGGAAACTGGTCGGGTTCGAGATGGAAGGCCGGGCCATCGGCCGGCCCGGATACCCGGTCCTCCGGGACGGTGCGCAGGTCGGACGGGTCACCAGCGGCACGTTCGTTCCGTTCCTGGAAAAGAGCATCGGGCTGGCATACGTTCCTCCGGAAATGTGGGAGCCCGGTTCCCGCCTGGAAATAGGTGTCCGAAAGCGGGTCGAGCCTGCGCGCGTCGTTCCGACGCCGTTCTACAAGAGAAAGTGAGGAAAAACTGGATGGTTCCTGAGAACTGCAGGTATACGAAGGATCACGAGTGGGTTTCGGTCCAAGACGGCGTCGGCACCGTCGGAATCACGGAGCACGCCCAGGAGGAACTGGGAGACATCGTCTTCGTGGAGCTTCCGGAATTGGGACAGAAGTTCAAGGCCGGAGAAGCGATCGGCAGCATCGAATCGGTGAAAGCGGTTTCCGAACTGTTCTCGCCGGTTTCGGGAACGATCCTGGAAGTGAACGAGTCCCTGGAGGACCAGCCGGAACAGGTGAACCAGGACCCGTACGGCGCCGGCTGGATGGTGAAATTCAAACTGGCCGATCCGGCGGAGATGGACGAATTGATGGACGCCGCGGCCTACTCGGGCATGATCGGCTGATCGTTCCAGCTTGCACTCGGTTGCCCTTCCCCCAAATCCGGGAGGTCCGAGAGGTCCAGCAGGGATACTCCGAGCCTGGACATGAGGTCCGGCAGAGACTCGACAGGCAGTCCGACCACGTTGGACCAGGAGCCGTGGATCGCTTCGACCAGGAGGGATCCCGCACCCTGGATGGCGTAGGCCCCCGCTTTTCCCACCGGTTCTCCCGTCGCGAGATACCAGGCCAGCCATCGATCGGGAAGCGGACGGAACCGAACCCGCGTGGTCCGGGCCGTGATCGCCTGGGCGTGGGAGCGGGTGCGGCACGCCGCCATGCCGGTGATCACCCGGTGTTCGGCGCCGGAGAGGGTGCGAAGCATCTCTTCCGCTTCTTCCCTGCCGGCCGGCTTGCCCAGGATTCGTCCGTCCATCACCACCACCGTATCCGCCGCCAGGACCGTTCGATCCACCCCTCCCCGAAACCGGTCGGCCACGGACAACGATTTGCTCAGAGCCAATCGGCGGACCAAGCTTTCCGCCGGTTCCTTCCGGTCCGGTGTTTCATCCACGGCCGGCGGCGAAACCTCGACCCGGACGCCGATCCGGCGGAGCAGTTCCAGGCGGCGGGGGGAGCCGGAGGCCAGGATCAGTTTCTCGCTGTTCATCATGGAAAGGATACCAGTTCCTTCGAAACGCGGGCTTGTTGGCGCTCCTCCGGCGCCGACCGTATACTTTCCAGGATTCCGAACGGAGGAACCAGATATGAAACGATCCCCATGGGCGGCGGCAGCGTTGGCCGTCGTCTCGATATTGATTTCCGGCTCCCCCGGAGCCGAGAGCCCCGATCCGGCGCAGCAGAGTTTTCGCCCCCCCAAGGGAGTGATGATTGCGCCGGGGAAGACTCCGGACCTCACCCTGCTCTACACCGGAGACGCGATCGGCTACATCGATCCTTGCGGGTGAAAGAAGAACCCTTCAGGGGGCCTGGCCCGGAGGGCCTGGCTAATCCATCAGCTCAAGCAGAAATTCCCGGAGACGCCGCAATTGCTTTTGGACAGCGGTAACATCTCCGACAATCCGACGCCGGCAGGCGACATCAAGACCCGCGCCCTTGTGAAGGCGATGGGCATGCTCGGGTACCAGGCGGTGAACGTCGGGCTCCGGGACCTGAACATGGGGTATGAGCCGTTCGCCCGTCGTACCGGCGGAGCATCCTTCCCTTTCATCTCCTGCAATATCGTTCGCAAGGACAGCGGAGAACCGGTCTTCAAGCCGTATACCATCGTTCAGGTTTCCACTCCTGGAGGCCGGAACGTACGTGTCGGTGTCCTCGGAGTGGTTCGTTACAACCCGGTCTTCCTCAAATCCGGACCGGATGGCTCCGCCATGGTGATCCGCCGCCCGGAAAAGATGCTCGAGAAATACCTGCCGGACGTTCGGAAGAAGTCGGACGTGGTGGTTCTTCTGGCTTCTCTGCATAAAGACGACGCGAAGCGGATCGCCGCCATGTTGGATGGTATCGACCTGGTGTTGGGATCCTACGGTGGCGCGTACACGGTCCGGGACGAGACCGTGGGCGGCTCCTGGCTGGTGTATACCGGGAACCAGGGGAAGCGCGTCGGAGAAACCCGGCTCTATTTCGGCGAGGAAGGGAGATTGGAGGATCCGATCTCGTATATGCATTTCCTGACCGCCCGGTATCCGGGGGACGAGAAGATGCAGAAGTTCGTGAACCAGGTCACCGTGGAGCTGAACGCGGCCAAGGCGGCCGAACAGGGCTCCGCCGGAGATGCGGCGGGAACCGACTGAGCATGCCTCCGCATCCGGGAAAGCGGATTCTCGCGCTGGACCTGGGAGAGGCCCGCATCGGCCTGGCGGTATCCGATCTTCTCGGTCTGACCGCTCAACCTCTCGAGCGTCTGGAGGTGCGCAACCTGGGGATGCGGCGAAGGGTCCAGGCGGTGGCCGCCGTCCTGGCGCGGGAGGCCGCCACCGAGGTGGTGATCGGATTTCCCCTGCTCCTTTCAGGAATGGAGGGAACAGGAGCCAGGGCGGCGAAGGAATTTGGATCTGCCCTGGAAGCGGAGGTTCCGGGTGTTCCTGTCCACTTCCAGGACGAGCGCCTGACCACCGTTCAGGCGGAGCGGGTGATGATCTCCGGAAAGGTCCGCCGCCGGAAGCGGAAAGAGAAGGTGGACAGCCTGGCGGCGGTCCTGATTCTCCAGGCCTACCTGGACGGCGGCGGGTCCGGGGCGGGCGGCTCCCGGGCGGTCTGAGATGAACCGTCGTACAATTTTTCTCGCGGCGGCTGTTCTGCCGGCGATTCTGGTCGCGGCCGGGAGCGTGTACGTAGGGTGGGAATTGAACCGGCCGTTCGCGGGCTGGACCGCCGGTTCTGGACCGTCGTGCGTCATCGACTTTCCTCCCGGCTCTTCCGCCGACGGTATGATCCGGACCCTGGCCGATCGAGGCGTGGTCCGGCATCCGTCCTTGCTCAGGGTCTGGCTGAGGTTCGGAGGCGATCCCGGAGGTCTTCAATCCGGGGAGTATTCGTTCGAAGGCCCGAGCACCCCCCTGGAGGTGCTGAAGAAACTGGAAACAGGCCAGGTGTTGCTTCACTCGGTGACTCTCCCGGAGGGGTTGAGCGATCGTGAAATCGCCCTTCGGCTCTCCCGGGAAGGGTTCGGCAGTGAGGACCGTTTCCTCGAGGCGATGAAAGATTGCTCCATTCTGGGAGACCTGGATCCGGCGGCGAACGACCTGGAGGGGTACCTCTTCCCGGACACCTATTTATTTTCCCGGTACGAAGGGGAAGAGAAAATCCTGGCGGTGATGGTCGATCGGTTCCGGGAGGCGGCCGGTCCTGCGTTCCGGAAGAAGGCGGAGGGCCTGGGGCTCACGCTCCGGGAGGCGGTCACCCTGGCCTCTCTGATCGAGAAGGAAACCTCCCTCCCTGAGGAGCGGAGGAAAATTTCCAGCGTCTTCCACAACCGATTGAGAAAGGGAATGAAACTCCAGTGCGATCCAACGGTGATCTACGCCCTTCGCCGGGAAGGGCATCCGGCAGGCAGGCTCACCTACAAGGACCTGGAGTTCGACAGCCCCTGGAATACCTATCGGTACGCCGGTCTTCCCCCTGGACCGATTTGCAACCCCGGCGAGGCGAGCCTGCTCGCGGCGGTGGATCCGGAGGAGGGTCGGGAACTGTATTTTGTCGCCTCTCCCGACGGTGGACACCGGTTTTCCACCACGTTGGATGAACACACCCGGGCGGTTCGAGACTATCGGGCCTGGATCCGGTCTCCCCGCTGATCCAAGCGGGCGTTGGCGTAGAATGGGACCATGAGCCAGGGACATCGACGCAGAGAGAGCGGCTTCAACCGGGCGGGAAACGTCCAGGCGGATCGGCTGGACATGCCCAAGAGCCGGGCGAAGGAGCTTCAGTGCCGCCATGCCTGGGAGAAGGCTGCGGGCGGAGAGATCGCCTCCCGGCTCCGGTTCCTGCGCATGAGCGGTCGAACGGTTGTCCTTGGATGCGAAGAAGCGGACTGGAGCCATTCGGTTCGGTCCCTGTTGCCCCGGGCTGCGGCCCGGTTCGCCTCAAGGATCGGCGGCGGGAGAATCCGCCGATTCCGGGTTGTCGCCCTGGAGGAAAACGGAACATTTCGGACGGTGGAGGAAGGCCGGATCGAACAGCGCGAACCGGTTCCTCCTGCCGGTTCCGGCCCGGCTGGAAAGGGGCGGATCCTCTCCGCTTCACCCTCGGTTGCGGATATCCGGGAGGTGGCGGCCAGGTACCTGGCCCGGCACGGGAAGAAGCAGGGCGAACACGTTGACGGGAAATAAACTCCACCGTATGCTTACCGGTCTGCAATCGGTCCAGCCGAATCCAAGTTGTTCTGGGGCATCGATTTGTGGCCGGCACCCGGCGTGGGGTCAAGTAAGGATGGGCGAATGATCAAGGTCGACCGCTTGTGCAAGGTGTACGGTAACCGGGTCGCCGTCTGGAACGTTTCCTTCCACCTCCGGAAGGGGGAGATCCTCGGCTTCCTTGGGCCGAACGGCGCGGGGAAGACCACGACGATGCGGATGATCACCGGGTTCATTCCGGCTTCTTCCGGACAGGTGACGGTGGCGGGACGGGACGTCTCCAGGGATCCTCTGCGGGTCAAGGAGATGATCGGCTACCTCTGCGAAGCGCCGCCGGTCTACAGGGAAATGTCGGTGACCGGCTATCTCCGATTCGTGGCGAACCTGAAGAAAGTTCCAGCCGGCCGGGTTCGGGCCGGTGTCGATCGGTCCCTGGAACTGTGCGGGCTTACGGATGTATCGAACCGTGTGATCGGGAATCTCTCGAAAGGGTACCGGCAGCGGGTCGGCTTGGCCCAGGCGATCGTCCACGAGCCTCCGGTCCTGATTCTGGACGAACCGACCGTCGGCCTCGATCCCCGACAGATCAAGGACATCCGTTTCCTGATCAAGGAATTGAGCGGAGAGCAGACGGTGATCCTTTCCACCCACATCCTTCCGGAAGTCACCGTCACCTGTAACCGGGTGGTGATCATCAACGAAGGGCAGATCGTCGCCCAGGACAGCGTGGAAGGTCTGACCGCCGGGCTGGGGCGGGGGGAGCAGATCCTGGTGAGGGTTCGCAGGCCGGAGGAGGCATTGACCCGGGGGATTTCGGCCCTGGATGGTGTCGAGGGCGTCGAATCCGCCGGCGAAGGGGTCCTGAAGGTTCGGACGAGCGGCGGCGAAGAGGTGAAGGAGCGGATCGCCGGCCTGGTCGTCGGGAATGGGGCGGGTCTGGTGGAATTGACCCGGGTCGCCGCCACCCTGGAGGAAGTTTTTCTGAAGCTGGTGACGGAAGAAGAAGGGGAAGCGGCGTGAAAGGGATCCTGACCCTGGTCCAGCGGGAGGTTGCGTCCTACTTTGTCTCCCCGATCGCCTATTCGATCATGGTGATCTTTCTGCTTCTGATGGGGTTCGGCTTCGGCAAGAACCTCGCGATTTACTCCCATATCCCGGCCAACATCATCGAAATGGCGGAGATGAATCTCCGAAACTTCATGGTGGCGAAGATCATCTTCTGGGCCCAGATCTCCATGATCCTCTGCCTGCCCGCCCTTTCGATGCGATTGTTCAGTGAAGAGAAAAAGGGCGGGACCGCCGAACTGCTGCTGACCTCTCCGATCACCACCACCCAATTGGCCCTGGGGAAATACCTGGGGTCGGTGTTCGTGTTGGCGGTGATGATCCTTCTCACTTTGCCGTTTCCGCTGGTCCTGGAATGGAAAGCGGAGCCGGAATGGGCGGTGATCGGGACCGCTTACCTGGGAATGCTTCTGTTCGGCATGGTGATTCTCGCGGTCGGCGTGTTCGCTTCCTCCCTGACCGAGAACCAGATCGTGGCTCTCCTGCTGACCTATGCTCTCTACCTTCCGCTCTGGCTGATCGACTCCCTGGTCGGATTCATGGGTGGCGCGCTGGACGATATTCTGGACGGCCTGGCCGTGGGAAAAGGGGTCCGCGGACTGGGACAGGGCCTGATCGATACCCATTATTTTGTCCTTCCCGTGTTCCTGGTATTTGTTTTCCTGTTCCTTTGTGTACAGGTCCTCGACTCGAACCGCTGGAGGTGATGGGGAGATGAACGTGCGCAAAAGGGAGGAACTGGAAGCCCGGCAAGCGGTGGACATCGCCCGCCTGGCGAAGGAGGGGGCGGGATCCCTGTTTTTCACCGTGCTGATTCTGGCGGTTGCGGTTTTCATCCTCGCCGCTTCCATCATGTTCCACACCTCCTGGGATGTCTCCAGGACTTCTTCCAACAGCCTTTCCCCCCAGACCCTGCAGGTGCTGGAGCGCCTGGACGGGCCGGTGGAGATCTATCCTCTCGTTCCCAAGCAGAACGAGATCGTCCGGGAATCGTATTGGAGCCTTTTGAAGCTGTACCGCGACCGTTCCCGGTTCATCAAGGTCGAGTTTATCGATCCGATCGAACAGCCGGGGAGGCTGGCGGAGATCGGCGCCGATGTGCAGGGCGAAAACCTGAACGAAGGTGTGACCTTCATCAAGCGCACCACCGTACGGAACGGCGTGCCGGTGGAATGGAAGCAGACCTTCGGCGGGCGCGAGGAAGAAGATGTCACCAACGCCATCCTGGACGTGGGACGCACAAGAGAGCGGGTGGTCGGCTTTCTGCGCGGATACGGCGAACGGGATCCGGAATCCAAGGCCAGCGGCGCGATCGCCGGCGCGCGAAACGATCTCCTCCGGGAGTATTACAGGGTCACGGATGTGGACCTGGAGAGATCGATCCCGGACAGGGTGACCGTCCTGGTCCTGGCGGATCCGCGACAGAGGATCCCGGACGAACACCTGGAGGCCCTCCATCTCTGGCTGGAGAAGGGGGGGCGGCTCCTCGCGCTGCAGGACCCGGACAGGGACACCGGGGTGAACAACCTCCTGCAACGGTGGGGATTGAGGGTCAGCGGGAGGATGATCCTGGATCCGAAAGAAAACTTCAACCGGAGCCCGAGTTTCGTCAAGGTAAACCGGTATTCGAAGCATCCGGTGGTGAAAGACTTCGGGAAACAGTTCCCGACCGCCTTCGCGGGCGTCTCCACCGTTTCCCAGTTCGAGACCGGTGAAGGGAAGCTGTTCCACGACGATCTGGCCTTCACCTCAAGTTTGTCCTTCGTGCTGAACGAGGATGGATCGCGGGATCCCGGCCCGTTTGCCGTGGCCGCCGCCAGTTGGAGGCGGACCGAGGATGGGAACCGCGAGAACGAGGCCAGGCTGATCGTGGTCGGAGACGCCGACTTCATTTCCAACGCCTACCTGCCCCAGAGCGCCAATCGGAATTTCTTCCTCAACATGATCGCCTGGCTCAGCCGGGAAGAGGAGTTGATTTCCGTCCGGCGGGATCCGATGCAGGGACAGACCATCGAGCTCACTCCCAGGGACGGGGTGATCACTTTCTGGGCGATTCTCGCCGCGCCGATCCTGGTCCTGCTGGTCGGAGTTGTAGTCATGTTCCGGCGAAGGGGGCGCTGAAGTGAAAAAGATCGTCATCGCCCTCGCGATTTTCGCGGCGGCGGCTTTCGGGTTTTACCGGCTGACGGAATGGAAAAACGCCTCGGAAAGAGCCGCGGCCCAGGAACAAAACCTGCTCTGGTTCGATGAAAGAGAGGTCACCGGCATCACGGTCACGGTCGGAGGCGCCGACTGGGTCCTGGAGAAAACCGAAGATTCCCGCTGGGAAATCATGCGGCCGATCCAGGATCTGGCCAGTCGTCCGGCGGTCCTGAATCTCATGTCGGAAATGCGACAGACCCAACTCAGCACGACGATTCAAAATCACGAACCGCTCGCCGCCTATGGCCTCGACCCGCCCAGGGCCAGGATCCACCTTCACGGTGTCCAGGTTCCGGATCTCCTCCTGGGAAACCTTTCGCCGAACAACGAAAGCGTTTTCCTGAAAGTGGAGGGGCGCCGGGGGGTGTTGGTCGCGGACCTGAAGGTCGACAGCCTGTTCCACAACATGGATCCTTCGCGGTTCAGGGACCGGGATCTGCTCGGGTTGCCGGTCAACCGGGTCGTGGGGATCCACTTGAGGCAAGCGCCCCGGCAGATCGATCTGGAACTGCGCGGCGGCGGCTGGTGGATCACGGAGAAGTACGATCTCCCTGCTTCCGACAACGCGGTGAACCGGTTGCTGGAAAGCTTGGGCGATGCCGTGATCCAGGAGTTCCTGGATGGACGCCTTCCCTCCGAGAAGGGATTTCACCTCGGGAACGATGCGCTGGCGGTTCGGCTGACCGGTAAGGAAAAAGAACGAACCGTCCTGCTCGGCGCCGCCAACGACGCTGGATTCCGTTTCGCCAAGAGAGACGACCGGGCTGCGGTCCTGTTGGTCGCCGGCGACGGCCTGCACAGGATCGAAGTCCGTCCCGAGGCTTACCTGACCCGCAAGCTGACGAAGGCCAACCGGTACAAGGTCCGCTCGTTCACCTATTCGGATCGGAAGGCGGAGATCTCGTTGTCCCGCGATCCGGCAGCGGACCAGTGGACCGGCCCGGACGGAAAGGTCCGGGGGAACGAGTTCGTCTACCCCCTCCTGGTCCGGCTCCTGGAAAGCCCGGTGACCGGCTGGGAGGAAGGGGGATTGTCCGGGACCGCTTCCGCCGTCGTCGACTATGAGATGGAAGACGGCTCCGCCGATCGGATTACCTTCGATGGGAAGGGGAGGGCGGCGCTGGGTTCTCTTCCGGGGGTTCGGTTCCTGGTGCGTTCGACTCCGCCGGCGGTGCCTCAAGACTGAAGGGAATCTCCCGCTCCAGCGTTTGCCCTTCGGCATCCTTGACTTCCAGCAGGATCCTGTAATCTCCCAGTGGCCATCGCTTCCCCAGAGGAAGATCCCAGCCCTGTACTGCCTGGGCGTTCTGGATGACCGAGGGTCGTCCCAGGGCGACCCACCGTCCGTCGTCCTCCCTGCCCTGGAGCCGGTAGGTTACCTGGTAAGGCCGGGCCCCCTCATAGATCTCGTACAGGAGCGCCAGGTTGCCTCCAGGGTGGTACGGCCTTCCGACTGCCGGAACGATGCGAAACGACCCGACCAGGAAAGGTTCGTCGTAGGAGGCGAGGGCCGGGACTTCCACAGGCTCCAGGCGGGAGGCCAGGATGATGTCGCTGAGGGAAAACCGGCCGGAGCGCTCGGGAACGGTGATGGATTCTTCATGGATCCCGGTCTGCAGCGTGCCGGCGTCAGCAGCGATCAGGATCAGGTCCCAGGTGCCTGGAGAGAGGACCACACGGGACTGGGCGATCAGGCCGCCGCTTGCAAGCGGCTGGATCCGGAAAGAATCCTCCCCCAGGACCAGGGTTCCGCTCGGATCGTTCCTGGGAGTCAGTCGCGCCATCAGCGCCGGCGGGGAGTCCATCGTTTCGCCCGGCAGGTCCAGGCTGATGCTGGTGGAGTCCCCGTTCCGGTCCGGATGGTGGATTCGGTCGATTTGAACCTTCAGGGGATAGGTATCGAAAGATTCGCTATCCTCCACCCGGGCGATCAAGACGCTTTCCTGGGGCGGAACCTCCTGCATCTTGCCCAGGTCCAGCATGACCGAGAGGCGGGAATCACCGGAAATACCGCCGATCCGCTGAAAATAGCGATCCCACCGTTGGGTTCTGCCCTCCTTGATCGCCAGTTCGTCGAAAAAAACGGAACTCAGTTTTGGGTCGTAACTGACGTGGTATTCACCGGAATAGTCCCGGACAAACGGGACCACCGTGATCGGATCCATTTCGTCTCGCCCTTCCGGTCTCCCCTCGTAGATCCACCGGATCACTCCCCGGGCCGAGGTGGAACTTGACTGTGGGGCCAAATCGAAATAATCCTTAACTTCGGTCGGGGCACCGTAGAGGATGTAAATTTTACCTCGATCGGTCATCCAGCCCGGTTTGGGGGAGTCATGGAACATGCCGTTGGTTTCCTGGACACGCTGCCAGAAGAGCTGCCGGTATTCGTTCACCAGGGTGTCCGGCGTCGGATCTCTCCGCAGCCAGAACCGTTCAATGAACAGCGCCCGTTCCGATTCGTTGTCCAGGGCCCGGAAAGCTTTCCTCTCCTTCGGCCGCATGATGTATCGGATCGGCCCATCCGGCCATTCTTCCAGACCGGGGCGGTCTCCGGCACCGGCGGAACCTGCAGGAAGGCCCAGAAGCAGAAGGATGGCGGCCGGTATGAGCATGGGGCGTCCTCGAACAGGCCGGCGTCATGGCCGGAATCCTGCGAGAACGAGTATAATCCGAAGTCGGAATGCCCGCAGCCGCCGGTTCAGGAAGTGAATACGGCATGAATTTTGAATGGAATTGCCATGGAGGTCCGCGGGTGAGTAAATCTGATGGAGCAAGTATGACCGGATCACTTTCCCGAACGCCCCGGTTCTTCCTTCGGAAACGAATTCCCGTCCTGACGGCGGTTCTTGGCGCATGGCTCGTCCTGTCCGGCTGCGGCGGCGGCAATGATATCGCCTATAAAGAACTGTTGGACGAAGATCCCCAGGTTCGAGCCGACGCGGTGGTTCGCCTCGGGCAGGCCCGGGCCGAGGACGCCGTCGATTCGTTGATCGCCATGCTGGATGACCCCGATGAAGAAGTGCGGGTATCCGCGGTCCGTTCCCTGCAGCAGATCGGGGATCCTCGAGCGGTTCCGGCCCTGGTCTCCCACGGGGACGACCCCCTGAGGACGATGCGGCTCCAGATCTGCCAGGCCCTGGGAAGCCTCGGTTCCCCGGATGGAATCGACCTTCTGGCCAAGCTGCTCTTCGACGAAGACGACAACATCCGGCTGGTCGCGGCGCGAAACCTGGGCTTTATCGATGATCCTCGGGCACTGAAGGCCCTTCTGGACACCGCCTTGTACGATGAAAATGAAATCGTGCGGCAGCATGTGGTCAAGGTCATCGGGGAGCAGAAGTCCCGGGAAGCGATTCCGACCATCGAGTCCGCCCTGGTCAGCGAGTCGGACGTCGTCCGGGCCAACGCGGCCCGGGTGCTGGGGGAAGTCGGGGACACGTCCTCCCTGCCGACGCTGATCGCCGCCCTGGGCGATCCTTACGCAAAAGTGCGATCGCTTTCGGCCCATTCCCTCTACAAGGTCGCTCCGGAAAGCCGGGAAGCGGTCGAAGCCCTGAAGGATCGACTGGTGGTCGAAGGCGCAGGGATGGTCCGCGTCGATATCTCTTGGATTCTTGTTCGTTACGGTGAAAAGGGGTACTTGGAAGAAATCCGGGAGAAGCTGTTTCAGAGCGGGCCGGAGGACGTTCGCGCCGAAGCGGCCATGGCCCTCGGTGAAGTTGGAGAGACGTCGGATATCGGGCTTTTGGGAAAAGCCCTGGACGATAAAAAAGGCTTGGTGCGCGAGGCGGCCGCAAAAGCGATCAAACAATTGAAGGAGGCCTGAACAACTATGGCCTGGATGAGAAACAAACAGGAATCGGAGACTCGTCCGAAACCGTCGGCGCCTGCGCCGGCACGGACAGAAACGGGGGCAGCCCCCCAGAAAAGGGAACAATCCATGGAGAAAATTGTGAACATCGGCCAATCCGTTGAACTGCGTGG
The DNA here is from genome assembly GCA_964654385.1 of uncultured Acidobacteriota bacterium. GTDB lineage: Bacteria > Acidobacteriota > Polarisedimenticolia > Polarisedimenticolales > Polarisedimenticolaceae > Polarisedimenticola. The sequence continues at coordinate 1,320 of CAZZIV010000039.1, read as the reverse complement.
GGAACTGACCGGAAACGAGGACCTCACCATCGAGGGGAAGATCGACGGTAAAATCACCCTGAAAGGGCACAACCTCACCGTAGGCGCCAACGGCCGGATCAAGGGTGAAGTGTTCGCCAAGGCGGTGATCGTGGTCGGTGAAATGAACGGAAACGTGGTGGCCGACGACAAGGTCGAACTGGCCGCCACCGGTTCCATGCTCGGAGATATCCGGGCTCCCCGCGTGGTTCTGGCCGACGGAGCCCGGTTCAAGGGGAGCATCGACATGGATTCCGGAACCCGGCAGGCGGAAAAGAAACCGGGGACCGGCTCCTCGACCTCAACTCGCACCGGATCCGGATCCACGGGAATGGGAGAAAAGGCGCCTGCCATGAGCGCCCAAGGTTCCTGAATCCCACGGGACGCACACCATGTCGTTCAAGTGGTCCCACATTCCGGGCGCCCCGGCGGCCGCACCGGATCCTCCTCCCGGGAAGAAGAAACGGGAAGACGGGATCATTGCGTGTAAAGGATTGAAAAAAGCCCTGGACCGGGTTTTCAAGATCGAGAGGCCCGAGATTCTGCATCTCGGGCCTCTCTGTGGGGACACGGTGGTCTACCTGGCTGAGCGCGGGGCCCGGGTTCACGTGGACGAGTACGATCCTCCGCCCCCCCGGCCTCCGAAAGACCCCTCCAGGCCGGCGCCGGAGGCGGAGCCGGCTCGACTGGTTCAGCCGGCGGATACCTACGATCTGGTCCTGGCCTGGGATTCGGTTGATTTCACGCCACCCGAGGCCCTGTCCTCCCTGGGGGCGGAATTCGCTCGAATCCTGCGTCCGGGGGGCTGGCTCTTCCTGCTTTCCCAGGCCGGCAGGCCGGGAGGATCCAGGCCGGGAATGTCCCAGGAACAGTACCGGCCTCCTGGTTTGTACAGGATCCTGGATGACGAGTGCCTTTTGCCCGGAAAGGCCGGCGGGAGAAACAAACAAAGATGCTGGATTCATCCCAACCGGGATCTTGAGCGCGGCATCGCTCCCCTCCGGATTCAGGGAACCCACCTATTGAGAAACCAACTCAGGGAATACACGGCGATGCTTCCGGTGAAAAAAAATGGCGCGTCTCCCCGGGGGGCAGTCGGAGGAAGGGAGACGCGCTCTCGTGGGCAGGCAGTTTACTGAATCTCTTTGGGACCTGGGACCATTTTCAAGGAGTCGGACTGTTTTCGGGTGATGAATGATCGGGTATCGGACGACCGTCGCGCCGGTCCCCCCGTTCCTCTCTTGAGAGCTTCTCGAGCGGTCTTGAGGCGCGCCAGCTGTATTTTGTACTTCGCATCCAGGA
>CAZZIV010000038.1:0-16374 GCA_964654385.1 uncultured Acidobacteriota bacterium | reverse complement strand
GGCAATAGATATCTCGCGAGCGTGTTGGGCGGAGGAGCCGGAGTACGCGGGCGGGCTGTCCCGGATCGGGGAAGGGAAGTCGGTTCTGGCCGAAGCCCGGTACGCGTGGGGAGCGGGGAAGCAGGAGGCGGCTGTCAAGATGATCCGGAACCGGTTGAAGGAAGATCCGGAGAACCTGGAATTGCGGATGACCCTGGGAGGGATGTACCGCTTACAGGGTCGGATGGAGGAGGCGGAGCGGGAGTTCCGCCTCGCCGCCGAAACCGGGCCCGATGGGCCGGCTCTCCCGAGGTATGTGCGGTTCCTGTGGCAGAGGGGCAAAAACGAAGAAGCGTACCAGACGATCCGGCAGGCCGGCCGGATCGACGAACCGAATATGGAGTTTTACGTGGACCGGTCTCTCCGAGGGGCGGGCCGGCTGGAGGAGGCGATCGAGTTCTGGAGAGGAAAGCTGGGGAGCCGGACTCGGGAACGGTCCGCCGGGCTCCAATTGCTCGGCCTGTACCAGGACACCGGCCGCCTCGAGGAGGCGAAAGCCTTGGTGGACGGGACGACCGGGCGGATCCGGCGGGACCCGGCCTGGCGGCTGGAGGAAGGGCGGCTGGCGCTGGCGGAAGGGAACCGGCCGGAGGCGCGAACCCGCTTCGCAGAGGGAGTGAAAGAGGCGGAAAAACGGTTGCTTCGACGCAAGCTGGAAGATTCGGCCAAACGGTTTTACCTCTTAACGTTGATTCGGCTGCAGGTCGAATCCGGCAACCGGGGCCGGGCCCTGGAAGTGGTGGAAGGCTTTCGGCGGTTCCCTGTGGTGGAGCCGTACTACTCCCTGGCCCGGGCGGAGGTGTTCGCTTCTTTCGGAAGCCCGGATCGAGCGCTGACCGCCCTATTGATCGCCTCGAATACTTTCACGTTGCCGGTGGACGTCTGCCAGGACGATTACCTGGCCCCGCTGCGCGACCGGCCCGAGTTCCGGGAAATGTTCCCCCAGTGCGCAGGGCGCCCGGCCGGAAACCGGCTCTGAAGTTCCACGTAAACTCCTGTATGATTCTGATTCATCAAGGTTCCCACCCTTTTTGGAGGCTCCGGACATGACCCGAAAACCGCTCCCTGTCATCCTCGTCTTCCTGTCCCTCGCGATCTCCGCGGCCGTCGCCATGGATGGTTACTACCGTTTCCCGACCGTCATGGGCGACACCGTGGTTTTTTCCGCCGAGGGCGACCTGTACGCGGTGGAACTGGGAGGGACCCCTCCTCTCCAGGCTCGAAGGTTGACCACCCATCCCGCCCTGGAGCGGTCGCCGGCCCTTTCCCCGGACGGGAAAACGGTCGCCTTCACCGCGTCCTACGAAGGGCCGGCGGAGGTCTACACGATGCCGGTGACCGGAGGTTTGCCCCAGAGACGGACCTGGCACGGTGGGTACTGCGAGGTGGTCGGCTGGAAGAGTGGCGGGGTGCTGGTGTACGCCTCCCAGAAATACACCACCCTTCCAGGCTGGAACCTTCTCACGTTGGACCTGGCTACCGGTGCGGAAACGCGGGTTCCGCTCTTCGACGCCGCCGACGGGGCCTGGGATGACACCGGCACGACTCTTTATTTCACCCGGTTCCGGAAACAGCCGAGCCACACCAAGCGTTACAAGGGCGGCACCGCGCAGAGTCTCTGGAAATACTCCGACGGGGATGCGGAGGCGGTTCCGCTGAGCGCCGGGTTCGAGGGGACCGACCAGCGGCCGATGTGGTGGGATGGACGGGTCTACTTCCGGTCCGACCGGGACGGAACCATGAACCTGTGGTCCATGGACCGGGACGGCGGCGACCTGAAACAGCATACTCACCATCAAGGGTTCGATGTGCTGGGGCCGAGCCTGGGCGATGGCCGGGTGGTGTACCAACTCGGGGCCGACCTCTGGGTGTACGACATCGCCTCGAACGCCACGAAAAAACTGAGGATCGACCTCCCCTCGGATTTCGACCAGATGCGGGAACGGTGGATCCAGAAACCGGTGGACTGGCTGACTTCGGCCCGGCTTTCCGACGACGGCACCGACCTGGTGCTGACCGCCAGGGGGCAGGTGTTTGTGACGCCGGTGGACGGTGGCCGGATGGTGGAGGTGACCCGGCGGAACGGGGTTCGCTACCGGCAGGCCAGGTTGCTCCCTGATGGGAAAACGGTGCTGACCCTCTCCGATGAGGGGGGCGAGGTGGAGTGGTGGACCTTCCGCGCCGACGGGTTCGGCGAGGGGAAGAAGGTCACGGACGGCGGCACCATCCTGCGGTTCGACGGCCGGGTCTCCCCTGACGGGAAGCGTGTGGTTTCGTGGAACCAGGACCAGGAGATCTGGCTCCATGATCTCTCCACCGGGAAAGGAATCAAGGTCGATTATTCGCCCCAGTGGGGATTCGACAACCCGAGCTGGAGCCCGGACAGCCGATGGATCGCCTATGGAAAGCCGGCCTCCAACGGGTTGATGCGGATTTTCCTGTACCAGGTCGAGACCGGGAAGAAGATCGCCCTGACCACCGATCGTTACGACAATTTCAGCACGGTCTTCACGCCGGACGGGAAGGCGGTGTATCTCCTGTCCAACCGGAACATCCGGTCGATCGTCCCGTCGCCCTGGGGCTCGAAACAGCAGGAGCCGTTCTTCGATAAACAGGCCCGGATCTTTCGGATCCCGCTGGCGGAGGCGGATCGCTCACCGTTCCAGCCGGACGATGAACTGCACAAGGCGAAAAGCAAGGATCAAGAGGACCGGAACGGGAAGAACGCGAAAGAAAAGAAGACCGGCAAGAAAGGGAAGAAGGGCAAGAAGGGTGCAGACGACCAGAGCGATGGGAAAGAGAAGCCGATCGTTGTCACCGTGAACGAGACCGGTTTGCAGGCCCGGATCCAGGACGTTCCGGTTCCTGCCGGGAACTACAGCGCCTTGGCCGTCAGCAAGGACCGCCTGTTCTGGATCCGTTCCGAAAGCGACGGAAGCGGCCGGGATCTCATGGCGATGAAGATCGACAACGATGATCCGAAACCGGAAGTGATCGTCTCCGGCGTGCGGAGCTACCAGCTTTCCCGGGACGGCAAAAAGCTCCTGGTGCGCAAGGGGGACACTTTCCATGTGATCGCCGCTTCCGCCGGGAAGAAGGCCGACCTGGCCAAGGGGAAGGTCGACCTGTCCGGATGGATGTTCCCGATCGATCCCAGGGAGGAATGGCTCCAGATGTTCGTGGAGTCCTGGCGGCTGGAGCGGGATTATTTCTACGACAAGGGGATGCACGGCGTGAACTGGCTCGCCATGCTTCACAAGTACCTTCCGCTGGTGGATCGTTTGCGAAGCCGGGAAGACCTGGCCGACTTGCAGGGGCAGATGGCGGGAGAACTCTCCACCTTGCACACCTTCGTCCGGCCGGGGGATACCCGGGAGGGGGACGAAGACATCCGCCCCGGGTCCCTGGGCGCAAGGCTTGTGCGGGATGAGGCGGCCGGCGGATACCGGGTGGAGCACATCTACCTGACCGATCCGGACGTTCCGTCGGAGCGATCGCCTTTACTCCGGCCGGGTGTGAACGTTCAGGAGGGCGAGGTGATTTCCCGGGTGAACGGTGAGCCGGTTCTCTCCGCCCCGAGCATCGAGACGCTGTTGCGCAACCAGGCCGGGAAGCAGGTCCGCCTGACCATCGGCGACCGGGACGTGGTGGTGAAACCGGTCTCCCTGCGGAGCGAGCGGGAGATGGAATACGACGAGTGGGAGTTCACCCGCAGGCTGGAGGTGGAGAAGAAGGGGGAAGGAGCGATCGGCTACGTGCATCTCCGGGCGATGGGCGCCGGGAACATGGCCGAGTGGTACCGGGAGTTCTACCCGGTGATCGATCGGAAAGGGCTGGTGATCGACGCCCGCCACAACCGGGGCGGCAACATCGATTCCTGGATCCTGAGCCGGCTGATCCGGGAAGTCTGGATGTACTGGAAGCCGCGGGTCGGAGGAGGGTCCTCCTGGGAGAACATGCAGCGCACCTTCCGCGGGCACCTGGTCCTGCTGGTGGACGCCCATACCGCTTCCGATGGGGAGGCGTTCGCCGCAGGGTTCCGGCGGCTCGGATTGGGGAAGGTGATCGGCACCCGGACCTGGGGCGGGGAGATCTGGCTCAGCTCCAGCAACCGCCTGGTGGACAACGGCATCATGACCGCCGCGGAATTCGGCGTGTACGGACCGGAAGGGAAGTGGCTGATTGAGGGGCATGGCGTCGATCCGGACATCGTGGTGGACAACCTGCCCCATGACACGTTCAACGGCGGAGACGCCCAACTGGACGCGGCGATCGATCACCTGAAGAAGTTGATCGCCGCAGATCCCAGGGATGTTCCCCCGGCGCCGCCGTACCCGGATAAATCGTTCGAGAACTGATCGGGGCTGGAGGGGAAAGCGGAACGGAAAAGCGGCGGGAAACCGAATCGCCGGTTTGAATTGGACACGATCGTTCCCTGCTGCTGTACGTAAGATCCTGTAGTAGCCGGGAGTGAGTGATCACTGTCGGCTGCCCGACTCGACAAAAAATTCGATCTTGTTCGCTAGGCTAGGCCAGGCCCGTCAGCTTCTCCCGGGCGACCTTCATGCGTGCAGCGATGTCGATCCCCCGGGGGCAGGCGGCGGCCGCCCGGCTGAAATCCACGCCGTCAATCCTGCGTTGGGACGGCGAGAGCCTGGAGTACAACGTCTTCGCCTTCTCCGCTTCCCCATACGATTCGTGGTACATCAGGAACCGGAGCGTGTCGGCGATCTTCGTGTCGCCGGCCACATGGGGCTCGCAAAGCTGCTCGCAGCCATGGCAGGAGAAGGCGGCGGTAGCGGTGGCGATCTGCTGGAGCTGGTTGAATTCGTTCATGGAGATCTGCACCGGGGACTTGGCCGCGGCGATATTTTCCTTCAGCACCTTGGTGTTGTCCATGTGGGAGACGGCGGCGTCGATCCGCTCGTCGGCCCAGACCGATTTCAGCTTGGCCTGCCCCAGGCTGAAGTTCCGGCTTTCGAATTTCACCACTTCCGCCTGGTCCTTGGGGACGCTGTCCTGGGTCTTCATGGCAATCAGGCCGATGCCGGCCTTCTTGCAGGCGTCGATCGCCTTGTTCAGGTCCAGGTCGCCGTACTTGGCGAAGCTGTACCGGAACATGATGGCGTCGATGCCGCCGACTTTCGGGGCCTTGTTCAACAGGTCCAGCACATGGCCGCCGTGGCAGGAGAAGCCGAAGAAGCGGGTCTTCTTCGATTTCCTCATGGCGTCGGCCATCTTGAGGTACTCGGGCTCCAGGTACTTGGGGTCGTCCAGGGCGTGCATGAAGAACAGGTCCAGGTGGTCGGTCTGGAGTTCCTGGAGGCAGACATCCAGGCCCTTCGTGAAATGGTCCACGCTGCCCGGCTCCGCTTGGAACGGGGCGTTGGGAACCTTCGCCGGGAACTTGGAAGTGATCCAGACGTTTTCCCGGCCGCCGATCTGTTCCAGGAACGGCACGATCGTCTTGTGGGACCATCCGTCGGCGTACACGTGGGCGGTGTCCAGGTAGTCGACCCCTTCCTTGTAGGCCCGGTGGAGGATTTTGTCGTACTTGGGATCGAATTTCTGAGCGCAACCCAGGACCAGGATCGGGATCTTCTCGCCGGTGGAGCCGAGGGTTTTTCGGGGCACCTTGGCGGCAGGGGCCGTTTCCGCCGGAGTCGGAGTGGTTTCGGATTCCGCCGCGGTGACGACGCCTGCGCCGGTCATTCCCAGTCCGGCTCCGGTGATCGCCGCCGTCTTCAGGAAATTGCGCCTTGAAGTTCCATCTTTCTTTTTCTTCACTTGGTTCTCCCTTCCCGTCTCCCGGGGCTTCCCCCCTGATTCATCGGTTTCGTCATTATACGGTACCGGCCGTCGTCCGGTTTCGTTTGTGCAGAAGAAGGCGCCGTTCGGTGGAGCGGGTTTCGCCCACCGGGGTCACGTAGACCGCCCGGGAATCGGTCACCGGGCACTCGGTCTGACAGATGCCGCAGCCGATGCAGAGATCCGGCACGACGAACGGTTTGTTCAGGACCACGATTTCGCCGAACGCGTTCTTGACCTCCTCGTCCACGGTCTGGATCGCCTTGGGAGAGGTCGGGCAGACCTCTTCGCAGACCACGCAAGGGATCTCCATGGCGTGAGGGAGGCAGCGCCCCTTGTCGAAGAAGGCAGTGCCCAGGCTGATCGGGCCCACGTCGGCGTAGGCGCCCTTCCCCAGCTTCTCTTCCACGGTGGTCTTGCGAATGGCGCCGGTGGGGCAGACTTCCGAGCAGAGGGTGCACTTGAGCTGGCAATGGCCCAGGTTGAAGTTCATCACCGGCGTCCAGAGCCCTTCGAAGCCGGCTTCCTTGAAGGTGGCCGGTTGCAGCACGTTGGTCGGGCAGGCGTTGATGCACTGGTCGCACTTGATGCACTTCTGCAGGAAGTCGGATTCCTCCACCGATCCGGGCGGCCGGATCAGGAGAGGCGAGTAATTTTCGTCGTTGTTGACGCCGTTGTTTTTGAGGAGAGGGTACCCGAGGACGCCGGCGGCGGCGGAGAACACCAGGCGGCGGCGGCTCAGGCTCGGGCCGGGGACGACCTGTTTTTTATCCAGGCCGAGCATGGTGTAACTGAGGGCGTCTTCCGGGCAGTCGTCGATGCAGTTCATGCAGGCGAAGCACTCGCTGAGGCGAAGCTCTCCCTGCGGGTCGGAGGCCCCCTCGCAGCGGGTGAGGCAGAGGTTGCAGTCGGTGCATTTGTGCACGTCCCGGTTGATCCGGAACAGAGAGTAGCGGGAGAGCACGCCGAGAAGGGCGCCCAGGGGGCAGAGCACCCGGCAGAAGAAGCGGGGGATCACCAGGTTCATGCCGACCAGGGAGGCCAGGAACAGGCCGATCCAGAACGAGCCGACGAACACCCGGTGGCCGACCCCCGGGGCGAATTGCAGCGGTTCCAGCAAGGTCGGATCCAGGCCGAGCCAGCCGGCGTTGTTTCCCAGGATGCCGACCAGCATGTCCGAGGCCGGCGCGAAGGCGGTGGCGGTCGTGCGGTACATCAGGCAGATCGGGTCCAGGAGGCCGATCTGCAGGGCGCCGAACGCCGCCATGATCAGGAAAACGGTGAGCAGGGTGTACTTGAGGAAGTAGATCGTTTTATAGCGGTTGCTTTTCCAGCGGTCCGGGTGTTTGCGGATGTTGAACAGCCAGCCGATGAACTGGTGCAGGGTGCCGTAGGGGCACATCCAGTTGCAGAACACCCGGCCGAAAACCAGGGTGACGCCCAGGAGGAGCAGTCCCCAGCCCAGGTAGCGGTAGACGTAGCCGGTGGAGAGGATGTTGGAGATCATCACCAGCGGGTCGAGTTCCAGGAACCGGGAGACCGGGTAGCCGCCCAGCCGGGAGGTCCAGGTCGCCCAAACCGCCAGCATGAACGCCCCGAAGAAAAACGCCTGGGAGACGATCCGCACGTTGGTGAGGCGCAGTGCCTTCAGCACCTTCGTGGGGGGAGCCGGGGCCGTGTCCGCCTGGGGAGCCTGAGGCTCCCTGGATTCGGGGGCGCTCACACCACTTCCTCGATCCGGCCGCGCCAGTCGACACGGCCGCTTCCTTTTTCTTCCGCCCGGTGGAGATAGGCCGGGTAGTCGGTGCCTCGTTCCAGGAGATGCTCGAACGCCCAGGCGTCCTGGGCGACCGGGTCGGTGGCGACCAGGACGGCGTTGCCGCTCTTCACGTTGGACGGGTCGCCGCCGGTCGGGCCGTTCTGCATCAGGATGTGGCCGCCGTCCACGATGGTGAGCGTGGGGCGGATCATGATGGAGAGGTCGGAGACGATTTCATGGATGTCCTGGTGGAACTGGTTCCGGCGGCCGCCTAGGAGGCCGTACCAGTTCTTGATCCCCATGGAGGCGGAGCACAGGTTGTGATCCTTCACCGGGGCGACGCCGATCACCTTGTCCACGTTGGTGAGCGGCCGGTGCATGAACCACCAGTTTTCGATCAGCGTGGCCCCCGGCGTGTTGAGCATCTTGAAGGCGTTGGTGTCGGGGAGGTAGATCCGGCCGCCGGCTTCGTCCACCGCGCGGGCGATCCCGCTTTTGGCGAAGCAGTCGGCGGGGGATTCGATCGGGTTGTCGGCGACGCGCACTTCCTGGGCCTTGCAGTCGACCAGGAGCATCCGGATCAGCCGCTCCAGGGAGTCCGGGTTGCTGGTGGCGCCCAGGTTGGGGGAGCGGTCGAAGGCGACGTTCGGCTTGACCAGGACGATATCGCCGGGCCGGATGTAATGATCCAGGCCGCCGATGGCGTCCAGCGCCTTGGCCAACCGTTCCTCGGCGGTGGCGCCCCGGCCGATCACCACATCCTTGACGCCGGAGGGCGGCGCGACCCGGTAGTCGTGGAGGCGGAACGGCTTGTGCACCGGTTTGCTGCGCAGGCCGGAAGAATCCTTCATCGAGAGCGGCCAGGATTCCGGGGCCAGCCCCAGGTAGGCGGCGGCGCCTCCCAGGCCGGTGATGGTGAACGCCTTTCGGAGGAACGCGCGGCGGTCTTCGGTCGCCTTCACGTAGTCGGGGTTCTGGATGTCGCCTCTGCGCCTGGGACGTTTACCCATTGGACACCGCCTTTCGAATTCGGTTCATCAGGGATTCGGCCTCGGTCCGGTCGGCGGCGCCGTCGACTCCGTAGATCAGGCGCCCGTCCCGGCGGACGGAAAAGATCGTTTTCAGGTATTCGTGCTTGAAAACCGCTTCGGCGGTTTCGTTTTTCAGAACCTGGTACTCGAACGACTGCTCTTCCACCAGCTGGGTGAACTCGGAGGTTGCCGCTTCCTCCGATTCGGCCTGGTGGAGAAAGATCCTGGCCTCCGACGGCTTCTTCGGCCCGTTCATGGCGCCGGCGGGGGCGAACCAGAATTCCTGGAGGAAGTCGTACTGGAATGCGTTTTCTTTTTCGTAGGAGACCTGCCCGAACGGAACCCCCAGCCGGGCGGTCAGCGCCTGGTAGGGAAGGGGGACGCTGCCGGCGTCGAGGGGGAGGCCGGTCATCTCGCCGACGATCGCCATCGCTTTTTCCACCACAAGGGGGGCGTCGGTGCTGGCGGAGATCTTGAAGTAGTAGTTGCCGACGCCGCCGATGGCGCCTACCGGCGTACGGTAGAAGAAAATGTCGCCGTCGTGTTCCACTTCATGGGTGCCGCCTCCCTGGGCGGAGAACAGGCCGAGGACGTTGGGGAAGGAACCCTGGTCGTAGAGTTCGATGGTGATGAAATCGTTTTCCCGGGTCACGCTCAGGTAGTTCAACTCGACGAAGCCGAACGCCAGGTACTGCTCGGCGGCGCCGTCGATTTTTTCGTACAGGTTGGAAGGGTTGAAGGTTTCCAGCCGGCCGTCCAGGCGCCAGCCGCCTGCCAGGATGGAGGGTGGGAGGACGCCCAGGTCGACCTGGGGGGTCCCGGAGCCGGCGGTGCCCGGCTCCACCCAGCGGCGGAGCGGGGGGTGGTACAGGGTGTCCTGGACGCTCCCTTCCTGTAGGAGGGTGTAGTCGATATCCCGCTCCCGGGGGTCGAACCGGTTCTTCTGCGCCAGGATCCAGGCGCCGGTCAGGAGCAGCAGGAGCAGGAACACTGGTCCGAAAATGAGCTCCGCCCGGGAGAACCGTCGACGCAGCACTTTCCTTTTCAGCGGGTTGAACACCCGCTCCGTGTTCTTCTTCCGACCCAAGTCACCCTCCCCGTCGCCCTATAAGCATACGACGACAGGAGGACATGCGAAAACCCGAATCGCGCCACATATGTAAAAAGGCTGTAAGAAATAGGGTCAGATTTATTTTCGGAAAATAAATCTGACCCTATTTTATTATTGGCAGGCGTATAGGAGGTTTTGGGGTTTTGGGCATGTGGCGCCGGTGTCTTCGAGGCGTTCGGCGCCGGTGCTGTTGAGTCCGTAGGAGCCCTCCTGGGTGCCGTTGTTGCCGACCACCACGAAAAACATGGCGGCGGGGGTGCCGGCGGTGTCCCAGTCGTAGGTGCCGGCGGCTCCTAGACCGCATTGCTGCCCGGACCAGTTGTAGGCGGCCAGGTTGGCTTGGGTCAGCTCGCTGTACTCCAGGGTATGGTCCACAGCGGCGCAGGGCACGCCGTAACTGATGGAAAGCAGCCCGGTTGCGGCGTCGAAACCGGTGACCAGCAACATTTCCGCCGCGCCGGCCTCTCCTGGTACCGCCGGGGTGCAGTCCGGCGCGCAGTTGGCGATTGTCTCGATGTCTTCGCAGACACTGTCGCCGCAGCAGTAGGCCAGGGCCGGCTGGGCCAGGCAGGTGTTTCCGCCGGCGTTGCAACGGGCGTCGCCGCAATCCACCGGGTTCTCCCCGGCGGTCCCGTCGCCGCAACAGTACCGGTCGGCCGGTTTCCCCTTCTGGGTGCCGTTGCAGTCCTGGGGGCAGCTCAGGCAGTCCTCGCCGTCGGCGGTCTCGCACACCCCGTTGCCGCACGCGAAGTTGGGCGCCGAATCGCAGTCGGTACCGCAGCGATGGCAGTCTTCTCCAAGGTCGCAGGAGCCGTCCCCGCAGACCGGGCAATCGAAGCAGGCGGTGGTGTCGAAGGTGCATCCGGCATCGCACGCCAGCGAGCCGCCTCCACCGCAGCCGCGGGTCTCGCAGGTCGCTCCCCCCAGGTCGGCGCCGTCGCAGTCTTCCCCGAACTCCTTGATCCCGTTGCCGCAGACCGCGTTGCCGGTGCCGCCGGTGACCACCAGGCCGAAGGCGACGTCGTCGCCGGGGGTGTCCAGGTGCGCGTCCTGGTTCACCTCGGCGGCGGTAACTTCCACCGTCCAGGATCCGGCCGCCGGGTTCTGGATGAAGACGTTCTCCACCGTGTCGACGTTGTTGGGGGAGCCGCCGGCCGTCGAATAGTTCCCGGCGTCCAGCCCGTTGTTGCCGTAGTAAACGTCCCCGGTCGGCGAGGTCACCTTCAGGTCGACGTTGTTGATCCGGTGCAGGGTGGAGGAGGTCGTCCCGGGCGGGTCCGGGTAAACCATGGTTATCTTCAGCTCGGCTTCTCCCGCCTGGACCTGGATCGGGTAGGAGGCGGTCTGCCCTACCGCCAGCAGGTCGGTTTCGTCCACGATGAAGCTGCTGGCCGCCCGCTCCCGGGCCAGGCGGACGCTGGGCCGCCCCCACCCCTGGTGCATCCGTGTCAGGTCGTGAGTGGTCCCGGTGAAGGTGTACTGGTTGGCGTTGTTGATCAGGAGCGCCTTCATGGTGGAGAAGTGGGGCTGCCGTTCGAATACGGTGGTGCCGGCCGGGTTGGTGTTCCAGGTGTTCTCGGACCAGAGCTGGTACATCAGTCCGAGAACGCCGGCCACTTCCGGCGTGGCGGCGGAAGTCCCGCCGAAGGACGAGGTGTATCCGCCGGTGGTGGTGGTGTAGATGCTGTCGTACCAGTAACTCACGTCCGGCTTGATCCGCCCGTCCGCCGCCGGCCCGATCGACGCGCCGTTATTCCAGGCGTCGTCGGCGGTATCCAGGGTGTTGAAGTGCCGGATTCCTCCGACGCTGATGATGTTTTTCGCCCAGGCCTGGGGGCGGCTCTGGGTATTCCCGGCGTTGGACTGGGACTGGGTGATGGTGATGTCCAGCCGCCAGATGATGTCGTCCATCTCCTGGGAGGTGGAGTTGTACTGGGTCGTCCGGCCGCCGCCCCAGGAATTGGTCTGGAACGAGGCGAAATACGGCGCATTCTTCAATTCCTGCGTATGAGCGAACCGGTCCCCCAGGAAACCGTAGTCGGCGAAGATCCCCTGGGCTTCGGGGCAGGGCATCTGCCCGGTCGCCTTGGCATCGCCGTCCCCGTCCCGCGCGCCGTTCCCGAACACGATGCCGTAGGTGCTGGTGCCGTGACTGGACACATCGTGAGAGCCGTGGAACATGATTCCGTCGAAGTCCTGGTGCGTATCGTCGACACCGGCATCCATGACCTCACCGTGAACCCCCTGCCCGCAGAACCCTGTGTTCGACTCCAGCCAGTCGGTGCCCGAGTCCTGCCGTTGCAGATCCATGTCGCTCTCCGGCGGGGTCCACCGGTCGATCCACTCCACGTCGTTGTGACCGGCCAGGAGCCGGAGTTGGTCCCGGTTCACCCACAGCTCCAGGATGTGCCCGGACGGCCAGTAGGCGGCCGTCTCCGCGCCGGCCGCTTCGGCGTCGCGCCGGATGCGGCTTTTCCCTTCCGGCCCCCACTGCAATGCGACCACCCGCACCCGTTTCCGTTCCCGGGCGGCCGCCCTCCGGCCGTCATCCCCGCCGAGCCAGTCCAGCAGCTCTTTCTCCAACCGGTAAACCGGTTCGTACGGCTGCACCTGCTCCACGATATCCAGGTTCGCCACCGCGGCGGCGGTTCCCGGCTTCATGCGGACGATGTAGGCGTTGCTGGGGAAATAGCCGAGGAGGATCCCCCCGGCGTTCGCCACGGCCGCCCTGTATTCAGGCAGGCTGATCGATCGGAACTGCACCAGGTACAGCTCACCGGCTTCCGGCAGTCCCAGCCCGTCGGCAGGAATGCCGCCGTTCCGGATATGGAGCCGAGGGTCGAGGAGCTGGGGCTCCGACCACCCGCCGCCGCCGTCCCGGGTCCAGGCGGTCCAGGCGGCCCGGTCCGTTCCCTCGGTCCAGGTGACGAACCCGGCACGCCCTCGTGGCGTCCAGCCGGAGCGTCCGGCCCGGAACCCTTCCACGCCGGTTTTCAGCAGTTGACGAACGGTCTCGCCGCTATTCATAACCGTTTCCACCCAGAGGGAGCCGCCGGACCCTCCGGCAGCGTCCTGTTCCAGCACCAGGGCCGGAGCCGGTTCGGCATGGCTTACGGTAAAGAGCACTGCCGGAAAGAACAAAAGCAGCAAGTTTCCAAGAACTAAGCGCATCAAAACTTCACCCCGTCGCGTTTCGAATTCCCCGTTTTGGGGAAAACCCGGCTTGAGCCGGCCAGCCCCTCGTACCAGGTTCGGCGGTCTTCATATACACGAATTACAGGAATGCGTCATCTCGTCTTCATCCTCCCGGCAACCCAAGGTGGAAGGAAGAATGTGGGCGAGAAAATGAAAACCTTTATATTTCAATGATATACCGGAGTTTCCCCTGGCAGGGCGCTTCACCGGTCGGGAACCCTCCGGATCCGGACTCCATCGCCGATTCCACCCACATTCTTCCGTCCACCTTGAGGAGGAAGGATATTGGGGAAAATCGATCCCGAATCCAGAGGCGGAGAGGGCCGAATCCTTGTAATAATGCGTCTTCGCTCAACCATCACCTAGGAGACCCGCCCATGTTGCAGATCGCCGGTAAAAAAAGCTTCCTTTACCTCGCCCTGGCCCTGGCGCTGACCTTGCCTCCCGCGGTCGCCGCAGGTCCCTCCGCTTCCGAAGGCGGCCCGCTGAACTGGGACCTCACGGAGATTTACCCTTCGGACGAGGCCTGGGAGACGGCCCGCCTGGACCTGGCAGGCAAGATCCACTCCCTGGATCCGTTCAAGGGAGAACTCGGTGAATCGGCCGAGACCCTCAGGAAGACGCTGAGCCTCAGGTTCGCCCTGTCGATGCAGGCCGAACGGCTCTCCGGGTACGCCAACATGCGGAGGGACGAAGACCTGCGCCGCCCGGAACCCCAGGCGATGAACGCGAAACTGGACAGCGTGCTGGCCGACCTGGACGCCGCCCTTGCCTGGATCGAACCGGAAATTCTTTCCATCCCGCCGGAGACCCTGGACCGGTTTCGGAAGGAAGAACCGGGGCTGGCCGAGTACGCGCGTTACCTGGAACGTCTGGAGAAGCGGCGGCCGCACGTTCTGGACGCAAAATCCGAACAGTTGCTGGGGCTGGGCAGCCGTCTCACCGGCGTCGGGGCCAACATCGGCGCCCAACTCCGCAATGCCGAGATCCCCTGGAAGACGGTCGCCCTTTCCGACGGCTCCGAACTACGGGTCGATCCCAGCGGGTACGGTGTAGGACGAAGGCTGCAAAACCGGGCTGACCGCCGGATCACCTACCAGGCGTTTTACAAAGAGCTGTACGCCTTCCGGGACACCCTGGCCATGACCCTTTCGGCCACGGTGCAGGAACATGTGTTCAACAAGATGGCCCGGCATTACGATTCGAGCCTGGACGCCGCGGTCAGCGCCAACGAGGTCGATCCGGCGGTCTACAGGATGCTGGTCCGGGAGATGAACAACGGCCTTCCGACCCTTCACCGCTACCTGAAGCTCCGGAAGCGGATCCTGGGCGTGGACGAGCTTCGCTACTACGATATGTACCCGCCCCTGGTGGACCAGGTCAGCGCCGACTACAGCTGGGAGAACTCCAAGAAACTGGTTCTGGACGCCCTGCAACCGCTGGGGAAGGAGTATGTCGCCAGGTTCCGGCATGCCCTGGAAAGCGGTTGGATCGATGTTTATCCCAGGGAGGGGAAACGAGCCGGGGCCTACGTGACCGGTGCGGCGTACGAAGTGCACCCTTACATGCTCCTGAACCACACCGACGACTACCTGAGCACCAGCACCCTGGCCCATGAAGGGGGCCACCTGATGCACTCGTCGTTCTCCCAGGAAGCGAATCCGTACCCCACCGCCGGCTACGCAATCTTCGTCGCGGAGGTCGCCTCCACCGTCAACGAGGTGCTTCTATTCAGGTCCCTCCTGGCCAAGGCGGAGACCGACGACGACCGGTTGGCGCTTCTGGGGAACTTCCTGGAAGGGCTGCGGACCACGGTGTTCCGGCAGACCATGTTCGCCGAGTTCGAACTGGCGATGCACGAAATGGCCGAGAACGGCGAGGCGATCACCGGAGATTCGCTGACAAAATTATACGCTGGCCTGCTTCGGCGTTATTCCGGAGAGGCGGAAGGGGTCATGAAGATCGACGACCTCTACACCGTGGAATGGGCGTTCATCCCGCACTTCCATTACAACTTCTATGTTTACCAGTACGCCACCAGTTACGTGGCCGCGATCGCCCTGGCCGAGGGGATCCTGGACAATCGGCCCGGCGCCCGGGAGGCGTATCTCGCCTTCCTGAAGTCGGGGAGTACGAAGCCGCCGGTGGAACTGCTCAAGGACGCCGGGGTGGACATGACCGGGCCGGAACCGATCCGGGCGGCCCAGAAAATGATGAACGAGGTGATGGACCAAATTGACGCCATTCTCGCGAAAAAACAGAAATAAGAGAAGACGACACCGATAGGAGAAAACGAAATGCGAGCGAATCGAAACTTTTCGAAAGCGGCCGGGCTCGTGATCCTGGCGCTGCTGGCCGCAGGAGCCCTCTCCAACGTATCCGCCCGGAACGCCAAGACGTACGGGAAAGCACTCTCCGCCGGAAAGACCGTTCCGATCGAACAACTCCTGGAGCATCCGGACGAATTCATCGGCAAGACGGTGAAAGTGGAAGGGCTGGTCAACGGTGTCTGCGAAAAGCGGGGCTGCTGGATCTCCCTGGCTTCCCGCGCCGCCGAGGCCAAGGAGATCCGGGTGAAGGTGGAGGACGGCGAAATCGTTTTTCCCGTGGAGGCGAAAGGGAAGAGCGCCGTGGCGGAAGGAGTTTTCACCAAGGTGGAAATGAACCTGGAGCAGACCCGCGCCTACAGGAAGCATCAAGCCGAAGAACGTGGCGAGGAGTTCGACCCGGCCTCGGTGACCGAGCCGATGGTTTTCTACCAGCTCAAGGGTCTCGGGGCCGAGATCTATTGAACTCCGGCAGGACCGGACGTGGAAACCGGTTCGTCCCGGCCGGGATGGGTGTGCCGCGGGTTTTAACCCTAATCGCGGCTCGATACCTGCGAGGATGAGGCGGCGTCCCGCTCCAGGCCGGCCTTACCAGCGGACCGGCTCCTTCGGCTTGTTGCCCAGGATCCGTTCGATCCGCTCCATGACCTCGCAGGTGAGTTTCGGCAGCAGTTCGATCGCCTGTAGATTTTCCTGCACCTGCTCCGGCCGGGAAGCGCCCAGGATCACGGTGCTGACGTTCGGGTTTTTCAGGCACCAGGCGATGGCCAGGAGCGCCCGGCTGGTTCCCAGGTCGTCGGCCACCGCCTTCAGCTCTTCGGCTTTGGCGATCTGGGCCTTCCCTTCGTCGGACAGGAGGCGGGCCTTCAGCCAGTCGTAGTCGGGCAGGGTCATACGGCTTCCGTCCGGGATGCCGCCGGCGTATTTCCCGGTGAGGACGCCGGAGGCCAGGGGAGACCAGGTGGTGGTCCCGAGGCCGATCTCTCCGTAGAGGCGGGCGAATTCCCCCTCCACCCTCTTTCGGTGGCGCCTGTTCTTCTCTTGCTGCTTCATCCTGAGCTGGGGCGCGTGTGAGTCGCTCGAGGCGGCGTGCGCACGATCGAG
>CAZZIV010000037.1:0-16548 GCA_964654385.1 uncultured Acidobacteriota bacterium | reverse complement strand
CCCCCCCCGGTACCCCACCGCCATATCGGCCAGTGTGACCGGCGAGGCGAGGCTCCGGGCCGGCGGGCCGGATTCGCTGCTCAGAAACCGGATGGAACCGTCCGGATCCAGCCGGGCGCCTTCCAGGCTCCGGCCTTCGGCGAGGAACCGGCGCCAGGCATCGAAATCGAGGGACGGTTTCCCCTCCTCCGGGCCGAAAGACCGGATTTCTTTCCGCACCGGCTCCATCCCGAGCAGGAACACCGACCGGGCGGGAAGATGGCGGTAGGGATGGATCTCCACGTCCAGGAGCGGCGCCTCGTCCGGGCTGTTCCCACTCGCCGTCGTCAGGCGAGCCTGCTCCGAACGGAGCACGTGGCGAAGAACCCCCCACCCGGCCTTCCAGGCCGCCTCCGCCGCCTGGGTCGAGGAGGTCCGGTCCTCCCGGATCCCCTCCGGAACCGGAAGACAGACTCGAAGGCGTCCCATTCCGTCGCTTTCCACCAGGTACACCCTGGACCGCAACAGTTCCACCCAGGCCGGCTCCGCCTCCCCCGGTTCCCACAAACCGGCGATCTCATACCAGGGCGGCGTTCCTTCAGGCGGCGGCGATCCGGCGTCAAGGGCGTCGGACATCACGAAGGCGTACTTCTCCAGCACCGGCTCCAGCAGGATGTGGGAGAGCCGGTCGTCCTTCCTCGCGCCTGCGTCCGTTCCCGCAGGCATCGGCCGGCCGTCCAGCCTCCGAAGCAGGCCGGACACCGCTTCGCCCGAATGGGTCAATTCCCGCCGGTCGACCAGTTCTCCGTACCGGACCTTCACCCAGCCGGGCTTCAACCCTCCGGCGGCGCCTGCCGTGAGGGTCGAGAGAACGAGCACCAGGAACGCACACCAACTTTTCATCGGGTCAACTCCTCGAGATATTGGGGAAGCATCTTCCTCCAGGTCGGCCAGTCATGGTGCCACTCGGCGCCCCAGGCATCCACCCGGTTCGGTATGGAACGGCTTCCGAGAACTTCCGCGACCCGCCAGGACTGTTCCGGCTCTTCGAACCGTCCCTCGCCGTGAGCCAGGAGCACGAAACGAGATCGGAGCAGGTCCAGGGAATCGCCCTCCGGGAGAGTGGGCAGGAAATGCAGAGGAGACGAATAGAAGAAGTCCAGGTTGACCGGTTCTCCTTTCAGGTTCTTCTCCAGGTCGTAGGTTCCACTCAGGCAAAGCGCCGCGCGGAAACCGTCCGGATGCCTGCAGAGAGTCGCCAGGGCGTTGAACGCTCCGATGGAAGCTCCGCCCACGATCGGAAGGATGTCCTCATTCTCGCAATCGGCCCGGATCGCTTGGAGAAGTTCGTCGGAGACGAACGCATCGAACCGGTTCTGCACCCAGGATCCGTGACCGGGAGTCACGCCTGGAGCCATCCATGTCCTGCCGGCGACGCTGTCACAGGAGTACAGCTTGATCCTCCCGGCGTCGATCATCTCCCCGACCGCGTCCACCAGGTGGAACCGTTCGATCTCCTCCGCGTCCCCTCCGGCGGTGGGAAAAATCAGGACCGGCCACCCGTAATGTCCCCAGCGTGCGACTCGGACATTCTCCTCCAGGTGACGGGAACGCAGAACGGTGCTGAGCCGGGAGATCACGATTTCCCTTCTCCTTCCCCTGCGAGGCGATCCCGCTCGGTCTTTCTCCAGAACTCGATCAACCCCCAGAAATGGGCGGTGAACTTATCGACCTCGTCGGCGGGAAACATCGCCTCCACCTTGGCCCGCACCGCGTCATAGGCGGTGTCGGAGGCGAAGAAGTCCAGGGCGACCTGGTCCAGGTGGGAGAGATGCCTCTCGCAGAACTCCTGGAACCGGTCCGTTTCGAACCGTTCGTCGGCGATGGACGCGTACGCCGCCAGGGTCTCTTCATACGGAAGACCGCGCTCCCGGATCTTCAGAAACGGTTCCCAGTCCAGGTTCGGGCGCATCTTCTTTCGGATCGCCGCGCAAAACAGGGACCACCTCAGTTTTGCCTTGATCAGCCAGGGGAAATGGTAGTGAAGGGATGTGACCTGGGAGTCGGGACACGGGTTGGCGAAATCGATCGGGTAAAATACGCCGTCCCGGCGCAACGCCTCGCAGGAATTGAAATCCCAGCCGAAAAAGGAATTGATGGTCATGGTCATGTCGTGGAGCAGCCGTGTTTCCGCCGCGTCCACGAAATCGAACGCGACGGTATACCGCTCGTGGATCGGGGCCTCCGGATCGTACTTCACCAGGCAGCTCTGGGGGCCCACGCCGATGCATCGGACGAACAGGTCATAGGGAAGCACCGGCTTCTGCAGGTGCATGATCCGCTTTCCGCTTTCGTCGTACGCTCTTCGCAGCGCCGCCTCGTCGTCGATTTTCGAAACGCCGACCCAGGCCCCGCCGTCGTACGGCTTCATGAACATCGGGTATCCGACTTCCCGCCCGACCTCGCCCAGGTCGAACATCCGGGCATACCGGGACAGGGTCGGTTCCAGGTCGGCGGAGGCTTCATACTCCTTGGGCGGTAAAATCCAGGTATCCGGCACCGGAAGGCCCAGGCGGATCATAGCGGCGTAGGTTGTCTGCTTCTCCATCGACTGCACGGACCACGGGTTATTGAAGACGTAGAGGTCGTCCAGGAGGATCGACTTTTTGATCCACTCCCGGCTGGTCCCGTACCAATGGGTCAACCGGTCCAGGAGCACGTCATACTTTCGCCGGGGAGCCAGTTTGAACGGTTCGATGGTGACCCGCTCCACCTGGAAACGGACCGTATCCGACCCGACCGGGATCTCCAGGTCCAGCCGGCGAAGAATCTCCTCGTAACAGATCGGCCAGCAAATGTCGGCTCCCAGCGAGAGCCCGATTTTTCGGGTAACGACACCCATGGTTCCCCCTACTCGTACACCATCCACAGCGGCCCGGGGAACAACCAGGACAGCCCTTCCCTGAGCCGGTCTCGCCAGTCGATCCAGTTGTGACCGTCCCGCGCCTCCACATAGCGGATCGCCATGCCGGTATCCTGGAGGACAGGAACCAAAGACCGGTTTTCGTAGATCAACGACTCGTAAATGCCGCAGCTCACGAACACCTTCTCTGCCACTTTCCGCGGTGCTTCCCTGTACTCGTTCATAAACTCCACCACGGAGTCGAATACCGGTCCACGCCGGTTTTCCCCGATATCGGTGAAGGCAAACGAGCCGGACTGGAGCAGAAGCTTCCCATAGTATCCGGGGAACCGCGCCGCTGTC
Source organism: uncultured Acidobacteriota bacterium (assembly GCA_964654385.1). Taxonomy (GTDB): domain Bacteria; phylum Acidobacteriota; class Polarisedimenticolia; order Polarisedimenticolales; family Polarisedimenticolaceae; genus Polarisedimenticola. Next base: position 13,304 of record CAZZIV010000037.1, on the reverse strand, counting down.
GAGAATGCGGCCACCGCCCCGAAACTGGCCCCCAGCAGGCATCTCGCGCCGGGCCGACTTTCCAGAGGGTACCGGCTCTCCAGGGCCGGAGCCAGTTCTTCCACCAGGAACCGGGCATGGCGGGGATCATCGGCGTACTCCCGCAGCCGGTCCCCGACAGGATCGATCATCGCCACCATCATCGGAGCGATCTCCAGGCGATGGATCAGATTGTCGAGCGCGACCTGAAGATCGGCGTACCGCAGGTAATCCTTCCCGTCGTGAACAACCAAGAGAGGATACCGCCGGTCCTGCCGGAATCGGGCCGGATGATAGACGCCGAGCGGGACCGCCGCGCCCAGCGCCTCGCTCCGGAGCATCACCGGTTCGATCCATCCCGGCCGGGCGTCCGGGTCGGGGCGGGTCCAGTCCGGCTCTTGGTAACCTACGGTCCTGCAGACCGAGTTGGCGCCGAACGGATCCTTCGCCTCCAGCGGGTTCATCGGATCCTTGATCATCTCCATCCGGCCGTTCCGTCGCACCATCAGCTTGTACTCGATCCTGGAGGACGGCGGCAGTTCCATGACCAGGTACCACAGGTCGGTGTTCTCCACCCGCCGGAAGGGGCGGGAGGACGGGAGGCCGTGGATCCAATGCTGCAGCATCACCTGTTCCGCCTCGCCCCGGAAGAGAAACGTGGTATGCGGCCCTTCGACCCGCGGCGCCGGCCGGCCGGCCAGATACCGGTCCACCTCTTCCGGTCCTGCCGGGCGGCGGTCGATGAAATCCAGGATGGACGGTCTCATCGGGTTTCCCCCTGCCGCACCGAACCGTCTTCGTACAGCTGCAGTGTTCCTTCCAGGAATCGGCCGGCTCTCCCCTTCCCCGGGCAATACCCGGAACCGGGGTCCAGGGCGACACAGCGATCGGGCCGGAACCGCCGGGCCAGGATCGACACCCGGGCAGGATCGTCCAGGCGCAGCCGGCGACCGGCATGGGGCAGAACCACCGCTCCTCGAAACCGGGCCAGCCCGGCGTCCAGAAGTTCGGCGTTCCCCGCCCCCTGAGGCGGGCTGTCATGGAAAAGGACGACCCGCTCCGAGAGGGCCATCGCCCCCGCGGACCAGGCGACTACCGGAAGATCGTCCCTCAGCCCGAACAGGTCGAACAGACGGAGACGGTTCAGGAGAACCGCGACATGGCCGCCGGCGATCGCCAGAACGCCGGCTTCCCGGAGAAGGCCTGCGAGCTGCTCCCTCTGCCGGGCCACCGCCGGCCTGGCGGAAGGTCGATACCGATTTTCGAATTCGCGGTGCGCCTGGGTCAACCGGGCCAGGTGGTGCCGATCCAACCGGCGGACCGATTCGACCGCGTCTTCTCTTTCCGGATCCAGCAGGCCGGGATCCCCCTTCCTGGACCGGAGCTTCCGCGCCACTTCCATCAACGGATTCAGCCGGAGACGGTAGATTTCCTGCAAAGCCCGGAGACGGTTCTGCCGGGCCCGCAACAGGTCGAACAGGCCAGGATCTTCCCTGTACACCTCGTCCGCTCTCCGGTAAAGACGGAGGTTGACGATCGGACGGGCCAGGTGGTCCTGGAGTTCCAGGTCCTCGTCTTCCCTCTCCTGCCAGCCGGCGGTCACCACCGCGACCGGACCTTTCGCGCCCAGTTCGTCCAGGACGGGGGCGACGTTCGGGTCGAATCTTTGGGGACCCAGAAGACAGATCATCGCATCGGCCACGCTCGCTCCTTCGCGGGAAGGGGAACATGATAGACCGGATGCGAAGAAAAAGAGGGGCCTGCAGGACACGGGGCACGCTGTAACCACGGACCGGGGTTCGTTCCGTGCCCTGCAGGCCGGACGCCGGGAGGAGAATGGGGGGCACCCACCGGCGCCGGGGTACCGGCGGCTCGACGGCTAACCGATCATCGAGCCGCCGCCTGGAGAACCAGGAGGGGCAAAGATCCAGCGTCGGCGGTCAGAGGCTCCCATGCAGGCGATGACGGCGACGACCGGCGGCTCCGGGCCAAGCGCTTGCCCGGCCGGTAAGATCGGGACAGCGTGTACGTGACGTCCTGTTCGCCTGAACCGGGAACGGCGTAGCCGAGAAGATCGAGGATTCCATCGGATCGCCGGAGAAACACCATGGCCGGCCGACCGCCGCTCCGGCCTTCGGTGGTCCGGCGCACGCTCATCAGCATGCCGACCGGTTCACCGTCCACCATCGTCGTGTGGACGTGACTCACCGGGGTGAGGGCCCGGGAATCGCAGAGCGTGATGGAATGGGCGTCATACACCGAACCATCAGGCATCCTCACCGGAGAGTCGACTTGCACCGAAAAGCAGTCGGCGGCCAGGAAACCGGATCCTGGAACCAGTGCAAGGAGAGAGATTCCAAGGGCCAGGCTCCCGAATCCTCCTCGTCGGTTGAGCATCCTGATTTTCATCGCGCACCTCCTTCGATGGTTTGTCGGCCCTGGAGGACCGTTCTCATCACGTCCATGAGATTCGCAAGGATCGGGCCACCTCGGCCTTGGAGGGGAGTTGCCTTCGAATTTCCCATGATTTCGCTCCATTCTCCTGTCACAGCCGACCGTAAGCATCGAGCCCATCCGTCTCATTCTGAGACAGATTTTCGGCAGATACCGCCATATCTCCATGATAATAAATGACTTGCAAGTCCAACCCCCCTGTTTTCCACGGTTCTCACCTGGGACACACTTCATTCGAGGGGAAAAATCTTCCGGCGGGAGGTGGATAATAGAGTACCTTTAGAGTACTATTTATTCTCCATGGCAGTCCGTGCTTGCCACAACGAGGTTTTTGAACCGATGATCCGGATCACCCGACAGACCGATTACGCGATTCTCCTGCTGGCCTACATGGCGGCAGGCGACAGGAAAACGCTCCAAACCTCCCGCGCTCTCGCCGAGTGGTCCGGCCTGAGCATGCCGATGGTGGCCAAGATTCTGAAACCCCTCGCGAAAAGCGGCATCATCCAATCTCAGAGGGGCGCAAAGGGAGGACACATGCTCATCCGGCCGGCCGACCGGATCACCGTCGGAGAAATCATCGAGGCGACCGAAGGTCCGATCCATATGACTCCCTGCACCGCCGGAACCGGCGCCTGCGAGCAGGAATCGATCTGCCGGAGCAAAGTCAAGTGGGAGCGGATCGGCGACGCCGTCCGGGACGCCGTGAACCAGGTTCTCCTTTCCGATATGATCGGGCCGGTCATCCACCCCTCCTGCGCTCCGGAAAAGGATTCGAAAACGGCGGAGAATCTTCTTACCATCCAGTCGCAGGTTTCCTGAACAGGGTTCCACAATCATGAGCGAACAGATCAAACTTGAACGGAATTCCAAAGCGGCCGACAGCCTCTCCAGGCAGGAATACAAGTACGGGTTCGTCACCGACATCGAAGCGGACTCCGCTCCTCCCGGCCTGAACGAAGAGATCATCCGCTTTATTTCGGCGAAGAAGAACGAGCCGGAGTTCATGCTCCTGTTCCGGCTGAAGGCGTTCCGGCACTGGTTGACCCTGGAAGAACCGGACTGGGCCTTCGTGAAGTATCCGAAACCGGACTATCAGGAGATCGTCTACTACTCGGCTCCGAAGAAGAAAACCGACGGCCCCCAGTCCATGGACGAAGTCGATCCGAAACTGCTGGAGACCTACGAGAAACTGGGGATCCCGTTGAAGGAACAGGAGGTGCTGGCCGGCGTGGTGGCGGTGGACGCGGTCTTCGACAGCGTTTCGGTCGCCACGACGTTCAAGGGGAAACTGGAGGAACTGGGAATCGTGTTCTGTTCCTTCTCCGAAGCGGTGCGGGAACATCCCGACCTGGTGAGGAAATACCTGGGTTCGGTGGTTCCGTACACCGACAATTTCTTCGCGGCGCTGAACGCGGCCGTGTTCAGCGACGGGTCGTTCGTCTACATCCCCAAGGGGGTGCGCTGTCCGATGGAACTGAGCACCTACTTCCGGATCAACGCCGCCAACACCGGCCAGTTCGAACGCACCCTGATCGTCGCCGACGACGATGCCAGTGTCAGTTACCTGGAAGGTTGTACCGCGCCGATGCGGGACGAGAATCAACTCCACGCGGCGGTGGTGGAACTGATCGCCCTGGAGAACGCGCAGATCAAGTACTCGACCGTGCAGAACTGGTATCCCGGCGACGAAAACGGCGTAGGGGGGATCTTCAACTTCGTCACCAAGCGCGGGAAATGCGCGGGCAGGCAGTCCAAGATCTCCTGGACCCAGGTGGAGACCGGTTCGGCGGTCACCTGGAAGTATCCCGGCTGCATCCTTCAGGGGGACGGTTCGGTGGGCGAGTTCTATTCGGTCGCACTGACCAACAACCGGCAACAGGCCGACACCGGCACGAAGATGGTGCATATCGGCAGGAACACCCGCAGCACCATCGTCTCCAAGGGAATTTCCGCGGGACAAGGGCAGAACACCTATCGCGGGCTGGTGAAAATTCTGAAGGGAGCCGACGGCGCCAGGAACTACTCCCAGTGCGATTCGATGTTGCTGGGAGACCGATGCGGCGCCCACACCTTCCCCTACCTGGACGTCCAGAACCGAACCGCGGTCGTGGAACACGAAGCTTCCACTTCCAAGATCGGGGAGGACCAGATTTTCTACTGCATGCAACGAGGGATCTCCGCCGAAGACGCGGTATCCATGATCGTCAATGGTTTCTGTAAAGAAGTTTTTCGCGAACTCCCGATGGAGTTCGCCGTCGAGGCGCAAAAGCTCCTGGGCATCAGCCTGGAAGGAAGCGTCGGTTAGCCCCATGGGCGGGAAAGGCACCAGAGAGATGTTGTCCGTCAAGAACCTGCACGCATCGGTCGAGGGGAAACAGATCCTCAACGGGGTCGATCTGGAAGTCCGGCCCGGCGAGGTCCATGCGATCATGGGACCGAACGGATCGGGGAAGAGCACCCTCGCAAACGTTCTGGCCGGCCGGGACACCTTCCAGGTCACGGCGGGATCCGCCGCGTACCTCGGAAAGGATCTTCTGGATCTGCCTCCGGAAATTCGGGCCAGGAAAGGGATCTTCCTCGCCTTTCAGTACCCGGTGGAGATTCCCGGCGTCAACAACACCTACTTCCTGAAAGCGGCGGTGAACGCGGCCCGGAAGCACCGGGGCCTGGAGGAACTGGACGCCATGGACTTCCTGGCGATGGTCCGGGAAAAGCTCAAGATCATCCACCTGGAAGAAGATCTGCTCCACCGGCCGGTGAACGCCGGGTTTTCCGGCGGCGAAAAAAAGCGAAACGAAATCTTCCAGATGGCGGTCCTGAACCCGCGGCTGGCGATCCTGGACGAGACCGACTCCGGGTTGGACATCGACGCTCTACGCACCGTGGCCGGGGGCGTCAACGCCCTGCGCTCGGAGGAAAACGCCGCCATCGTGGTCACCCACTACCAGCGGCTCCTGGAATACATCGTCCCCGATTACGTCCACGTGCTGGCGGAAGGCCGGATCGTCCGCTCCGGCGGGCGGGAACTGGCCCTTGAACTGGAAGAAAAGGGATATTCCTGGATCGAGGAGACGGTCGGATGACCCGGCGCACCGCCTCCGTCCGTTCCGCCACCGACTTCCGGGCGCTGCTGGACCGGAGAGCGGAGTTGGAACCGGACCCGATCCCGGACCTCCGCCGGAAGTCGAGGGACTGCTTCCTGCGGGAGGGGCTGCCCCACTCGAGAATGGAGAACTGGAGAGATACCCGGCTCACCCTGGTCCTCGAAGAACGGTTCGAGCCGGCCGGCCCGGTGGCCGGCTCCACCCTGGAAGAGGCCCGGAATCTTCTTGCCGGAATCTCCGGACCGGCCCCCCGGACCTCGCCCCACCTGGTTTTCGTCAACGGCTCGTTTTCCGCCGCTCTCTCCAGTCTCGGCGTCCTCCCGAAAGGAGTCGCCGTCGCCGGCCTCTCCTCCGGGGAAATCCGGATCCCCCGGGAAGCGCTGGGCGGCCTGGCCGACCCGGCCGGTCATCCTTTCACCGCCCTGAACGGCGCCTTGATGACCGATGCGGCGGTGGTGGAAATCCAGGACGGCGTCCGTCTCGAAAGTCCGATCCGGATCACCCATCTCTCCCTCGCCGGCGCCGCAGCCTCTCCCCTGACCCTGCCGCGTACCCTGCTCCTGGCCGGGGAGAATTCTCAAGCGTCGGTGATCGAATCGTTCGCCGGTCCGAACGGGGCCGATCGGTACCTGGTCGCCGCCGTCGCCGAAATTTTCGCTTCCGCCGGATCCAGCCTCACCTATCACCGGGTGCAACAGGAAGGCCCGGGAGGCATCCACATCGGACGGCTGCAGGCGCAGGTGGAATCAGGCGCTTCGTTCGACGCGACTTCCATCGCCCTTGGGGCCGCCCTGGACCGGGTGGACGCCGGTGTCGTCCTGGCCGGGGAAGAGGCCGCCTGCCGCCTCGACGGCCTCTTCGTCACCGAAGGCGAACGCCACGCGGATAATCGGACCGTCATCGAGCACAGGGTTCCCGACTGCAAGAGCCGCCAGACGTACAAGGGGATCCTGGCAGGCCGGTCCTCGGCGGTCTTCATGGGCCGGGTGATCGTCCACCCCGACGCCCAGCGGACCGACGCCGACCAGTCGAACCCGAACCTGCTGCTCTCCGACGACGCGGCGGTTCACACCCGGCCCCAGCTGGAGATCCACGCCGACGACGTTCGCTGCACACACGGTGCCACGGTGGGACGCCTGGACGAAGATTCTCTCTTCTATCTGCGCACCCGGGGGATCGGCCTGGAAGAAGCGACACGCCTCCTGATCCATGGGTTTGCCGGAGAGATTCTGGACAACATCCAGGAAGACACGCTGCGCCGGCGCCTGGAACGGGAACTGGACTCCCGGCTGGAAGCCTGTACGGAGGAAGCGGATGTCCAAGCTTGAAATGCTTTTCAGCGAGGTTCGCAAGTCGATCCCGAAAGGATGCAACACCGCGGCGGCGCTGGCGGCGGGGAAGATCCGGAGCCAGTTCCCGATCCTGGAGACCACCGTCCACGGCAAGCCGCTGATCTACCTGGACAGCGCCGCCACCACCCAGAAGCCGGTCGGGGTTCTGGAAGCGACCCAGCGGCATTTCACCACCCGCTGTTCCAACGTGCACCGGGGCGTCCACAAGCTGAGCCAGTTGGCCACCGAGGCGTACGAGAACGCCCGGGAAACGGTTCGCCGGGAGCTGAACGCCGCGGAAACCCAGGAGATCATCTTCACCCGCGGGACCACTGAATCGATCAACCTGGTGGCCCAGACCTATGCCCGGAAACAGATGGCACCAGGGGATGAAGTTCTGATCACGGCGATGGAGCATCATTCCAACATCGTCCCCTGGCAGATGCTCCGGGACGAAAAGGGGATCGTTCTGAGGGTCGTCCCGATGAACGACGCCGGCGAAATCGACCTGGACGACTACCGGTCGCTCCTCTCCGACCGGACCCGGCTGGTGTCGGCGGCGATGATCTCCAACGCCCTGGGCACCGTCAACCCGGTCCGGGAAATGGCGGAACTCGCCCACGCCCGGGACATCCCGATCCTGGTGGACGGGGCGCAGGCGATCGGCCACCGGGTGGTCGATGTCCGGGAACTGGACTGCGATTTCTTCGCCTTCTCCGGGCACAAGATGTACGGGCCGCCCGGGATCGGCGTTTTGTACGGAAAAAAACGGTTCCTCAACGACATGCCTCCCTACCAGGGCGGCGGTGACATGATCGCCACCGTGACATTCGAGAAGACGGTTTACAACGGCATCCCCCACCGTTTCGAAGCCGGCACACCGAACATCGTAGGCGCCGTCGGCATGGCGGCGGCGTTCGAGTTCCTGAACCACACCTGTTTCGAAGCGATCACCGCTCATGAGAGCGACCTGCTCCGGTACGGAACCGAACAGATTTCCGCCGTCCCCGGAGTCCGCCTGATCGGCACCGCCAGGGACAAGGCCGACGTCATCTCCTTCGTCCTGGAAGGAGCCCACCCCCACGACGTGGGAACGATCCTGGACCTGGAAGGGATCGCCGTCCGGGCCGGTCACCACTGCGCCCAGCCGACCATGGACCGCTTCGGTGTTCCCGCCACGGTCCGGGCCTCCCTCGCGGTGTACAATCTCCGCTCCGACATCGACCGGCTGGTGGAGGGTCTCCACAAAGTGAGGGAGGTTTTCTGCAAATGAGCGACCTGCGGGAACTGTACCAGGAGGTGATCCTGGACCACGGCAAGCATCCCCGGAATTTCAGGGAAGGGCACGAGGGGTGCAGGACCGCCCATGGTCATAACCCGCTTTGCGGGGACAAGATTGAAGTCCATCTGATCCTGGAGAACGGCCTGGTGGCCGACGTCTCTTTCACAGGATCCGGGTGCGCCATCTCCACCGCCTCCGCCTCCATGATGACCCAGGTGCTGAAGGGGAAAACCGTGGATCAAGCCGACGAGCTTTTCCGCGCGTTTCACGAGATGGTGACCGGTACCGACGAGGAAGCTGCCCGGGCTGCCGAATCCATCGGCAAACTGGCGGTTTTTTCCGGAGTGCGGGATTTCCCCGTTCGAGTGAAATGCGCCACCCTGGCCTGGCACACGCTTCAATCGGCCCTTGGCGAAAGCAGGTCCGAAGGGTCGGAAGCGCGTCCGGCCACCACGGAGGGCAACCGATGACGCCGGAGGAAACCGCAGAACTCAGGGAACAGGTCGTGGAGATCCTGAAGACCTGTTACGACCCGGAGATCCCCGTGGATATCTGGGAACTGGGCCTGGTGTACGGGGTGGATGTCCGGGAAAACGGCGATACCCGGATCGAAATGACCCTCACCTCCCCGGCCTGCCCGGTGGCCGAATCGTTGCCGATCGAGGTGGAACAGAAGGTCAAGGCGGTTCCGGGCGTCGGCAAGGTGCAGGTCGACCTGGTCTGGGAGCCGGCCTGGACCCAGGAGAAACTCAGCGAAGCGGCCCGGTTGAAGCTTGGATTTTTCTAGTTTCCGGCTCCGAACGATTCCGGCGCGTCACACCCTCGGCCCCAATGGGACAATCATTCGCGGCCCATACGGCTGAAGCTCGCGAATGATTGTTCGATCAGGGCTAATTATTGACAATATCTTCCGAGAGGGTGGCGTGATTTTCATCCAGGATCACTTCCACCGGCCTTTCCGGTACCAGGAGGCGGAACGGCGTTTCCGCCGACTCAACGACCAGTCTCTTCCGGTACCGCTGGTCTTTTTTGCCGACCACCGTGACCGGAACCATCGCCCGGTACATCAAGCCGGGGATTTCATGGAGACCGGAACGGTTTCCATAAACCACCCTCTGCTTCACCGTTCCTTCCACCAACCATTTTCCGTCTTCGTTCTTTCGAGTGGTGTAGTGGAACGTGTATTCGGGGATGCCGATATCCCGGATCCACTGATCGAAGAACCAGGACAGGTCCACGTTGTACCGGTTCCCGTTCTCGTCCACCCCGCCGAGGTATTTCTCCGCCGCTCGCTGAATATCCAGGGTGACGATCTCCCGCTTCTCCGCCAGGTCGTGGACGAACGGTCCGATGAAGTCGGCGAATTTTTCGTCTCCGAAAAGCTGACGCAACATATGGAAAGCCAGCGGCCCCTTGTTGTAGATCAAAGCCTGCCGGGCCCGTCCCGGGAACTCGCCCAGGTAGTCGGAGGCGGAGCGTTGCACGCTGGCCATCAGCTCTTGATCCAGGACCGTCTTTCTCCACTCGTCAACCTTACGCTGGTACATCTCTTTGCCCTCTTTCGGGCCATACATCGTTTCCACCCACAGCGCTGAAAAATACTCCGCCAAAGTCTCTACAAACCAGTAGTTCCGGTCGTTGGCGTTGCCGACCACGCCTCCCCACCACTGGTGCCCGACCTCGTGAGCCACCACCGTCCGGTTGAACATGGATAGGGTCGATCCGCCGAACGAGGCGACGGCACCCTCGCCCCGGAATACGCCGCCACCCAGGTAGACGATGGAGGCCGGCGCCTGTCCGGCGAAAGATCCGACGTCGTTCACCAAGTTCAGAGTATTGAACGGGTAATCGTAGCCGGTGATCGACCGGTAGAAATCCAGGGCGCTGGCCGCCTGGTTGGCGACGGTCAGCATTTTCTTCCCCCGAATCGCCCACGTCTGTTTGTTGTTCTCGTCCACATTCACCGTCACCGGAACTTCTTTTCCGTCGTTCTTGATCACATGGATCGACTTGTCCGGTTTCCCTTCAATGTATTTCCCGAAAATCACCGTAGGGAAGCTGACCGGTTGGTCCGATTTCCAGTGGGTCGTGGTAACGCCGCCTTCGGTACTGGAGTCCAGCAGTTCGCCGACACCGAGGGTCTTGTACTCGGACGGCGTCCTGACCGTCATCTCGTATTCGCCGATCTTGTCGGTGAACCGGACGAACGGCAACCAGCCGGAACGGGGAAGATAGGAGTAGGAGGGTGTGAACTTCCGGATACTCCGGTTGGAATATTCCACCGTGACCTCAATTCTGGAACCTGCGGGAACCGCTTCCGGGAACGGGATGACTCCTTCGTAGGGGCTGGTCGGAATCACCGTCAGCTCTTCGCCGTCCTTGGCCACGTAATAGAGCTTCAGCGCCGGATTACGCCGCTCTTCCATCTGGGTACCCCGCTTCTGAGTCGCCAGACCGTACGTCATTTCGGTCATATCCTTCTTCACGTTGATCCGGTATTTCACCTTGGCCGCCAACACTTCCGGATCTTCCAAAGCCAGGTCCACGTTCACAGCGGCGCTCTCGATTTCATAGTACCGGGAGCCCAGGTCCGGCCGGGACTCGAGCTCGTAAGAGTCCAGGTGGGCGTCCCTGGTCTTCTTCCTGTTGTAATTGAAAAACGGCCCCCGGTAATTGTTCTCGAAGATGCCGTACAAGGTGACCTCTTCCGGCTGGTAATTGTCGATCCGGAAATAAAGGAAATTCGTTTCGCTGGAAAATACGCCGACCTGCACCTGGTCTCTGTCTTTTTTGGGGAAAAGCCGGAACCCTGTGAACGGGTTCCTGGTGAGCGCTCGATTGTAGTCGACTTTTCCTTGATAGTCCTGGCCGAACCGTGCGTATCGCTTGGCCAACGCACCGTTCATCCCTGCAGGCGTCCCCTTCGGGATCCAGGGAGCATCCTTTTCGATCAACGGAACGGAGGAACTGTCCAGACCGGTAAACATCGCATCCAGCAGATCCTGGCAGGCGACCGGTGTGCATCCGAACTCCACCCAGGACGGGTCAAAGTTCAGTTGGGACTTGAATCGGGAATGGAGGACATCCTCGACCTGCGGGAAGTATCGGACCGGGACGTCCTTCGGCACCTGGTAGTCATATTTCATGTTGTCGGCCACCGCCACGAAACCGGAAATCTCGTCATTCAATACGGTGAAGTACAGTTGCCCAGGTCCGCCGGTAAGCTTCATCCCTTCCCGGTCGAAATGCATGCTGTCGAAGGAGAAGGTCTTGGGGGCGGGATAATCCCGGTAAAGATGATCGAAACTCTCCACCAGCTTCTCGTCGCCGATCCCCCACTTTCGGGGGCCTTCCTTTTGCAAGGTCACCAGGTAGCGGTCTGCCTTCATCTGCGCCGCCGTAGCGGTTCTCTCGGTGAAGGTCACCTGATAGGTCTCATCGTCCACCTTCAGAAATCTCCGGCCATACATGCCGACATGATCCTGGTATCCACCCGGCGTCTTGCTGTTCAGGAGGTTCTCGATCTTCTTGTCCAGTTCCACTTTCAGGAGATTCCGGAGATCCTCGTCCGCCTCTTCCTGCGCCGTGATCGGAACGGCCGACAGAACCGCGAACGTCGCGAGCAGAGCAAACAGAGCAAAGAATCGCCTCATGACCGGATCTCCCTTGGCATCGAGTTGAAGGACAGTAGCGTTCATGCTATTTCAGGGATCCTGCCGCCGCAAGGCAAGTTTTCGGTCCTTGGCCATTGCCCGGGCGGCGTTCCGGTGGCATCTTCAACTCCGATGACCCCTCTACGCGCAGTTCCCCTCACCGGCGTCGCCCCCTGCAGATGTGGGCGCTGCCGCCCGATCGCCACCCGGACCGTCGGCCTGGACCGGCATTTAGCCGGGCGGATCCTCCAGGAGTCCGGAGACTCCCTCCTCCTCGTAGTCGGAGATCCCCGCACGTTGGCCGTTTGTGGGAACGCCCTGGCAACCGCCCTGGACGATCTGGGGAAAGATGTAAAAACACTCATCCTCGGCGGCGACCGGAACAAACTGCATGCCAGCGAGCACCAAGTGCGATCCCTGGGAGAGCGAATCGACTTCCACGCAGCCGGCCTTCCCCCAGGCGCAAACATCCTTCCGGTGGCGGTCGGCTCCGGCACGGTGAACGATATCGTCAAGGCGGCGGCGTTTGAAAGAAACCTGCCCTATATCGTCGTGGCTACCGCCGCCTCCATGAACGGCTATACCTCCGCTATCGCCGCCCTGACGGTGGATGGCCTGAAAAAGACCGTCCCGTCCGCTCCTCCCCTGGCGGTATTCGCCGATCCGGAGGTTCTGGCCGCCGCACCTAACCGGATGGCGGTCTCCGGGTTGGCCGATCTTCTCAGCAAGCCGGTTTCCTCCGCTGACTGGAAACTGGCCCATCTTCTCTGGGACGAGCCTTACTGCGAAGCGCCGGTCCGGATCGCAGACGACGCGGTGGAACAGGCGGCGAGGGAGGCCGGCCGGATCCGGGAAGGTGACCCGGGAGGGATCACCGCCCTGTTCGACGCCCTTCTGATCTCCGGGATGTCCATGGCGATGGCCGGGACCTCCAGCCCCGCTTCCGGAGGCGAGCACCTGATCAGCCATTACCTGGACATGACCGCCCCGTTCGAACCTGGAGGCCCCAGAGAGCCGATGCTTCACGGGGAGCAGGTCGGTGCGGCCACCGCGGTTACCACCCGTCTCTACCGGTCGGTCCTGGATCGGTCTCCGGATGGTTTCCCGGAAGCCTCCCGCGCCGCGACCCTGGAGGATGCGAGAAACGCGTTGGCCCGGATCTCCTGGCTCCCGGAGCGACTGCAATCCCTTTTCCTGGAACAGTCCGCAGCGAAACTGCGAAAAATCGGCCCTCCCGCTCTCCGAATGAAAAGGGTCCGTGAACGGTGGCCGGCGGTCCGGGACGGGCTCCAGCAGAACCTGGAGGCGGCGGAACGGTTCCGCTCGATCCTGCCCTCCCTGGACGCTCCTCTTACACCCCGGCGACTGGGAGTGGCGCCCGAACGGTTCCAGGAAGCCTGCACCCTGGCCCGATGGGTCCGGAACCGCTACACGATCCTGGACCTGGCCGGAGACCTAG
>CAZZIV010000036.1:0-16902 GCA_964654385.1 uncultured Acidobacteriota bacterium | reverse complement strand
ACACTACTGCTACTGCTGGACTCTCAACTCAGGCGGCAACTATCCTGACACAGGGCTGAAGGTGCTCTGCCCGTCCATGGGAAGAGTAAAGATCGCCCAGACGCTGTGCCGGGCCGGTCTGCACCTGGGGCCGGCCACAGTGGGACGCTTTCTAAAGTGCCCCCCTCAGCGACGGCCGAAGAAGAAGCGGGAACCGTCGACGCGCCGGGTCCGTTCCAAACGACCCTGCCATATCTGGCACTGCGACCTGACCACCGTCCCGACCTCACTGGGATTCTGGACATCGGCCCTGCCATTCGCCCTGCCGCAACGATGGCCGTTCTGCTGGTGGGTCGCCGTCGCCGTCGACCACTACTCCAGGCGACTCATGGGAACCGCGGTCTTCAGGCAGCAGCCGACTTCGGCGGAAGTCAGGACGTTCCTGGGCAGAGCCATGAAAACAGCCCGATCAACACCAAAGCATCTCATCACCGATCAAGGAACTCAGTTCACGGACGACGGATTCAAGGCATGGTGCGAGAGGAAGGGAATCAAGCAACGCTTCGGAGCGATCGGGAAGTACGGCAGCATTGCCGTCATCGAACGGCTGATGCGGACCATCAAAAGCGAATGCACCAGGAAGCTGCTGGTTTCCTACCGCCGGGAGGATATCCGCAGGGAACTCGCACACTTCACAAAGTGGTACAACCAGCATCGGCCCCATGCAGGTCTCCATGGATGCACTCCGGATGAGATCTATTTCAGGAAGGAACCCGCCAATTTTGAGCCTCGATTCGAGCCACGAAAGAAGTGGCCTCGAGGATCGCCGTGTGCAGCACCGCGTACTCGAGTCAAAGGCCGATGCGGGATTCTATTGGAGATGAAAGTCCGACACATTGCCGGTCGCAAGCATCTTCCAATCGTCGAACTGAAGAAAGCGTCTTAGCTTTCGCAGATGGGTTCGCTACGCGGCAATTCGGCTAGTGGGCTTGGGATGCAGGAATCAGTCATTTGGTCTTGATTAGCAACCTGCTTCTCGTCTACAAGTCAGTAACCTGCCCGTCTTTCCCTAAAACAAGACGCTGAATTTCCTCGGATTGCGGGATCCGGGCGCTGTTAAGGATCGCTGATCACTTACACCCGATGCGGGACGGCAGACTGGCCGTCAGCGCCGTGGCGGGTTGAGAAAGAAGAAGGGCCGGAGATCCCTCCGGCCCTTCTCTTATCGATACGACTGAAACCGAACCATCAGTTGGTGGCTTCTTCCGCGCCGGCTTCCAGCTTGTGTTCCTTGGCCATGGCGATCAGTTCCGCCTTGGACTTCTCGGAACCACCTTCGGCCGCTGCGGCCAGGGCGGCGGTCTTCTCACAACCGGAAGCCTTCGCCTTGGCGACCAACGCGGCGAACGACTTGTCGCAGCCGTTCTCGGCCCACGCGGCCAGCTGGACGTCGGTCGGCTCGCCACCCTGCTGGGCGGCCAGCTCGGCGCTATGCTGCTTGACCTGGGCGATCAGGGCGTTCATGGCATCCTTGTCGCCGGCTTCCGCCTTGGCGGCGAGGGCGGCGCTCTTTTCGCAACCGGAAGCCTTCGCCATGGCGACGATCTTGGCGGCCGACTTTTCACAGCCGTTCTCGGCATGGGCGGCCAGCGTGGCAACCTGCTCGGGAGCCAGCTTCGCGTCATTGTCGGCGGCGGCGACAGCGGCGGCGGCGGACTTGTTGCAGCCTACACCTTTCGCTGCGGCAGCCTGGGCAGCCTTCATGCAGCCTTTACCGTCGGCAGCGGCGGTCATCGCGTGCTTCTTGCAGTCTTTCTTGCAGCCTTCCTTGCCGTCGGCAGCGGCGGTCTGCGCTCCCTTTTTGCAACATCCCTTGCCATCCACCGAGGCGTTCTGGGCGTTTTTCCCACAGGCCAGGGCGGCTGGGGCCAGGGCCAGGGCCAGCACGATCAGGATCAAAACAACTTTTTTGTTCAGCTTCATGGACATCCTCCGATTGAACTATCCCGGTTCGCCATCCAAATCCCCTCGGAGCGTTCCGGCGAACTAATTTGTAACATGAGGATAAGATTCTACGGTCCTCCCCGGAGACCGGCAACAGGAGAAACCCTTTCCGGATCCTTTTTTACAGCATTCTGACAGGGGAAAAACGGTTTTCAGCTCTTTTTCGGCGCCACCACCATGCTCAGGTCCCGGTTGACAATACCGACCGGATGGCTTTCCACCACGGCGATGTCCTGCAACAGTTCCCGTACCTTTTCCAGCAATTTATGCCCGTTTTCCGGCCTCCGGAGGTCCCTTCCGCGGAACATGATGGTGATTTTGACCTTGTCGCCCTCCGCCAGGAATCGCTTGGCGTGGCCGAGCTTGGTCTCCAGGTCGTGGTCGTCGATGTTCGGGCGCAGTTTTACCTGCTTGACCACGATTCGCGTTTCTTTTTTGCGGGCTTCCTTGGCTTTTTTCGCCGATTCGAACCGGTGTTTGCCCCAGTCCATGATCCGGACCACGATCGGACGGGAGTCGGGCGCCACTTCCACAAGGTCCAGACCTTGTTCGTACGCCATTTCCCGGGCTTGATCCAAAGGAACGATGCCGACCTGCTCCCCATCGGCACCGATCAGCCGCACAGGGCTGAGTCTGATTCTTTCGTTGATACGAACCTTCTCGTCGATCCGACACCACCTTTCCACGGCGTTCTTGTTGAAAACACCGGGAATATAACACCCGGAAGCGGCCTCGCCAACCCCTCCGGAACCCTCAGGGACCGTCGGCGGCGTATTCGGCCCGCACGGTGGTTCGGATCCCACCCCGGACGTTGAAATCGCCCTGGATCTCCATTTTCCTCGGGCGGACCGCCTCCACCAGGTCGTCCAGAATCCGGTTGGTGACCGCCTCGTGAAAATGCCCTTCGTCCCGAAACGACCATAAATACAACTTCAGGGACTTCAGTTCCACGCAGAGCTTGTCCGGCACATACCGTATGACGAACTCGGCGAAATCAGGCTGACCGGTCCTGGGGCAGACGCAGGTGAACTCCGGGCAGCAAAACTCCACCATGTAATCCCGGTCCGGCTTGGGATTGTCGAACGTTTCCAGTGTCTTCGCGGGACGGGTCGCCATCGCTTACCTCCTGGCCGCTGCCAGAATATCAGCTTTGGCGGGAAGGGGCGCCTGAACCGGCGTCTTCCAGGTCGAGCATTTCCCGTTCTCCCAAATACGACACGGTTTTCGGGTCCGACGAAATGCCGATCAGGCGCCTGGAGACATCCCCGATCCGGCGGACCGATTCGTCGATCTCCTCCAGATGGTGCTCGATCCGTTCATACTCCCCCCGTCGAAGGTAGATGGAGGCAAGTTTCAGGTGGCCCATCAAGCCGGTCAGGGGATTGCCGATCTGATGACCCAGCGTGGCCGCCAGAAGACGGATAGCATCCCGATGGCGGTTCACTTCCATATCCCGGATCAGCCGGGCGCCGGTCACCACCGAATGGATGTCCGACAATACCGTCGCCGGCGGGTCGTTCAGGTCCAGGTATTCATCCGCTTTCGCCTCCAGCGCCGCCTTCCGGGCCGTGAGCGGCCTCCCCTCCCCGGCCAGGAGAACATAGGTCAGTCGAAGCGATTCGTCGGAGCGGATCTCCCTGCAGAGATCCAGGGACTCGCCGTTCGGCTCGTTCCGCTCTGAGTCCATGAGAAGGTCGATCACCAGGTCCGGGCGGGTCTCCCGGATCAGCGCCTTCGCCCTCCCCCGGTCCGCTTCCCGCCGAACCTGGCATCCTTCCTGCGCCAGGAGATTCGAAACCGTCTCCAGGGAAGTTCCCGAGCCTCCGATGACCACAATGGTCGAACCGCGCCAATCCCTCAAAATCGTTGCTCCTTCCGGATCCCGGCCGCCTTGGAAAATCTAGACCCCGATCCCCCGGTTGCAACCGATCGGGACGATTCTTTGAATCTTTTGACGGTTTTTTAATTAAAGAATTTTAGCAACGTAGGCAATTACTAAAACTCTTAAAAGTTTTTCTTATCGAAAGTTAACCCGATTTATGCATGAGGGACCGTAGCGAGGAGCCGAAGATGCCAGTCAGGTCGGGCACCCGCAGCGATGCGCGGCCGCAGGCGTACCCGTACCGTACGTCCTGATAAATGCTGACGTCAAGATATCTATGGATGGCCGAGGTCGCTGGTTGGAGAAGGTCTTTATCGAACGGCTCTGGAGGTCTCTGAAATATGAATCGGTTTATCCCAGCGAATGGGAGCACGGTTTGCATCGAAAACAGGGTATCGATATCTGGATGAGGCATTACAATGAAGAACGTCCGCATTCCTCGCTTGGGGGATCTCACACTTGACGAGACCTACCGTGGGCTGGATCTGGGAGGAATGGCAGCGTAATGTTTTTCGCGGATTCCACCTTAACTTTGCCGTCCCCCTGTCCAAGATCCTGGGACCAGCTCTGTCCTGTCACTCGCACAGCCGAGCGGTTTTCCAACCTTTACCCGGCGGGCGAGGGCGCCGGGTACGCCGGCGGCATCATGAGCTCCGCCCTCGATGGCGCCGATTCGGCCTTCGCCATCTTGGCGACCTGCTGATTTCCTTTTCTGTGGCGCAAACGGCTGGATGAAACTCAAGGTCCGGAGAGGAAGCACGAGAGATTGCAAAGGAGAACAATTCTTGAATTCCCCGTCATACCGGCGTATAAACAGGTCAGGGTGATTCCCTGGCGCGAGCGTCAGTTTGGAGGGTTGCCAGGGGCGCTAGTGTGGGGGTCTATGATGCGACGGACCGCTTGTCTCCTGTGCGCCATTCTTATTGTTATCTTTTGCCTGCCGGTTTTCTCCGCCGAACCGCCTGAACAATGGCTGAAGATGCTGCTTGAGAACGGGGTCTCGCTAGAGGCCGATACGGAGCAACTGCGGGAACAGGCCCAGATCCAGGAACAGGTGATTCTCGAACAGTTGCGTGAGAGCAGCTTTATCGAAGTTTCCCTACAGATCCGGGTGCCTTCGTCCGATGCGGTCGAGCAGCCTCTGGAAGTGACCGTTCGAAACACCGGCAGTGATCCGCTTCAGGATCTTTCCCTGCGTGTGCTCACTCGTCGTACCGCTGTGGAACCGGCCGAGAACCTGGAATGGTTTCGAACCGGAGAGATCGCCCGGTCGATCAAGAGCGCGGACAGGCTTCTTCGGCTGGAATCAGGAATGCTGCCTGACTCCGTGGCGTCCCTGGAACCTGGAAGGGCGATCTCCTTTACCGGTTTTTTCAACGATCCAACTTTTGTGATTGTTGCGAAAGACCTGGACGGACAATGGCACGCCGTGATTCCGGCAGATGTCACTCTGGATTTCATCGAAAGAGCCGAAGACAACGACGCGGTAACAGAGCCTGCGCCGGCGCAGTCCGGTCCACTCTCATCAACTGGAACCGCTGCCGGCGAACACAGGAACCTGGCAGGATCAGGCACCGGGTTCCCGCCCAGGCCGGCCACGCCTGACGCCACAGGACCGATCGAGGAGCCTCCGGTCTGTCCCGAGTCCGGGCTCGGCCTCATGGTGGAGACCGGCATACCTGCTTCGGATAGCGAATATTACGAGGCGCTGAAAGTCTCCGGTGACTACATCGTGTGGATAATCCAGGAACGGATCAGCGGCGACATGAACGGCGATGGCGACGTCTCCGATTACCTGGTCGCTACACACCGGATAGGGACCGGTGATAACCGCATCCTGACGGACGGAAGATTTATATCGGTGGACGGCGATATTGTCGCGATCGAAGCGAACGAATATCGGACGAAGCAGGATCTGAATGGCGATGGTCTCACCGACGGCATCTTGGTGCGCTGGTTTCGTCTGTCCACCGGTGAACTTTCTCCCTGGATGTTTGGCCGGAGGCCGAATGTTCATGGCCAGTGGATCGGTTTTGACCGCGCCGAGAATCAAGTCCAGGAAGATCTCAACAATGACGGCGACCTGGAAGATTCGATCATCTTCCTGCTGAACACCGAGACGGGTGAGGAGATCCAAACAGATGCCGAGGGCATCTTCGCCAAGGTCGGAGACCGGGTGGTTTATTTCCATGAGGTTGACGGCACCCACCAGGGGTTGTCTGTACGCTACGACATAAACTGGTCTCCCTTGCCAGGTGTTACCGAATTCCCTGGCGGGACGAACCACACCGGCGGAAAAACATGGGTCGATTGGTACTGGTGGGGGGGGCCGTTGTTAACCACGGTCGTCAGCGGTGATTCGGTCGGATTCCAGAATCGTGATCATTGGGGCGTTGAATTTTACGACCCTGCTACGGAATACCTGACCCGACTGGACTATGTCTACAGCTTCTCTCTTCACGGGAACCGGGCCGCCGTCGGAACTCGTGACGGAATCAGCATTGTCAATCTGTCCGACGGGGGTGTGCAGGAACTGGATCTGCATGGTGAAGTTCAGACTTTCGATGGAGACCTGATTGCGTTTCTCCAGAAGCGAGGTGCCTGGAATTTGCGCTATGATTATTTGTCCTTGTATCGTTTATCGACTCAGGAATTGCTCGCCCCCAGCCCGCATCGGGTCCGGCCACCCCAGGGTGCGCACGAGGCGCTCACCTGGACCCGTTGGCGGCAGACGGACGATTGTTACACCCGTTCTCTTTCTGCCTGGCTGGAATACTACCGTGGGGAAACCGGCAAGAGCTATCGTGCGGATGTGGCGATAATGGATTGGGAAGGTGCAATTCCTACCGATCGTTTTATTGCATTTTTTCAGAGCAAAAAGCAAGCCGGCCACAAGTTGACAGGTTACATCGATCTGGCGTACTACATGTATCGCTGCGAAAGTTTCGATGACCTCCAACGGCATGTGGACGCGGCGGTTGTGGACGACTCTGGCGACAGGGAACTTCTGAACCAGGCGGTCGCAAAAGCGCGGTCACTCTGGGAAAATGGGGCGATCGATGAGTCGGCGGTTATTCTTTGCTCCCTTTCGTCCGATCTCTTGTTCCCCGGAACCAGTTCTATCGCCGACCGTTCGGCGGAACATCTCAGAGCTTGTGCCGGCGCTACCGGTTTTGAATTGGGGATTTTACCGGAGGAAGGAGCCTGCTCCGCCTACGACAACTGCCTGACTGCTTCGAACCCCATGCAGGGCGATGCGGATGACGATGGCGTGGGCGACCTTTGCGACAACTGCTCATGGCTCTTCAACCCGGACCAGGTCGAATCCGACGGGGACCCTTTTGGAGATGCTTGCGACCTTTGCGCCGGCCTCCTCGACGAGACACAGTTCGACTGGGACGGAGACGGCGTGGGAGATCCTTGCGATAACTGCCGTGATGTCGGCAATAAAGACCAGACCAACCGTGACGGCGATCGGTACGGTGATGCTTGCGATGCCTGTCCCGATAGCCCAAACCTGTACGAGCCGAACTGGGATGGCGACAGCCTGGGGAACAACTGCGACAACTGCATCCTGGTCGACAATGAAGATCAAGCCGATCGTGACGGCGATTCGTACGGCGACGCCTGCGATAACTGCCCCGATCTCCCAGGCTCCGACCAGACCGATCTGGACGGCGACGGTCAGGGCAACATCTGCGACGAGGACGATGACGGCGACGGTATTCCGGACGAGTCGGACCTCTGCCCCCTGGATAAGGGGAACGATTCCGACCAGGATGGATTGTGCGGATCCGAGGACAACTGCCCCGACATCTCGAATGAAGACCAGCTCGACGGCGACGGAGACGGGGTAGGGGACGTTTGCGACTCCTGTCCGGAGATTGACGGATCTCCCACCGATGATGGCGATGGAGACGGCACGCCGGACGCATGCGACGTGTGCCCAGGGAGATCGGACCCGGGACAGGAAGATTCCGATGAAGATGGCGTGGGAGATATCTGCGACAATTGTATCGAAACCGGCAACCCGGATCAGATCGATACCGACCGGGACAGGATGGGAAATGTCTGCGATCCCGATGATGATAACGACGGTCTTGACGACCCGCTGGACCCTTGCCCTCTCAGCAAGGTGAATGACCCTGATCTGGACAGCTTGTGCGGAGATGTGGATAACTGCCCGCTTGTGAACAACCCGGACCAGGCGGATGGCGACGGCGATCTCATCGGGGATGCGTGTGACACCTGTGTTGCGATCTACAACGCCGATCATCAGGAAGACAGTGACGGGGACGGATTGGGAGACTCTTGTGATAACTGCACCGGGGAGTTCAACCCGGACCAGGCCGATGCTGATGGTGACGGAATCGGAGATGCCTGCGACAACTGTCCAGAGAATGCCAACGAACTCCAGATCGATACGGACCGGGACGGTATTGGCGATCGATGCGATTTCTGCCCGGTAGATTCCGGCAACGATCCTGACGGCGACAACATCTGTTCGGATGAAGATATCTGTCCCGATGCGTACGACCCTGCTCAACTGGATCTGGATGGGGATGGTTTCGGTGATGCCTGTGATGACTGCCCAGGCGCTTATGATCCTGCACAGCTCGACCAGGACGGGGACGGGATGGGCGATGCCTGTGACCTGTGTCCACTGGATGCACAAAACGACGCCGACGAGGATGGTGTGTGCGCCGATCTGGACAACTGCCCGCTTATACAGAATATCGGACAGCGGGACACCGATCTGGATGGCGTTGGCGACGCCTGCGACAACTGTGTTGAAGTCTCCAATCTGTACCAGATCGACTCCGATCGGGACGGAATCGGAAACGTTTGTGATAACTGCAAGTTCATCGGCAATCCGGACCAGGCGGACGCCGATTCGGATTGGAAGGGTGACGTTTGTGATAATTGCATTTCGACGCCGAATCCGGATCAACTAAATTCGGACGGTGACGCCATGGGTGACGCCTGCGACCCCTGCGTCCTCGATCCTCTGAATGATTTCGACTCCGACGGACATTGTGGAAATGTCGACAACTGCCCCGGTACGCCGAACGAAGACCAGCTCAACGCCGACGGTGATCCGTTCGGGGACGCCTGTGACGATTGTCCATTCGATCCAGGAAACGACGCCGACAACGACTCGCTCTGTGGAGACGTGGACAACTGTGAACTGGTGGCGAACCCGGACCAGGCGGACGGCGATGGCGACGGCACAGGAGATGCCTGCGACAACTGCCCTTATGAGCCAAACCCGGATCAGGCCGATGAGGATCAGGATGGCGAGGGCGACGTTTGTGACATCTGTTCTCTGGCTTCCGGCAACGATGAGGACTATGACGGTATCTGCGGCGGCGTGGACAACTGTCCTCAAGACGCCAACCCCGATCAACTGGACAGTGATGACGACGGCGTAGGAGACGCCTGTGATCCGTGCCCGTTCCCGCCAGGAATCGATTCCGACGGAGATGGCTGGTGCGACGATGTGGACAACTGTCCCGACGTCTACAACAACCTCCAGCAAGACCCTGACAACGACGGAATCGGGAGCCAGTGCGACAACTGCCCTGTCGACCCGAACCCGGACCAGGCCGACAGCGACCTGGGCGAGGGCAGGCAGTGGGCCTATTCAGCGATCGCCAGCAGCGAGTACGGTTCAAGCGATTACAGCGCGATGCAGGCGACCGGCGCGCCGAACGTCGGCGGCTGCAGTGATGCTCCCGATGCCTGGGCGCCGCTGGAAGGGGGCGCCGGGCCGGAATGGCTGGAGCTAACCTATGAACTGCCGGTGAAGTCGACCGGCATCGTACTGTACGAAACACTCGAAGGCGGATTCATCACCCGCGTGGAACTGATCGAGGAAGATACCGGCGCCTACCACACGATCTGGGAAGGTGCAGATGCCGCGGTGTGTGGCGGTACATTCGCGCCGACCTGGACCGAGACCGACTACTTCGCCACCGGTGTGCGGGTTCATACCGAGGTTGCAGGCTGGGAAGAGATCGACGCTGTGGAGATCGTTGGACGGATACGGGGCCTGTCGAGCGACACCATCGGAGACGTATGCGACAACTGTCCGGATGACTCCAATTTCAATCAGCTGGACGAAGACGGAGACCTGATCGGGTCAGCCTGTGATAACTGTATATTGACCTACAACCCGGACCAGCTTGACACCGACGGCGACGGTATCGGAGACGCTTGCGATCCATCGTAAGCGTCCTCGCTTTTCGCCGTGAATGCTCGTCGTTTCCTCGCATTGTCGACTCCTTTGGCAACGTGGAGTCCATCATACCGAGGCCTCGCCTGCTCCTGATCGGTGAAACCTGACTTTTTCAGCAGCCAGCTAGCTGATTTCCGCCAGGCGAAGTTTGACTTTACGCTGACCGTCCTGGTTCTGAAGGGTCAGTTCCACTTCGGCCCCAACGCCGGCCTCTTCGAAGAGGTCCAGGAGATCATCGGAGGATTTCACTTCCTTGCCGTTGACGGCGATGATCTGGTCGCCGCTGACCACTTCGTTCCTCCGGTTGAGCCGCACCGGCTCCAGGCCGGCCTCAGCGGCGGGCCATCCCCGGTAGACGTCGGTGATGACCACGCCGTCAAACCCGTACCGCCGCGCCAGGTGATCGGGAAGGATTCCGACACCGATGCCCGGCCGGATCGGCTTCCCGTAACGGATCAACTGGGGCACCAGGCGGCGGACCGTGTCCACCGGGACGGAGAAGCCGATCCCTGCCGACGCTCCGCTGGGGCTGTAAATCGCCGTGTTCACGCCCACCAGGCGGCCGAGGGAGTCCAGGAGCGGACCTCCGGAATTGCCCGGATTGATGGCGGCATCGGTCTGGATCACGTCCCGGATCGTCCGCCCGGCAGGTGAGGTCAACTCCCGGCCGAGGGCGCTGACCACGCCGACCGACAGCGAGTGATCCAGGCCGAACGGGTTCCCCACCGCCATCACCGTCTGGCCGACCATCAGGGTGGAAGAACTGCCCGCCTCCAGGGGAAACAGCTTGTCCCTGGGAGCGTCGATTTTCAATACCGCCACGTCCTTGTCCGGGGCGGCTCCCACCACTTGGGCCTTGTAACTCTTCTCGTCCAGGGTGACCAGGAACTCGCTTCCGCCTTCGATCACATGGTAGTTGGTGACGATGTGCCCTTCCTTGTCCCACACGAAACCGGATCCGGACCCCTGGGCGATTTTCTGCACATTCATGGAGAAGAAATCCCGCCGGTAGGCCACGTTGGTGATGAAAACGGTGGCCACGGAGGCTTTCCGAAAGATGCGGATCAGCCGCTTCTCGTTCTCGGTGAGATCCTCGTTGATCGGCCGGAATTCGGCCGAGACGGTTTCCCCGGCCGACCCGGCCGGCGCAGGCACGGCCGCGGAAGCAGGGGCCGCCGGCTCCATCCCGCCTGCGGGGGCCGCTGCCTGTCTTCCGAGAGCCGACCCCAGGGCCGTCCCGGCCAGGAACACGAACAAGAGAAGCAGAACATGCCTTGTGCGCATCGGTCACCTCCCAAGAGAGAGGTTATCACCGATCGGAACAGGGAGCATGGAGGAGAACGGACGGTCACCGGCGCCAGGCAACCACCTTCCCCGGTGAGTCCTCGGAGGTCTCTCCAGGCGGATCCTGCCGCCGGTCGGTGACCCGCCGGTCCCGGCGCTTCGAATCGATCCATGCGGAAACCACCACCGCCAGCAGCACCAGGAAGAAGCTGAAGAAGAAACCGTTCACGAACCCTTTGTTGTAGGCGGAGCCGACCACCCGGTAGAAATCGCCGGCGGACAGCTCCTCGTTCCAGGGAAGGTCGTTGTTGGCCATGGTCAAGAGGAATCCGACGATCACCAGGGCGCAGGCCACAAGGCCGATGACGGCGATCAGGGTGATGCTCCATCGGGTACGCAGGTTCATGTTCCGCCTTTCCTGGACACCGTCCCGTCGCCGATTCCTGGTCCAGGCCCGGCTGTGATCCGCCCGTTGACTCGTGCGGTGGAGCGTTCGTCCTCTGTATAATCTTCCCCTATTTCCAGGAATCCGCCACCGTCAATCTCCGACACCGAGTGTCGCGTCCGCGTCGCCACCACCGGGATTCCGGCCCGGCTGGTACTATGCTGGCGTACCGAAAGGAGAGCCGGTGAATATGTTTTCATGGAAAACCGGGCCGTACACCTATCGACGCCGCCCAACCCGGCAGGTGATGGTGGGAGCCGTCGGCGTCGGCGGAGACAACCCGATCCGGGTTCAGTCGATGACGACGCCGTCCACCCAGGATACCGCCGCCACCGTGGAGCAGATTGAACGGCTGGTGGGGGCCGGCTGCGAGATCGTCCGGCTGACGGTGCCGACCCGCCGGGACGCGGAGAACCTGTCGAACATCCGAGCCGAGTTGAACAACCGCGGCATCCAGGTTCCCTTGGTGGCCGATATCCATTTCACCCCTGCCGCCGCCATGCAGGCGGCCGATTTCGTGGAAAAGGTCCGGGTGAACCCGGGGAATTACGCCGATCGGAAAAAGTTCCAGGTCCGGGAATATACCGACCGGGAATACGACGCCGAATTGGAACGGATCCGGGAAACCTTCTCCCCGCTGGTCCTCAAGTGCCGCGACCGGGGAATCTCCATGCGGATCGGAACCAACCACGGCTCCCTCTCCGACCGGATTCTGAACCGGTTCGGGGACACTCCCGAGGGGATGGTGGAATCGGCCCTGGAATTCGTCCGAATCTGCGAATCCCTGGATTACAGGGAACTGATTCTTTCCATGAAAGCCTCCAACCCGGTGGTGGTCCTGGAGGCGTACCGGTTGCTGGTGGCGGCGATGGACCGGGAAGACATGCACTATCCGCTCCACCTGGGAGTCACCGAAGCCGGCGACGGAGAAGACGCCCGGATCAAGTCGGCCATCGGCATCGGCGCCCTCCTGGAAGAAGGGATCGGGGACACGATCCGGGTGTCGCTGACCGAAGATCCGGTCCGGGAAATCCCGGTGGCCCTGGCGATGGCCGCCCCGTACAACCGCCCCGGTACGGACACGGAAACCGGCCCCCGGATCAAGCCGCCGGTCTCCCTGGCCCCGGCGCCGATCCGGCCCGGGGAACGCCGGAGCAGCAGGCCGATCCACGAGGGGCCGTGCGGCTACGGCGGCCGGCAGACCGTCCGGGTGGATGTCGTCGTGTCGCCGGAAGGCCTGGACCGGCTCCCCTCGCTGCCGGCGGGAGCCGGAGAGGCGATGCCGGCGGAGTGGATCACCCTCGACCTGAGAAACTTTTCCGGCGGCCCCGGAGACGCCCGGGCGGTCCTGGAGGAAGCGTCGGCGCGGATCGGAACCGGCGGCGGCGCCCCCTGGATCTCCACCCTGGTCGGGACGACCCTGGCGGCGTCCGATCACCTTCCGGAACTGCTCGAGGGCTGCCGGCGGCTCCACTGGACCGGCCCGGACGGCCTGGAAGATTCGGAGGACGGAGCGACTCTCCAGACGAAGGTGTTCAAGGCGTGCGCGCGGTCCGGCGCCGGTCTTCTCCTGGAGGCCGGGTCCGGCCCAGGGGCTGAGACCGGGCAGGCGGTGGCCGGGACGATCCGGCTGGCCGGGGAAGCGGACAGGCTGGGCGTTCGGGACCTTTCCCTGGCGGTCAACCCGTGCTGTTTTCCTTCCCCACTCCTCTCCAACCGGCTCCTGGCGGATCGTCTCGGCCAGGCCGGCCTGGATCTCCCGATCGTTCTCCTGGACCGGCCGCAGGAGCGGGGGGCCGACCCGAGGCTCGGGCCCGGAGCGTCCCTGGGCGGACTGCTCTGCGAAGGGATCGGGGACAGCCTGCAGCTCGCCCTCCCCGATCCGGCCGCCGCCCTGGCCCGGGCGTACGACATCCTGCAGGCGGCCCGGCTCAGGATCACACGGACCGATTACATCTCCTGCCCTTCCTGCGGCCGGACCCTCTTCGACCTGGAGAGCACCACCGCGAGGATCAAGAAGCGCACCTCCCACCTGAAAGGGCTGAAGATCGGCATCATGGGGTGCATCGTGAACGGGCCGGGGGAAATGGCCGACGCCGATTTCGGCTACGTCGGCTGGGGAGAGGGGAAGATCGCCCTGTTCGTCGGCCACGAGATGGTGGCGAAGGAAATACCGGAAGCCGAAGCGGACGACCGGCTGGTGGAACTGATCCGGGCCCACGGCCGCTGGGTCGACCCGGAGCCTTCATCCTGAGGACAGATTCTCCTCGATCAGTTCCACCTCCCGGTAATGCCAGGCGGCCAGTCCCTCCCGGACCAGGGGAAGCGCCTCCACCGTGTCCCGGGCGGAGAGGAGATCTTTCGCCTGGAAAATCACCAGGTAGCCGTCCTGCTTTTCGTAGCGACAGACAAGGAGTATTCGACCTTCCGGCCCGAGGGTCCGGAGGTGGCTTTCGAACGCCCCGGCGGCCTCGGCCGCTTCCGGCGGCGCCGCCGTGATCCTTATCGTCGCGGAGTAAAAAGGCATCGGCTCTCCCGGCCGGGAATCATACAACACCGGGTCCTACCGTGGATCCGATCCAGTTGATACTATGGTCGTGTTCAGGCGGGTTCCGGAACCAGGCCGCGATCTCCGCCGGAACGGAAGGAGGCGTAATGAAGATCCAGATCGAATACTGCATGGAATGAAATTACGAACCCAGGGCGACCGGTCTGGCCGCCCAGCTCGAACAGGATTTCGGGGTAAAGAGTGAAATGATCGCCTCCGGCGGCGGGGTCTTCGAGGTCACCGTCGACGGGAACCTGATCTTCTCCAAAAAGCAACTGGGCAGGTTCCCCGAGGAGGGCGAAATCCAGGACCGGATACGGGCGATCCCGAAAAACCGGTAGCAGGAGCGGCGGACAGCGGAATGAGTGTTCTCGACAAGCTGATCAGCGCCACGCTCTCGATCGTTCCCAGGCCGATCGTCGGGTACTTCTCCCGCCGGTACATCGCCGGCGAAACCGTGGAAGAAGCACTGCAGACGGCCCGGGAGCTGGGACGGCAGGGGGCCATGGCAACCATGGATATCCTGGGGGAATTCATCCGATCCCTCGAGGAAGCCGAGCAGAACACCCGGGAATATGTGGCTTTGATCCACCGCATCCACCAGGAGAAGCTTCCGGAGACCAATGTCTCCGTCAAGCTCAGCGCCCTCGGCCTGCTGCTGGACGAGGAGGCATGCCTCTCCAATCTCCGTCGGCTGCTTCAAGCGGTCGAAGAGATCGACAGTTTTCTCCGGATCGACATGGAAGACTCCCCCTGTACCGACGCCACGCTGCGCCTGTACCGCCGGTTGCGGGAAGAATTCCCCGGACGGGTCGGGGTGGTGCTGCAGGCCCGGCTGCGCCGCACCGCCGCCGATATCGAGGCGCTTGCGGGGCCGGACGCCAATTTCCGTCTCTGCAAGGGGATCTACCTGGAGCCTGAAGAGATCGCCTTCACGGAGGATGAGCCGATCCGGAGGAACTTCACCGCCCTACTGGACAGGATTCTCGCCTCCGGGGCGTACGTCGGAATCGCCACCCACGACACCCTGCTGGTGGAAGAGGCGATCCGCCTGATCCGCAAACACCGGGTCCCCCGGGAGAAGTACGAGTTCCAGATGCTCCTGGGGGTCACCGAGGATCTGCGCCGCAGAATCCTGGAAACCGGCCACCGGCTTCGAGTCTACATCCCGTACGGATCCGAGTGGTACGCCTACTCGGTGCGCCGCCTCCGGGAAAACCCGCGGATCGCCGGGTACGCGTTCAAGGCGCTGTTCCTCCGGCGCTGACACCGACTCCGTAACCGTACACCAGTTCGCCGCCGAGCCAGGCGGTGTACAAGGCGGCGGCGACTCCCAGCAGCAGCAGGCACGCGTACATTTTCCGATCCGCTTCAGGGATCTTCCCCTGCCCCCAGGCCCGCCACAGCAAGGCGCCGAGATAAATCCCCAGCAGGAACAGGCCGGCCCGTTCGTGGAGATCGACCCGGTGGAGCAGATGAGCGGCCGAGGTATGGATGC
Organism: uncultured Acidobacteriota bacterium; assembly: GCA_964654385.1. Classification (GTDB taxonomy): domain Bacteria; phylum Acidobacteriota; class Polarisedimenticolia; order Polarisedimenticolales; family Polarisedimenticolaceae; genus Polarisedimenticola. Next base: position 1,024 of record CAZZIV010000036.1, on the reverse strand, counting down.
TGTAGCGGGCGATGTACCCGGCGAGGATGGTCGGGGCCAGGCTGAACACGCCGGCGATCCCCAGCCGGCTTCCGAAAGATTCCAGGCCCCGGCGGGCGGCGAAGATCCCCGCCGCCTCGCAGAGACCGCCGGCTGCCAGGAACGAGACGGAAAAATGCACAAAGATGGGGTGGAGCATCGGAAGAGTCACACCGTCCCCTTATTCCAGGTCCGGATGAAGCCGGTCCAGCTCTTCCAGAAGTTCACGGGACCGCTTATCCAGCCTGGCCGGCGGCCAGATCTGGAGCACGGCGTAAAGATCGCCTGCCGGCGCTTTTCCGTTCGCCGGGATTCCTCCGCCGCGGATCCGGAACTTCTGTCCGCTCCGGGTGCCGGGCGGAACCTGGATGGTGGTGGAGCCGGTCAGCCCGGGAACGGCCACGGTGGAGCCGAGTGCCGCCTTGGCCAGGGTCATCGGCACGTCGCAGTAGAGGTCCCTCCCTTTCCGGGTGAACGTGCCGTCTTTTTCCACCCGGATCCGAAGATACGCGTCGCCGGACGGGCCTCCGTGCAGCCCGGCGTCTCCCTTGCCCGCCAGCACGACCTTCCCGCCGTCTTCGATCCCGGCGGGAATCCTGACCTTCATCTTTTGCACCGTTCCTCGCAGGCCGGTTCCCTTGCAAGGATCGCAGGCCGGCCCGGGCATCCTGCCGCTTCCGCCGCAGCGAGGACACGCGACGGCGATCTGCATGCGGCCCCGGCGCTGATCCATCCTGCCGCTTCCGCCGCATTGAACGCAGACTCCAGCGCCTGCGCCCGGCCGGACTCCGGTTCCGTGACAGATGCCGCACGCCGCCTGCCGGGGAAGTTGCACTTCGATGGTCTCTCCCTGTGCGGCGGTTCGGAACGGAATGGAGATCTCGAACTGGATATCCTTTCCCCGGCGGGGACCCGCCTGCCGGGACCGGCCGGAACGGCGGGCGGGGCCTCCGGGGAACACGGAGCAGAGATCGCCGCAAACCACCCCCTCGACGCTCAACGATCG